>DATGOE010000124.1:0-28092 GCA_035306365.1 Natronosporangium sp. | reverse complement strand
CGTCAGCACCGGCTCCGCCACCGGGACCGTCGGCTCGTCGACGGGTACGGCGTCGGTGCACAGGTTGGGGCGGGGGGCGACGAGGCTCGACCCCTCCCGCCGCCAGAACTCGATCTCGCAACCCGCTCCGGGACCGAGGGTCAGGCAGCGGGTGGGATCGGTCTGGAACTGCACCACCCGCAGGTAGTCGTCGCCGGTGGCGGCGCGGATCGCCCGGCTGTTGGCCCGCCTCGGCGGTCCGCCCTGCTCCAGGCCCTGGACGTAGAGCGACCGGTGCCGGGCGGCATGCGCCAGTGCCTCCGCCACGGCGACGCGGTGGTCGGCCGGGACCGCGACCCGGAAGCGGACCGCCTCCGGGCCCCGGACGAGGAAGTACGGCACACCGGCACCGTCCAGCGCGTCGCGCACCACGTCCAGGTTGTGGCGCATCGCCGACAGCGGTGACAGGTCCGAGCGTTCCTCGGCCAGGACGGAGCGCCCCTTCCACGGTGCGACCACCTCGGCGCCGCGGCGGCGGGACGCCACCGGGGCGACCCGCGCGGGTTCCGCGGCGCGGGCGAGACTCGCCACGACCCTGCCGGCGCGCAGCCGGACCATCTGGCGGACCTCCGGGCTCGTGGAGCGACGCAGGTGCTTCCTCACGCGGGCGGGCACCACTCTGCGGTAGAGGCGCCCGATCAGGAGGTCCGCGCGGGCGCTGCGAACGTAGTCGGGGCTCGGGGCGTGTTCGGAACCACGCGTGTCGATCATCACCGTCTTCCGTGGAGGCTCGGCCGGACCGGACCAGCATGGTGTGGACACCGTCCGGATGCCGCCCCGCCAGCCGCCGGCAGGGCGATGTCACGAGCGAGGATAGCCGGGCGTACCAGACGAAAGCTGCCCACGCTCATGTGAGAGCGGATACAGGAGGAAAGACACAGCTACCGCCCAGCGAGCCCACAGCCGCGTACCGTCGCGGTACGCGTACCCGGGGCTACGTACGCCGGGGCGGGCGGCGGCGCGCCGGCCGGTCGCGCCCCGTCTTCCGGCCGCGCGGGACGGTCCACGCCCCGCGGCGGGGACGGACCTGTGTGGCGCCGGTCGCGGCCGCCCGCCACCCGCGAGGGCTCCCGCGGGGTCGCCTCGAAGGGTCCAGGGTGCAGGCGAAGGGGTGCAGGCGAGGGGGTTCAGGCGAAGGCCGACTCGCCGGTGAGGCGCTCGCCGATGATCAGCTGGTGCACCTCTGAGGTGCCCTCGTAGGTGAGCACGCTCTCCAGGTTGTTGGCGTGGCGCATCACCGGGTACTCCCCGCTGATCCCGTTCGCCCCGAGGATGGTGCGGCACTGCCGCGCGACCGCCAGCGCCTCCCGGACGTTGTTGAGCTTCCCGACGCTGACCATCACCGGGTCCAGCTCGCCGGCCTCGGCGGTCCGCCCCAGGTGCAGGGCGAGCAACTGTCCCTTGGCGAGCTCCACCGCCATGTCGGCGAGCTTGGCCTGGGTGAGCTGGAAGGCGCCGATCGGTCGTCCGAACTGGACCCGGCTGCGCGCGTAGTCGACCGCCGTGGCCAGACAGTCACGGGCGGCACCGAGCGCCCCCCACACGATGCCGTAGCGGGCCTGCGTCAGGCACGACAGCGGCGCCCGCAGCCCGCGCGCTTCCGGCAGCCGGGCGTCGGCCGGCAGCCGTACCTCGTCGAGGGTGATCCCACCCGTGGACGAGGCCCGCAGCGACAGCTTGTGCCGGATCTCCCGCGCGCTCACCCCGGGCGTGTCCATCGGTACGACGAACCCGGCGATCCCCTCATCGGGCACCCGGGCCCAGATCACGGCCACGTCCGCGACCGGCGCGTTGGTGATCCACATCTTCGAGCCGGTCAGGATCCAGTCGCCGCCGGGGGTGCGGGTGGCGCGGCTGGCCATGGACGCCGGGTCGGAGCCGTGGTCCGGCTCGGTCAGGCCGAAGCAGCCGATCGCCTCGCCGGCCGCCATCCGCGGCAGCCAGGCCCGCTTCTGCTCCTCGGACCCGTACCGCCAGATCGCGTACATCGCCAGCGACCCCTGCACGGACACCAGCGACCGCGCGGCGGAGTCGCCCGCCTCCAGCTCCCGGCAGGCCACCCCGTACGCGACCGCGCCCGCCCCGGCGCAGCCGTAGCCGGTCAGGTGCATACCCAGCAGGCCCAGCTTGCCGAACTCGACCGCGAGGTCCCGCACCGGCGCCGCGCCGTCCTCGTACCACTGCGCCACGTGCGGTCGGATCCGCTCGTCCACGACCCGGGCGACCACGTCCCGGATCTGGCGCTCCTCGTCGGTCAGCAGGTCGTCTGCGCGCAGCAGGTCAAGCTCGGCCACGGCTCCACCCTACGGCCTCCAGCCGCGACAGCAGACCGGCGAGGTCGGGATCGTGGTCGGCGAGCCACGGCAGGGGCGGGGTCACCAGCTCGAGGTCGCCCAGAGTCAGCCGTACCGCCGGCGGCAGCTCGTCGACCAGCGCCACCCGCAGCTCCCACAGCCCGGCCACGCGCCACCGCATCGGCCCCGGTTGATCCGCCGGCACCAGGTCACAGAACTCCCGCCACCGTTCGCTCCACCGCAGCGCCTCACACCGCTTGAGCGCCTCGGCGAAGGTGTTCCGGTCCTGGTGCGCCACAATCAGATCCAACCGGTCGACCTGGACCGGCAACCCGTGCGCCAGCGCCGCCAACCTGCCCCCGACCAGGCACGGAACGTCATGCAGCCTCCGTAGGAGGTAGCCGTACCCGGACACCATCGCGTCCCGCTCGTCGTCGTCCAGGTCGGGCGCCGGGTCGGGATCGGTGGCCGACTCCGCCAGCGGAACCGCCTCGACCCGCAGCCGCAGCCCGAGACCGGTGAAGAACCGTTCCACGTCCGCAAGCGTGGGATTCGCAGTGCCGCGCTCGAGCTTCGACAGCCACTGCTGGCTCGCGCCGACCCGCGCCGCCAACCGCGCCTGCGACAGGCCCTTCCGCTCCCGCGTGAGGCGCAGTACCCTGCCGATCTCGCCGGCCGGATCCTGACGGCTCATGGGGCGATCCTCCTCCGCCGGCGCACGCCCTGCCGTCCGGCCGGTGCCTGGGCGCGCCGGACAATGGGTGCCCTTCGCCTCGTTACATACTGGGCGTTGTGGGCTACTCCTCCCAGTATGTAGGCGGGGACGACACACACCTGATCCCCGGCGGTGACGGTCGTCCAGGCGGGACAGACACACGCTGAGCGCGACCACGCCCTCACCCACGCCGGCCCCTCACCCACGACGGTCGAAGCGGAACAGGCGCAGGCTGTTGGTGACCACGGCGACGCTGGACAGCGCCATCGCGAGGGCGGCGAGCACCGGCGAGACCAGGCCGGCCACGGCGAGCGGGATCGCCGCGGTGTTGTACCCGAACGCCCAGAACAGGTTGCCCTTGATGGTGGCGAGGGTGGCGCGCGAGAGCCGGATCGCCTGCGGCACCGCGGCCAGGTCGCCGCGGACCAGGGTCAGGTCGGAGGCCTCGATCGCGGCGTCGGTGCCGGTTCCCATCGCCAGCCCCAGGTCGGCGGCGGCCAGGGCGGCGGCGTCGTTGACGCCGTCGCCCACCATCGCCACCACCCGGCCCTGGTCCTGCAGGCGGCGCACGACCGCCACCTTGTCCGCGGGGAGCACCTCCGCGATCACCTCGTCGATGCCCACCTCGGCGGCGACCGCGCGCGCGGTCGCCGCGGTGTCCCCGGTCAGCAGCACCGGGGTGAGACCGAGCCGGCGCAGCGCGGCGACCGCCTCCGGCGCGCCCGGCCTGACGGTGTCGGCGACGAGGACCGTCCCGGCGTAGGCACCGTCCACGGCGACCGCGACCGGGGTGCGCCCGTCGGTCGCCACCGCGGGCACGTCGATGCCGCGCCCGGCCAGCAGGCGTCGCCGGCCGACGAGCACCCGGCGGCCGGCCACCGTGCCCTCCGCCCCGAGGCCGGGCAGGGCCCGGAAGTCGGTCACGGCGGGCAGGGGGCCAGCGGCGGCCGCCACCACGGCCCGGGCGATCGGGTGCTCGGAGGCGTGCTCCACCGCGGCGGCCAGGCGCAGCAGCTCGCCGGCGGAGGTGCCGGCCGCGGGTGCGGTGCCGACGACCGCCATCTGTCCGGTGGTGACCGTCCCGGTCTTGTCCAGCACCACGGTGTCGATGCGCCGGGTGGACTCCAGCACCTCCGGTCCCTTGATGAGGATGCCCAGCTGGGCGCCCCGGCCGGTGCCGACCAGCAGGGCGGTGGGGGTGGCCAGCCCCAGCGCGCACGGGCAGGCGATGATGAGCACCGCCACGGCGGCGGTGAGCGCGAACCGGGACCCGGCACCGGCGAGCAGCCAGCCGACCAGCGTGGCGGCCGACACCACGATCACCGCGGGTACGAAGACCCCGGAGACGCGGTCGGCCAGCCGCTGGACCGGCGCCTTGCCGGACTGCGCCTGGGTGACCAGCCGCGCCATCTGGGCGAGCTGGGTGTCGGCCCCGACCCGCGTGGCCTTGACCACCAGCCGGCCACCGGCGTTGACCGTGGCGCCCACGACCGGGTCGCCGGGCCCCACCTCCACCGGCACGCTCTCGCCGGTGAGCATGCTGGCGTCCACCGCGGAGGTCCCCTCGACCACCACCCCGTCGGTGGCGACCTTCTCGCCCGGCCGCACCACGAACAGGTCGCCGACCCGCAGCGCCGCGGCCGGCACCCGTACCTCGACGCCGTCGCGCAGCAGCGTGGCGTCCCTGGCACCGAGGTTGAGCAGGGCGCGCACGGCCGAGCCGGCGCGGCGTTTGGCCCGGGCCTCGAACCACCGCCCGACGGTGAGGAAGGTGGTCAGGGCGGCACCAACCTCCAGGTAGAGGTGCCCGGTCGCGGCACCCGGCTCGGCGAGCAGCGTGAACCGCATCCGCATGCCGGGTTCGCCGGCCCCGCCGACCAGCAGGGCGACCACGCTCCACCCGTACGCCACCACCACGCCCAGGGAGATGAGGGTGTCCATGGTGGCCGTGGCGTGCCGGGCGTTGACCAGGGCCGCCCGGTGGAACGGCCAGGCCCCCCAGGTCACCACCGGGGTGGCCAGCGCCAGCGCGACCCACTGCCAGTACCGGAACTGGGTTGCGGGCACCATCGTGAGCACGAGCAGGGGCGCGGTGAGCAGCGCGTTGACCACCAGCCGGGTCCGCAGCACGCGCTCGGCCGGTGGCTCGTCCCCCTCCCCCGCCTCCTCCGGGGGCGGCAGGGTGGCCGTGTAGCCGGTCGCCTCGACCGTCCGGACCAGGTCGTCCACCGAGACGCCGGCGGGTGCGCGCACGTGGGCCGTGCCGGTGGCGAAGTTGACGGTGGCGGTGACGCCTGCGAGCCGGTTGAGCTTCTTCTCCACCCGGGCCGCGCAGGCGGCGCAGGTCATCCCGCCCACGCGCAGCTCGACCAGCCGCAGGTCGGTGGCGTCGGTCGTCACGCCGCGGCCGGCCGTACCGTCTGGCCGGCCGGTCATGCCGTCTGGCCGGCCAGCTCGTACCCGGCCTCGTCCACGGCCATGCGGACCTCGTCGATGGGCAGCGGCGCGTCGGAGGTGACGGTGACGTCACCGGTGGCGAGGTCGACCCGCACCTGGCGGACGCCGGGCAGTCGGGACAGCTCCGCGGTCACCGCCTGCTCGCAGTGACCGCAGGTCATGCCGGTGACCCGGTAGGTCGTGGTGACGGACATGGGCACTCCTCAGGCAAGGACCGGGATGCGCCGGCGCGCTACGAGCGCACCAGCCGGGCGATGGCGTCGCTGGCCTCCTTCACCTTGGCCGACGGGTCGCCCTGCCGGGCGGCGTCGACCACGCAGTGCGCGAGATGGCCCTCGAGCAGCCCGAGGGCGACCGCCTGGAGCGCACGCGTGGCGGCGGAGATCTGGGTCAGCACGTCGATGCAGTAGGCGTCCTCGTCGACCATCCGGTACACGCCCCGGACCTGCCCCTCGATCCGGCGCAGCCGGCTGAGCAGAGCCTGCTTGTTGTCGGCGTACCAGTACCGGTGGTGGCCCGGAGGCGTGGGGGTCGCGGTGGTGTCGGCCATGCCCACACGATACCCCCACCAGGTATGGGTACGTGTGTCGGCTGCGTCACCCCGACCAGGGTCACGTGCGACGCCACCCCGCCCGGGTCACCTCACCTGGAGCGTGAGCTCCATGCCCATCGCGCGGTGGTTGCCCACCGGGCACCACACCTCGTACGTGCCCGGCCGCAGGGTCACGGTCATCTCCGCGCTGCGACCGCCCGGCTCGATCACGTCGCTCTCCTCGTCCACGCCCGGCCCCTGGATCGCCAGCGCGTGCGGGTGGTTGCCGGCCTGCTCGATCACGAAGGTGTAGGTGCCGGCGCGCAACGAGGTCGGCATGTCGATGCGGTAGTCGACGAGCCTGACCCGGACCCGCTGTCCGGCCTCGTCGTCGCCGCCCGGCGCCGCCCGCTGCGACGGTGGGGCCGGGTTCTGTTCGCCCGGTGAGCGTTCGGCGGGCGTGCCCCGCGGCGAGGCGGTGACGGAGCCGGTGGGGGTCGCGGTCGTCCCGGGCGACCGTGGGTCCCGCGGCGACGGGTCGGCGCCGATCGCGCCCCCGTCCCCGCGGGCGCAGCCGGTCGCCAGGAGCGCCACCACCGCCACCACGGCGAGCGCGGCGCCTGTCCTCACACACCTCATGCCCGCGCCTCCCCCTGATCCGTCCTGCCTCCCACCACGTATACACGACGTAACACCTCGATCAGGGCCATACCGGTATATCGGTCATCGACGCCGCCCGTACCCTGGAGGCGGGATGACCACGCTCGACCAGCGCCGCACCCGCGTCCAGACCTACTACGGCAGACGCGGACGCCTGCGTACCCGCCGCCGGGAGGCGCTCGCCCGGCTGCTGCCGGTCTACGGCGTCGACGTCCACGGCGGGCCGCTCGACCCCGCCGAGCTGTTCGGCCGGCACGCCCCGCTGGTGCTGGAGATCGGGTCCGGCATGGGCGACGCCACCGCCGAGATGGCCGCGGCCGACCCCGACCGGGACTACCTCGCCGCCGAGGTCCACGCCCCCGGCGTCGCCAACCTGCTGCTGCTGATCGAGGAGCGGGGCCTGACCAACCTCCGGGTCGCCCACGGCGACGCCCTGGACCTGCTCGAACAGCGGATCGCCCCCGGCAGCCTGGCCGCCATCCACGCGTTCTTCCCCGACCCGTGGCCCAAGACCCGGCACCACAAGCGCCGCCTGTTCCAGCCCGCCCACGTGGCGCTCATGCGCTCCCGGCTCGCGCCCGGCGGTGTGCTGCACGCGGTCACCGACTGGCCGGACTACGCGGCGGTGATGCGGCAGACGCTGGAGAACGACCCGGAGCTGGCCAACCGGTACGACGGGTGGGCGCCCCGGCAGCCGCACCGGCCGCGGACCAGGTACGAGCAGAAGGCGGTCGCGCAGGGCCGCCCCATCTTCGAGCTGGTCTTCTACCGCCGCCAGCACTAGCCCTAGCGCCGCGAGCCGCCGGCCGGCGGGGCGGACCCGGCCGACGGGCGGCCGGTGGCGGATGGTGCGACGATGTGGACATGTCAGAGATCAGCACGCCGGCTCCGCTGGAGCCGCTCAACGAGGAGTGGGAGCGGGCGCTGGCCATCGTCGCCCACCCCGACGATCTGGAGTTCGGTGCCGCCGCGGCCATCGCCCGCTGGACCGGCCAGGGCAAGCACATCGTCTACGTCCTGCTCACCAGCGGCGAGGCGGGCATCGACGGGATCCCGCCGGAGCGCAGCGGCCCGCTGCGCGAGCAGGAGCAGCGCGCGTCCGCCGCGGTGGTCGGTGTGGACGAGGTGGAGTTCGCCGGGTTCCCCGACGGCGTGCTCGAGTACGGCCTGCCGCTACGCAAGGCGGTGGCGCGCGCCGTGCGCCGGCACCGGCCGGAGGTAGTCATCACGTCCAACGTCCGGGACACCTGGGACGACGCCACGGCCCTCAACCAGGCTGACCACATCGCCGCCGGCCGGGCGGTGCTCGACGGCGTCCGCGACGCCGGCAACCGGTGGGTGTTCACCGACCTGCTGGCCGAAGGGCTGGAGCCGTGGGGCAAGGTCCGCGAGATCTGGGCGGCCAACTCGCCGCGCGCCCGGCACGGGGTGGACGTCACCGACACGTTCGACAAGGGCGTGGCGTCGCTGCAGGCGCACGAGCAGTACCTGGCCGGGCTCGGATCGGGCACCTTCGATCCCGAGGAGTTCCTCGAATCCATCTGCCGTCAGGCCGGCAACCGGCTCGGCTGCCGGTACGCGGTGGCGTTCGAGGTGTTCCCGCTGCAGACCTTCTGACGTTCTGGCGTCTGTTCCGGCGTCGCCGGTCACCGCTGTTCCTTCTGGCGTCGCCGGTCATCGCTGTGTCGACGTCGCCGCAACCGCGGCCGGAAAGGGGCTGACCATACGGATCTTCCTTGCCGGGGCGACACGGTCGCCGCAGTTGGGCGCGGGGCGCCCGGGATGTCGGAGCGGCCGGGGACCGAACGCGAAGGCCCGGTCGGAGCTGGACCGGACACTCGCCTACCCGAGCTGGCGGGACGGGTTCCGCGACGGCCTGGAATGAACCGCGGTCGCGGTCTTGCCCGCGACGGCCTGGAATGAACCGCGGTCCCGGCTTCGCCGGCGGCGAACCGGCGCACCCGGGCGGAGGACCGCCAGCGCGCCCCATTCCCGCAGCTCATCCCGGCTGTTACCGTGTGGGTCCACCCCGCGGACAGGGATGGAGACCCGACCATGCGCCGTCACCGCGCCAAGGTGGCCGTGCTCGCGGCGACGCTCGCCGCGACCGGATGCGGGACCGACCGGGACCCGACCCCACCTGCGCTGACCCGGCCGCCCGCGCAGACCGTCACCGTGCTGGACGGCGACCCGGCCGAGCTGGCCGTGGCGATGAGCCGCGTCCTCTACGAGCGGGCGCCCGCGGTGGTACTCGCCGACGAGTCCGACCCGGCCAGCTGGGTGGCCGCCGCCAAGGCCGCCACCGAGCTCGGCGTACCGCTGCTGCTGACCCCGTCACCGGAGCGCGAGGACGGCGACGAGGTCCGCGGGGCCGGGGCGGATGGCGGGTCGGGCGGCTCCGCCGAGGTCGCGGCCATGGTGGACAGCGAGGTGGAACGGCTCGCCCCCACCACGGTGTTGACCTTCGGCGGTGGCGTGGAGCCGGCCGACCTGCCCAGGCTCACCCGTCCCCGGCCGCTGGAGACGGTCACCGTCATCGCCCAGGAGCTCGAGTCCACGACCGCGGCGCTGGCCACCGCCCGCGCGGCGGGTGCCCGGGTGCTGACCACGACCACCGCGGACCCGCGGACGGACCCCGAGCTCATCGCCGCGCTGTCGCAGCGGCCACCGACCCACACGGTCGCCCTCGGCGCCGGGTTCGGGCCGGCGGAGCGCCTCGCCGGTCGCCTCGAGGTGGCCGTCACCGGGGTGCAACTGCCCGGCGGCGGCCAGGTGGTCTTCCCCGGCCGGCGGCTGGTCGCGCTCTACGGCCATCCCGGCAACACCGCGCTGGGGGCACTGGGCGAGCAGGGACTGGCCGCGACCGTCGAGCGGGCCACCCGGCTGGCCGGCGAGTACCAGTCCCTGGTGGACGAACCGGTCGTGCCGGCGTTCGAGATCATCACCACGATCGCGTCCGCCTCCGCCGGCCCGGCCGGGGACTACTCCCGCCGTACCCCCGTGGAGGACCTGTGGCCGTGGATCGACGCGGCCCGGGAGGCCGGGATCTACGTGGTGCTGGACCTGCAGCCGGGACACACCGACTTCCTCACCCAGGCCCGGGAGTACGAGGAGCTGCTGCGTGAGCCGCACGTCGGGCTGGCGCTGGACCCGGAGTGGCGGCTCGCGCCCGGCCAGCGCCACATGGTGCAGATCGGCTCGGTGGACACCGCGGAGGTCAACCAGGTCGTGACCTGGCTGGCCGACCTTACCGACCGGTACGACCTGCCGCAGAAGCTCCTGGTGATCCACCAGTTCACGCTGACGATGATCACGAACCGGGCGGACCTCGACACCAGCCGGGACGAGCTCGCCATCATGATCCACGCCGACGGCTTCGGTACGCCCGGCCAGAAGCACGAGACCTGGCGCGCGCTGCACGTCGACGCCCCCGACGTGTGGTGGGGATGGAAGAACTTCTACGACGAGGACCAGCCGACGCTCACCCCGGCCGAGACGGTCGCCGTGGAGCCGTCACCGCGGTTCATCTCGTACCAGTGACGCGGTTCATCTCGTACCGGTGGCCTCGCGACCGGTGAGGCCGGTGACCTGACCGGTGCGGCGGGCGGCGGTGTTACCGGTTGCCGCGCCGGCCCGCACGCCGGCGCACGGCCGCCACCTGGTTGCGTGGAGCGGGCGTGGCGACGCCCGGGCCCGCCAGCGACCGCGAGGTGAGGTTCTTGCCGCGGCGCAGAGCGCGCCGCGCCGCCCGGTTCAGGGGCGGATCGGGCTCGGCCTTCGCATTCTCGGTGGGTTCCTGGTCGGTCACGGGGCACCTCCTGACGCTGGCGACCGGTCAGATGACGCGCGGGACGGCGGCGCGTCCAGCGATGCGCGCTGCCCGGGCCGGGCGGGATGCGGGCTGCCGGGCTGGACGGCGTGCGGGAGCCTCAGGAGTCCATGGCTGCAGGCTAGCACCGGCCGACCAGCCGGGCACCAGCGTTTCCGGCGGCGTGCCACACTGCCCGTGTCGATGCTGGGGGTGGTCATGGCGTTCACCGGCTGGCCGGCCGAGGCGCTGGAGTTCTACGAGGGTCTCGCCGCCGACAACTCGCGGACCTACTGGCTGGCCCACAAGGAGGTCTACGAGCGGGACGTGCGGGCACCCATGGAGGAGCTGCTGGCCGAGCTCGAGCCCGAGTTCGGACCGGGGAAGATCTACCGCCCGTACCGGGACGTGCGGTTCAGTGCCGACAGGTCACCGTACAAGGACCACATCGCCGCCTGGCTGCAACGCGGCGGGTACGTGCAGCTGTCCGCCAACGGCCTGGCCGCCGGCAACGGCATGTGGCACATGGACTCCGGCCAGCTCGACCGGTACCGGCGCGCGGTGGCCGACGACGTGACCGGCGAGCGGTTGCGGGCGCTCGTGGCCGACATCCGCGCGCAGGGCATCGAGGTCGGCGGCCACGACCGGCTCCGCACCGCACCCCGCGGCTACCCCCGCGACCACCCGCAAATCGAGCTGCTGCGCTACCGCGGGCTGGTGGCGTGGCGGCAGTGGCCGGTGGAGCCGTGGCTGGGTACGCCCGCGGCGCGGGACCGGGTGGTGGAGTTCCTGCGTGTGAGCGCGCCGCTGCGGGACTGGCTGGTCGCGCACGTGGGACCGGCCACGGGCTGATCAGCCGGTGCCGGGTCACCCGGCAGGGGCGGCGGACGACCCGGCCGCGGGAGCGGACGACCGGACCAGTGCCGCGGCGGCGTCCAGCCGGGCGACCTCCTCCCGGGTGAGGAAGGGGTTGGCCGACCGCCGCGCCACCGCCCGGTCGAGGTACGCCACCGGATCCCCGCCCACCCGGGCCAGGTACTCCCGCAGCAGCTCCGCGGCCGGGCCGGCCAGCTCCGGCGGCACGTACGAGCCGCTCGCCGCCTCCGCCATGATGAGCGCGCACAGGGCCACGTCCAGGTCCGGCGGTCCCTCGGTGGTGTTGACCCAGTCGATCACCACGGGTCCACGCGCGGCCAGGATGACGTTGTCCGGGTGCAGGTCCAGGTGCAGCACCCGGTCGGCGGGGTCGGTCGAGGTCCGGGCGGGCAGGGCATGCAGGCGCGTGTGCAGGTCGGCCAGCAGCCGCCCCGCCTCCCGGGGTCCGACCTCGCCGGCCGCCAGCGCCCGCAGCAGTGTCGGCCCGTCGACCCGCTCCATGACCAGGTCGGCGCCGGCTGCCTCGTACACCTCCGGCACCGGGTAACCGAGGCCGTGGAGGTACGCCATCACCGCCGCCTCGTCGGTGACGTCCCGGCCGTCCCGGTAACGCCGCCGGACCCGGCCGGGTCCGGCGGCGTACACGTCGGCCTCCCGGCCCGAGCCGAGCAGCGCGCCGCTCACCGTGGACCCCGCTGGCAGCGCGGGCACCAGTACGAGTGGCGGCCGGCGAGCTGGCCCCGGCGTACCCGTGTCCCGCACACCAGGCACGGCTGGCCGGCGCGGCGGTAGACGTACACCTCCCCGCCGTGGCGGTCGACCCGGGGCGGGCGGCCCATCGCCTCGGGTGTGTGCTCCGGGCGTACGGTGTCGATCCGGCCGGTGGCGAACCCGTCCTTCATGAGCGCCCTGAGGTCGTGCCACAGCTCCTCCCACGCGGCGGCGGTGAGCTCCCGACCGGGCAGGGTCGGCGGCAGCCCGGCCCGGAACAGCACCTCGGTGACGTAGATGAGGCCGGTGCCGGCGACCACCGACTGGTCCAGCAGCAGGCTGGCCAGCGGGGTCGGGCTGCGGGAGATCCGCCGGTACGGCCGGGACGGGTCGGCGTCGTCGCGCAGCGGGTCGGCGCCGAGGCGGTCCCGCAGGGCCGCCACCAGTGCCGGGTCGAACAGCTCGCACGCGGCCGGTCCGCGCAGGTCCAGGAAGTGCCGCGAGCCCTCCAGCCGTAGCCGCACCTGCCCGACCGGCGGTGGCGCCGGCACCGGGCCGTCGTGGAACCGGCCGTAGAGTCCCAGGTGGACGTGCAGGCTGAGGTCGCCCTCGAAGTGGTGCAGCAGGTGCTTGCCGTACGCCTCGGTGTCGCGCACCACCCGTCCGGACAGGCGGGCCGCCCCGTCGGCGAAGCGCCCCTGCGGGCTGGCGGCCCGGACCCGGTCGCCGGCGAACAGCTCGCGGTGCCGGGCGGCCAGCCGGTGGATCGTGTGTCCCTCGGGCACGCGGCCAGCGTACGCGTAGGGCGAACACGGTGGACGCGGACGGCGGCCGCGGTGACACTGCTCGAATGCGCGAGTTCCGGTTCGGCCTGGTCTGGCGCGGCGACGGGGACGTGCGCGAGGTGGCGAGCCGGGCGGAGGACACCGGGTACGCCACGCTGCTGTTCCCCGACCACACCGGGATGCCGGCGCCGCTGCCGGCGATGGCCGCCGCGGCCGCGGTCACCGAACGGCTGCGGCTGGGTACGCAGGTCATCAACATCGCGTTCCGGCCGCTCGGGCTGCTGGCGCAGGAGGCGGCCACCGTCGACGTGATCAGCGGCGGGCGGCTCGAGCTGGGGATCGGCGCCGGGTACGCGGAGGAGGAGGTGCGGTCGGTCGGGCTGCCGTTCGACCGCGCCGGCGCGCGGATCCGGGAGGTGGCCCGGGCTCTGGAGGTGCTCCCCCGGCTGTTCGGCGGCGAGACGGTCACCGAGGAGCCGGGGCCGGGCCGGCTGGCCGGGTTCAGGTTGGAGCCGCTTCCGCCGCAGGGACGGTCGGTGCCGCTCATGGCCGGCGGCAACGGCGACCGGATGCTCGCGGTCGCGGCCGCGGGCGCCGACATCGTCCAGTTCACCGGGTTCACCGCGCCGCCGCTCGGGGACTACTCGTTCTTCACCACCGCCGGCCTCGCCGACCGGGTAGAGCACGTGCGGTTGCGCGCCGGCGACCGCTTCCCGGACCTGGAGCTGAGCCTGCTGATCCAGCACGCGCACGTGACCGACGACCCCGCCGGTACCGCCGCGGGCCTCGTCGGCGAGGTCATCCCGATGGAGACGGCGCTGGAGAGCCCGTTCCTGCTGTTCGGCACGGTCGACGCGATCTGTGAGCGGATCATCGAGCTCCGGGAGCGCTTCGGGGTCTCGTACCTGACCGTGTTCGACGGCCGGGAGACCGGTTTCGACCAGGTCGTCTCCAGACTGGCCGGTGCCTGACGCCCGCTCGGGTGGTGCGGGCTGTCGGGGGTCCCGTCGGCCGCGGGCGGGCTGCGTACGGGTTCCCGCCGCGAGGCCCCCGGCTTCGAAACATAGGTTTGAGCCGACCTTCTTTACATCTCCCGCGGAGTGTCGTGCCGGACCCAAGTGTGCTTGTCCCGGCTACGTACTCAGCGGAGTGGGCCACGACGCCCGGTACGTGACGCCGCGCTAGCTGAGGTCCCGCGCGAGCGTGCGTCCCGGATGGTGGATCCGGTACGCGGAAGTACCCTGCCATCTGCGGGTTGGGGCTTGGCATCGAAGAGACGTAGCGGGCTTGGGCCGGGATATGGCCCGTGGGCGCGACCCTCGTTTCGGATCCTGTGGTCTGCGGCCGCGACGAGTGGCTTCGGGACCGCCACGGGTGCCGGCGTGATCTCGCTGGTCGCGATCCTGGTGCTCGACGCCACCACCTCCCAGGTAACGGTGATGATCGCCCTCGGCGGGGTAGCTGCCGTGCTGTCGCTTCCGGCGGGTCCCCTGGTCGAGCGTCGACGGAAGCGACCGGCAATGGTGGCCGGCGGTACATTCACAAGCTGCCACCACTACGCGCGTTGTTCTGGAATGCCATGGTGTTCGGCGGCTGCATCACCCTCGCCGCACCGCTCCTGGCGCTCTTCATGCTGCGCGATCTGGAGCTGGCGCCCTGGGGGTACGCCCTCGCCCTGGGGGTACGCCCTCGCCCTGGGCATACCAGCGGTCGGTGGTGTCATCGGCTCCAGCGCCTCGACGTGCCTGGTGAGGCGCCTCGGCGAACGGCGCGTTCTCCTGCTGGCAGGCGTGTCACGGACTCTCTGGATGCCCGTGATCCCTCTCAGTCCGCCGGGCCTGGGTGGCCTTGCGATCGTCCTCGGGTCGGAGTTCCTCCTGATGCTGTCGGCAGGTATCTCCAACCCGGTCTTCGCAACCTGCCGGATGAGGCTGATCAGTCGCGACCACATGGCCCGGGTGGGCGCAGCCTGGCCCATGACCGCCAAGACCGTCCAGCCCTTGTTCATCCTCGCTGGAGGTCTGCTCGCCGAGCTGGTGGGCGTTCGCGGTGCCCTGGCCATCACCGCGGTGGTGCTGGTGGGCAGCTCCCTGCTCCTCCCGTGGCGCCATGTCCTGCGTGCAGAAGCCGACGGTCTGTCGAGAGTCGGGACGCTGCCGGTCAGGGGATGACTGAACCATCAATGCCGGCGCATTGGTGTGGTTCGATCTGTCCTTGGGCCGCCCGGAGGTCCGCGTGCCGCACCTCTCACGACATGATCAGCTCAAGTGCCCCCCACGAGCATGAGCCGCCGGTCTCGCGAGCTTGCGTCGCCGCATGGTCTTTGATCTCTCTCAATGTTAACATCCATTTAACGTCCTTGATGGAGGTGGTTGCCGCCGGACGTGACGACGGAACCACCTTCCACGTTCGCGGAAAGAGGGGAGCCGCACATGGCCATCATCGCGCCGAGCGCACGTCGGGCACTCGGCACGTTCCTGGGACTGGCGCTGGTCCTTGGTGCCGTCGGCATGGCGTCGCCCGCGGGAGCGGTCGAAGACGTAGAACCCCAAGCGATCTGTGAGGATACCGGCTGGGTTCGGACGAATCCTTGGCTCGGCGAGTACATCTCGCCAGAGTTCTACGCTGGCGGATACACGAACATTCAGTTCAAGGTCATAGGCGGGTGGACATACAAGAGGACGTACAGGGACTGCCACACCGTGGTGGTGTCGCCCGGTCACGCCTCGTATTACCGCCACTACGTCTACTACCCTGGTCAGCCGAGCCATTACACCAAGTGGGTAGAGGTGACCAAGCACTGTCCCCTTGTGATGGACAACAGGCTCTGGGGCTACAACTACGGCGCCGCGAAGTGCAACTACTGGTACCGGTAGACGCTTACGCAAGCCAGGCTCGGCAGCGCAGGACAGGCAGCGCGAGCTGGACATGTCGGTAGGCGCGATCATCCGACCGTGTCAGCTTCGGATGCTTCGTGAACCGCCGTGACATATGTCTGCCGATACTGGAAACTACCTTCCGGGCCGGGGTGATCGAAGTTTCCGCGCTTCGGAGCCCCGGCCTACGCGGTCGTCACCAGCCCACACGCGGTGACCCAGCTCCCGGGTCAGGGCGTCGGGAGCATGTACCGCATGAGCGGGCCCGCCGTGAGCAGACACAATATGACGCTGGTGAAGAACACGGTCGGCAGGCCATCGATGCTACCGACGACGCCCCCGGTGAGTGCACCGACCGGGGCGACTCCCGTCCGCACATGCCGGCAGCCGGGCCATGGCGAAGACGGACGACGGCGAGCGCCCGGCCATGCTGCCCTCCTCCACGAGGTGCTCGAACTCGTGAAACCCCGGCCAGCCGATCGGTAGCGTAGGCGGTGGTCAGGGGGCCATGCTGGCCATCGTCGCTGGTGACGTGGTCACCTGGGACGACGAGTCTCCTGATCCGGATTGCTCCTGGAGAAGGGCACGTGCTGGACGCGACCGTGGCCACGGAACCGGCTCCCGGCCACCTCAGCGAGGACTACCACCTGGCCGCGCCAGGGTGGGCGCTCGTCCTCGACGGTGCCTCCCGTGATCCGGCATCGGAGGTGGGCTGCCACCACGACGTACCGTGGTTCGTCGCCCGCCTGGGCAGCTACCTGGGGACCGCCATCGCCACCACCGGCCCCGAGACGCCATTGACCGAGGCGCTGGCCACGGCGATCGGGCGTACCGCGGCAGATCACGGTGGCAGCTGCGATCTCACCCACCCGCTGACGCCCGCCGCCACCGTCGCCGCTGTCCGCGCCACTCCCGGCCGGATCGACTGGCTGGTCCTCGGTGACGCCACCGCCGCCTGGCAGACCACGAGCGGCGACACCGAGTCCGTCACGGACGACCGCCTCGGTCGGTTGAAAGGCGGTCCGATCGTCGTGACGGACGTCCGCCGTTACCGCGCCGACTACGTGGCCCGGGTGCGTAACCGGCCCGGTGGGTTCTGGGTCGCAGCCGCCGACCCCGCGGCAGCACAGCAAGCCCTGACCGGCAGCATCCCCGCCCGCGACGTCACCACCCTTGGACTGTTCACTGACGGCGTCACGCGGCTGGTCGAGCGTTACGGCTGGACCTGGCCGCAAGTCTTCGCCGCCACGCGGGAAGGTGGTCCACGCGCACTCATCGACGCCGTGCGACAAGCCGAGCACAGCGACCCCGACCCCACCCGCTGGCGCGGCAAGCCTCACGACGACGCCACCGCCGTCATCGCACGCGTCATCCACGCCAGCTAGCGTGAGGACCTGGGGTCATAGCTAAGTCAGGCCATGCTTGCCAGACGGCGCAGCGGAACGACACGGCGACTTCAGCCCTGACAGCCGGGGCGTTGGCCAGGCTTCGCCACCCCGTGCGACGCTCAATCTGCGTCACCGCCCCGGGGGGACAGGTGTCCTTCTCCCGGATACATACTCAGCGGAGTAGGCCACAACTCCCAGTACGTAAACGCTGTGCTAGGGGTCCCGCTCCGGGGGCCGGATCACTGGCCAGAGGCCGGCACGGAGTCGACTCTTGCTGAGCCCGCGCGAGCTTGCAGCCCACGCGCTGCCCCTGGCACCCGGTACGCTGCCCGTCCTACGTGGCATCTGAGGGGTGCACCCAGCAGCACCGTGGCCCTTGCTTCCTACCAGGTTGGCACAACCTAGCAGCAGGCTTGGAGCGGGCAACCGGAGCTGCGACGGGCGGGCCTGAACGGACCAATCCCAGACAAGCCTGGCAGCGCCGGGGCCGTGCTGCCAGTTTCTGCTAGATCAGCAGTAACAGTTGCGGCGGTGGGCCACGCTCGGGTTGAAGGGTGTCGTGCGGAGCCGGAGCCACTTCACCCAATCCGGTGCATGCCGAGGAGGCATCTCGGAGTCCGATCATCCCAGTTTGATCCTCCAACGTCCTGTCCCGCACACAGATCCGGGACTCGCGCCCAGGGCCCAAACACCCCGACCGAGCCGCGTTGTCCGAGAGCTGTATCGTCCGATCGGGTGTCGCTGACATCGAGCCGCAGCGCGCCCGCACCTCCTCACGGTTCTAGGCCTCTGTGAACGCGCCCGCTCGCTCCTCGAGTTCGCGGCGCAGCCGCGGGCCGCATCATGACGCTGAGTAACCCCCAACTACGGTTGGCGGTCCGGACGCAACCTATAAGAAGAGGGGGCGAATGTTATAGGTTCAGGTCGTGGACCCAAGCAAGTTTGTAGCTCCCGAGTGGGGCAGGGCCGTGTCAACCGGAGGTCCGGCGCCATACTACGCCTTTGTACCTGCTCTTCTTCCCCGAAGTCTCCAACTTCATCCCCAGACGATCATGCTTGGCTCCACGTATAGCTCCATGAGAAAGGGCCTTGATCTGTGGATCAAGGCCCTGACCTGGGAGCCGCCTGTCGGACTCGAACCGACGACCTGTGCTTTACGAGAGCACCGCTCTGACCGACTGAGCTAAGGCGGCAGCGCGGACCAGTGTAGCGCGGCTCGAATCACCCGCGTGGTGGCAGGCTGCCCGGGCGACGCCGCACGCGGCACGGTCCAATCGCCGACGCCCTACGGAGCGGGTACGGTCGGCGGGACCGGTTCGGGCGGCGCGTCCACGCCGCGGAGGCGCCGCACGCCGCGGTGGACCGGCCACGGATGCAGGCGGTAGCACAGCTCCATCAGCTCGCACGCGGCCCGGAGGTTCTCGGCCGGCGAGTCCGACGCAGGTGGCGGACCCATCTCCTCCACGCTGCGGTACCTGGTCACTGGCACGCCGACACATTACGCCGCCATGCTGGTCCGGCGCTGGCGGCGAGGCCAGGCGCACGGCGGCGCCGAGCGGAGCGGGAGCGGAGGCTGAGGCCCGCCGAATCGACGGGTACCCGACGCTCGTGATGCGCATGTGGCGTTCGGCAACTAGCGTGCCGGGCATGGACTCCCCCCGCCCGGCCGGGCTGGATCCCCGCTCGCTCGGCTTCACCCGTCAGCGCCCGGTGGCGTGGCTCGCGCCCGGGATCCTGGCGCGGACCGGCCTGCGCACGGCGCTGACGATGACCTTCGGCGCATACCTGGACAAGCGCGAGCTACAGGGTGCCCTGCCGGCCCGGTGGCACCGTCAGGACGGCGAGGACGGCGAGCTGTGGATCGACTACGTCGCCGACCTCGGCGACGGGTTCGACGCCACGTACACCGTCGCCTGGCTGCTCGCCCAGCCCACCCTGAACGTCGACGGCCACGAGCTGCGCCGCGGCCACATCCTGGTCATGGGCGGGGACCTGGTCTACCCGCTGGCGAGCATGCAGGCGTACGAGGACCGGACCAAGGGCCCGTACACCGCCGCCCTGCCGCAGGCGCCGGCCGACGGCCCGGCCCCCACGCTGTACGCCCTGCCGGCCAACCACGACTGGTACGACGGCCTGACGGCGTTCCTGCGCCTGTTCGCCGGCGAGCGGGCCGACAACCTGGGCGGCTGGCGGCTGGAGCAGACCCGCTCCTACTTCGCCGTCCAGCTCCCCCACCGGTGGTGGCTGTTCGCCGTCGACGAGGCCGTCGACTCCTACTTCGACGACCCCCAGCTCGTGTACTTCTCCCAGGCGGCCAGGCACCTGCGGCCCGGCGACCAGGTGATCATCGCCGCCCCGGAACCCACCTGGGCCAAGCCCGACCCGACCGCCTACCGGTCGCTGGACTTCTTCATCCGGCGCATCATCGCCCCGACGGGCGCCGACGTCCGGCTCATGATCTCCGGCGACGCGCACCACTACGCCCGGTACGAGCACCCGGAGCGGCAGCTCGTGACCTGCGGCGGCGGGGGCGCGTACCTGACCGCCACCCACACCATCCCCGAGCAGATCACGGTCCCGCCGCGGGAGAGCATCGACCGCAAGTGCAGCCCGCGGCGCGACTACCGGCTGGCCGCCCGGTACCCGGACGCGCGGACGTCCCGGCGGATGGCGTGGGGCGTCTTGGCCCGGCTGCCGTGGCGCAACCGCGGCTTCGTGGCCCTGGTCGGCGTGCTCCATACCCTGCTCATGCTGGCGGTGGCCGGGGCGGCGATCCGGCTGACCGAGGTCGAGGCGCGGCTGGTCACCATCCCTCTGGTCGCCACCGTGCTGGCGGTGCTGGGGGCGGCGGTCGGCCTGGCGTACACGCCCACCGGCGGCCCCAAGAGGGGCCCGAGATACCTGACCGCCGGGGTGGTGCACGGCGTCGCACACGTCGGGCTGGGCATCGCCGGCGGGCTGGCCTGGTTGCGGCTGCCGTTCCACGACCTGCCGTGGCCGCTGCCGTTGCTGGCCGCCGGGCTGATCTACCTGCCGGTCGCGGGCCTGGTCGGCTGCGAGCTGATCGCCCTCTACCTCCTCGTGGCCTCCCGGTTCGGGGTGAACGTCAACGAGCTGTTCGCCTCCCAGGGCATCGAGGACGCCAAGAGCTTCCTGCGGATGCACATCGCCCGGGACGGGACGCTGACCATCTACCCGGTGGCGGTGCCGAAGGTCTGCCACTCGTGGCGCGCCGACCCGGACGCGCCGCGCCCGGACGCGCCGTGGATCGCCCCGGACGGTGAGCCGCCACGGCCACGCCTGGCCGAGGAGCCCGTGACCGTCGGCCGGGCGTCGCCCGTACGGGTGAACGGCGGGCCGGGGTAGTCACGCGCGGCCGGCTGCGGCAGTTGTACCGGGTGATCCCGCCGTGCCGTCCGGCGAGAAAGCCTGCGGGGGGTGCAGGAGCCTACGGCGCCGCTGCTCGCGCCACCGGTGTGCTGTCGCACCGGAGTCGCTGAGCGCGGCGCCGTCGGCCTGTCTGGAGACCGGTCACTCGCCGAGGCGCAGCAGCCCGCCCTCGGTGGCGGCCGCGTCCACCGTCGGCCGGTAGACGAGCTGTGACAGGCGTGGCGCGGCGTCCTCGGACAGCGCCCGCCCTTCGTCGCACGCGACAGCGACCGGCGTGAGCACGTGGACGGCCAGCCGGGCGGCGGCGGCCCCCACGACCGCCTCCGTCACCGGCTCACCGGGCGCGACCGGCGGCCCGTCCGGCGCGGGGGCGGTCAGCAGCGTGACCGCCTCCGCGCAGGCGAGCGCGTCGGCCAGGGCCACGGCGACCGCGCGCCGGGAGCGGGTCACCCATCCGGCCAGCTCGTCGAGGTGGTCGGCGGTGGCGCGCAGGCGGCCCACCGCGCTCTCGGGGCCACCGCCACGCGCGTACGCGTGCAGTGTCGCCCAGCGCCGCCGGTACGCCTCGGCAGCCGCGCCCTCCCACGGCGGTGGCACGGCGACCGGGTCGAGCGCCTCCTCCCACCGGCGGGCGAACCTGCGCAGCTCGGCGGACGTCTCCGCCAGCGGCTCGGACCGCCAGCCGGTCACGGCGGCGACCGCGTCCGAGGGAAGCGCCCGGACGCGGCGCAGCAGCGGCCACACCGCGTCGTCGGCGCCGGCACCGGAGAACGTGAGCGCCGCGTCCACCCGGCGTAGCAGGGGCACCGCCTCGGCGAACAGCCGGTCCAGGGCGTCGGTCACGGGGCCACCTGCCCCGCCCGCCGGGACCGCACCGCCTCCTCCACCGCCCGGTAGCGCCCGGCCGCGGTGCGGACCCGGGCCGCCAGGTCGCCGAGGCCGTTGGCGAGGGCGGCCGCTTCCTCGCCGCGGGCCTGCAGCGCGGCGGCCACCTGCCGGCGCAGGGCGGTGGCGACCTCCGCGGGGGCACCGGCACCGCCGCCGCTCGGATGGCCCGGGTCGAGCTCGGACAGCCGGGCGGCGCCGACCGCGGTCGCCGCCTCGTCGAGCCGGTCGGCGAGCCGCCACAGCGTCTCCATCAGACCCTCCCCACCGGCGCGTACCCGCCGAACGTCTCCGCGTACAGGGTGCGGCGGGCCCACTGCGCGGCATCGGCGGCGGCGCTCATGGCGGCCTCGATGGAGCGGGACACCTCCACATTGGTGCGGCCCTGCAGCGACCCGACGATGGTCACCTTCCGCACCGAGCCGTCGGCGGCGACCCGTACCTCCACCAGCTCGTCCGGTGACGTCACCGTCACCTCGGTGGTGGCCAGGCGGGCGTCGAGCTCGGCCCGCAGCCGCTCGATCCGGCGGTGACGCGCGATCGCCTCCTCGACCCACGCCTCGTCGATCTCGTGCGCCATCGCTGTCGCGCCGTCCTCCTCCGGCCCGCGCCGCCCCGTCCACGCGCGCGGTCACGCTACCCGAACGGACGGTACCGGCTCGGCGCCAGCCGCGCCACCGCCGTTCCCGCACATGTGGACATCGGCGGCATCACCGACGGGAGCCCGTCGGCGACCGTCAGCCCCGCCACAGGGCCAGCATCATCGCCTCCACCGCGATGAGCGGCTTCACGTTCTCCTCGATCGCGGCCCGGCAGGCGAGGACGGCCTCCATCCGGCGCAGGGTGCTCTCGGGTGTCCACTTCGCCGCGGCGGCCGCCACGGTCTCGGTCCGGTCGGAGTGGACCGGCGCGACCGGTGCGCCGAGCTGCACCATCAGCACGTCCCGGTAGAAGCCGGCGAGGTCGATCAGCGCCCGGTCGAGAGCGTCGCGCTGGCTGCGCGTGGCCCGCGAGCGCTGGCGGCGTTCCAGGTCCCGGATCTGGCCGGTGGCGCCGCGAACGGCGGTGGCGGCTCCCCGGCCGGTGCCGCCGGCGCCCAGCGCCGTCTCCAGCGCCTGGCGTTCGGCCGCGTCCACCGGCGCGGTCACCGCGGCCGCCTCCTCCTCGGCCGCCGCGATCAACGCCGCGGCGGCCTCGAAGCAGGCACCCACGCCGGTGAGCCGGCGCGGCACCCCGAGCACCGCCTCCCGCCGCTGCCGGGCCGCCGGGTCGGCCGCCAGGCGGCGGGCGCGTCCCACGTGTCCCCACGCGGCCGCGGCCGCCCAGGCGGCGACGTCGGCCGGCACCCCGTCCCGCTCGCGCAGCAGCGCCGCGACCGCCTCGGAGCGGGGCTGGCGCAGGGTCACCACCCGGCACCGGGAGCGGATCGTCACCGGTACGTCGTCGGGGTGCAGCGACGGTGTGCACAGCAGGAAGACCGTCCGCCGCGGCGGCTCCTCGACCGCCTTGAGCAGGGCGTTGGCGGCCGCCTCGGTGAGCCGGTCGGCGTCCTCGATGAGCACCACCTGCCACCGTCCCCCGGTCGGCGCGCCCGCGGCCCGCAGCACGAGCTCGCGCACCTGCCCGACCGGGATGGACAGCCCGTCGGGCACCACCAGCCGCACGTCGGCGTGGGTGCCGGCGAGGGTGGTGCGGCAGCCGGCGCACTCGCCGCAGCCGGTGCCGGTGGCGCACTGGAGCGCGGCCGCGAACGCCCGGGCGGCCACCGATCGGCCGGATCCGGGCGGGCCGGTGAACAGCCAGGCGTGCGTCATCCCGGAGCCGGGGTCCTCTCCCCGGACCACCGCGTCGGCGGCGGCCGCGGCCTGGCGCAACGTCGCCACCGCCTCCTCCTGGCCCACGAGGTGGTCGAACACCGTCATCGGGGCGGCTCCCGTTGCCCGATGGTCGATAACTCCCGCGGGGACGGCCGGGAGCCGCCGCGTTGCGCCGGCGGCGGCTCGGTGGCCGGCGGCAGCATCGGAGCCACCCGGGCGAGCACCTCCGCGGCGATGTCGTCCGCCGGCCGGGTGCCGTCGATCACGAGGTACCGGCGCGGGTCCGCGGCGGCCAGGTCGAGGAAGACGTGGCGGACCCGCTCGTGGAACGCCAGGTCCTCCTGCTCCAGCCGGTCGGTCCGTCCCCGCCCGTTCACCCGCGCGAGGCCGACCTCCGGCGGCACGTCCAGCAGCACCACCAGGTCGGGCTTGAGCTGGCGGGTCGCCCAGGCGGACAGCCAGGCGATCTCATCGAGCGGCAGGCGGCGCCCGCCGCCCTGGTAGGCGAGGGACGAGTCGACGTACCGGTCGCTGATGACCACGGCGCCCTCGGCCAGCGCCGGCCGCACCACGGTGGCGACGTGGTGGGCGCGGTCCGCGGCGTACAGCAGCGCCTCCGCCCGGGGCGACGGCGCGGCCGGGCCACCGTCGCCGCCCAGCAGCATGCCGCGGATCCGGGCGCCGAACTCGGTCGCGCCCGGCTCCCGGGTGACCACCACCCGCCGGCACCGTTCCCGCACGGCGGCCGCCAGCCGTTCCACCTGGGTGGTCTTGCCGGCACCCTCCCCGCCCTCGAACACGATGAACAGTCCGGGCCACGCCACCGGCTCCGGGGGCGACAGCGGACGTCCCCGCAGCGAGCCCCACAGGTCGGCGAGCACGGGTACGCCCGGCTTGTCGTCCATCTGGCGGAACGCGACCCGGCCGGCGAGGATCCCGGCGACGCCGGCGGCGAACAGCAGCACCCGGGTGTACGAGATCGGCACCTGGACGAACCCGAGGCCGAGCACCCGGGAGCCGCCGGCACCGACCAGCACACCGGTGAGCGCGATCGAGACCATGAGCACCGCCCGTACGCCGGTGTGCACGAACGCGAAGACGCGCCCCCGCAGCTGGTCGCCGATCTCGCTGCCGAGCAGGGTCAGGCCGGACAGGAACGCCATTCCGGCCCCGGCGCCGACCAGCAGCGCGCCGACCACGGCGATGGTCAGGTGCACGGCGACCGCCAGGACGATCACGCCGATGGCCGCCAGCACGATGCTCATCCCGAACCAGCGGCGCCGCGACAGCTCTCCGATCAGCCAGGGTCCGAGGGCGATGCCGCAGCCCAGGCCGATGAAGATGATCCCGAACAGCAGGTAGAAGGTGGCGTTGCCGCCGCCGAGGGACTGCGCGTAGAACTGCGCGGTCCCGACCACGATCCCGCCGGCGGCGAACGCGCCGAGGATGCCCAGCACCAGGCCGCGGACCAGCCGGGTCTTGCCGATGTACTTCCAGCCCTCGAAGAACTGCCGCAGCAGCGTCGGGTGCTCGTGGATCACTCCGTCCCGGCCGCTGATCTCGCGGATCCCGTAGAAGACGACCAGTCCGGTGGCGAGCCGGGCCGCGGCGTTGAGCAGCAGCGCCAGCACCACCGCGAGCTGCGCGCCGTTGCCGTTGCCCGACAGCCGCTCCGCCCAGCCGGGCAGCTGCGGCACGGCGCCCAACGCCGCGTCCAGACCGGCCAGCAGCAACGCGGCCACCACCGGCGCCACCCCGTAGGTGACGATCAGCCCCAGCTGGTTGGCGGCCTCGAGCTTGGCGCGGGGGACCAGGTTGGGCGTGGCCGCGTCCTTGACCGGGTTCCACACCAGCGTGATGGCCTCGATGACGAAGATCGCGATGCCCATCCAGGCGAGCACCACGAGCTGGGGGATCCCGGCGAGGAACGCGAGCGGGATCGACGCGAACAGGACGAACCGGAGCAGATCACACACGAAGAGCGTCCACCGCCGGTCGAACCGGTCCGCGATCACCCCGGCCATCGTGCCGAGCACCATCGCCGGCAGCAGCCGGATCCCGATCGCACCCCCGAAGGCCGCGCCCTTGGCCAGCGGGCCCTCCACCAGGAAGGTGGCGAAGATGGCGGTGGCCAGCACACCCACCCAGTCGGCGAGGGCGGCGACCGACAGGACGGCCCACAGACGCCGGAACGGGCGGATCGATAACACCGAGCGTGCCGAGGCGACTCCGGAGAGGACCGGTGGGCCGCCCGGCTCCGGTGGCTGCACACCACCCCCCGTACCGCTGGCCGTCATGTGGCCCACCTCCGCCGTGACGCCGTCCCCCGGGCGCTCCGGGCCACCACTCTAGTCGGCTACCCCTCGTCGGACGGGTCCGCTGCCTCTGCCGGCGGCCCCGAGTTTACCCGCGATCAAGGGTCAGGGACTTCCCCGATCCCCGCCGGGCTGGCTTCAGGCGTCCAGCCGGGCGGCCAGGTAGCCGTGCACCAGGGCGGTCGCCTCGGCCAGCACCTCGGGGTCACCGGCCGGGTCGCGGCGGAACGCGGACCTGACCACCGTGTCGGCGGCCTGCAGCGCCACCACCACCGCGAGCCGCGTCCGCGGCCGGTCGGGCAGGCCGGCGGCGGCGATGAGCAGCTCGGCCACGCGGGCGGCGGCCGGGGCTTCCCGGTCCGGCCACAAGTCGGCGCCCAGCGGGTCGGCCAGGCGCAGCGCCTGGTAGCCGGGGACGTCGTGGTACATGCGGACGTGCTCCTCCACGGCGATCCGGGTGGCCTCCCGCCAGCCGCCGGGCGCGCCGGCGGCCAGCCGGCTGCCGAGCCGGTCCAGGTAGGCCTGCAGGTGGCGCTGTGCCAGCGCGAGGACCACGGCCCGCTTGTCCGGGAAGAACTGGTACACCGAGCCGATGGCCACGCCGGCGCGCTCGGCCAGCAGCGTCGTGGTGAGCCCCTCGTACCCCACCTCGTCCACGATGTCGGCGCAGGCGTCGAGCATGCGCTGGACCCTGGCCATGCTACGGCCCTGCACCGGCACGCGGCGCAGTGGCGCGGCCACCGGCTGGTGTGGACGGGCGCGCACGGATCCGGATGCGGTCACGGGGATCCCTTTCTGGGGAAGCGTCCGGGCCGGCCGGGTCGCCGGCTCCACGCTGCCTAACGAGGCGCGCCAGGGTACGCATCGCGGCTCGGCGGCCGATCCCGCCGCCGCGGTCTACCGCACCGTCGGTGACGCCTTCGGGGCGGCGGCCTTCTTCGCCGCCTTCGCCGGTGCGGCCTTCGTCGCGGCGGCCGTCGACGCCGCCTTCTTCGCCGTCGCCTTCTTCGCCGCTGTCTTCTTCGCCGCGGACTTCTTCGCCGCGGCCGTGGAGGTCGCCTTCTTCGCCGCCTTCTTCGCCGTCCTCTTGGCCGGCCGCCGCGTCCCGCCCTGGTCGGCAGTGGACGCCCGCTTCTCCATCAGCATCTGCGACGCCTGCTCCAGGGTGACGGACTCCACGCTCATCCCGCGCCGCAGCGACACGTTGGTCTCGCCGTCGGTGATGTACGGACCGAACCGGCCGTCCCGGATCACCACCTGCCGCTCGGTCAGGGGGTCGGTGCCCAGCTCCCGCAGCGGCGCGGCCGGTGCCCGCCGGCCGCGGGTCTTCGGTGCCGCGAACAGCGCCAGCGCCTCCTCGAGCGTGATGGTGAACAGCTGCTCCTCGCTGTCCAGGGAGCGGGTGTCGTCACCGCGCTTGAGGTACGGGCCGTACCGGCCCGATGCGGCGTAGATCTCGTTGCCGTCCGGGTCCTTGCCGACCAACCGGGGCAGGGACAGCAGGCGCAGGGCGTCCTCGAACGTCAGGGTCTCCGGCGACTGCGACCGCAGCAGGGACACGTTGCGGTCCCCGTACGACACGTACGGGCCGTAGCGCCCGGTGCGCAGCACCACCGGCTCCCCGGTCTCCGGGTGGTCGCCGAGCTTGCGCTCGCCGCTGCCGCCCACGAACAGCTCCTCCACCTTCTGCGGGGTGAGCTCGTCCGGGGCGATGCCGTCCGGGACCGGCACCGTGGCCCGCTCGCCACCCTCCTCCTCGTCACCGGCCTCGCCGGGTCTGGTGCGCTGCAGGTACGGGCCGTAGCGGCCGACCCGCACCACCACCTCGCGGCCCTGGTCGTCGGTGAACAGCGGGATCGAGTTGACCTCGCGCGCGTCGATCTCGGCGAGCTTCTCGGTCACCATCTTCTTCAGCCCGCCGGAGCGCGCCACCGAGTCGTCGGCACCGGTCTCGTCGCCGAAGTAGAACGCGCGCAGGAAGTCCACCCGCGACAGCTCGCCGACGGCGATCTCGTCCAGCTGGTCCTCCATCGAGGCGGTGAAGTCGTAGTCGACCAGCCGCGGGTAGTGCCGCTCCAGCAGGCCGACCACGGCGAACGCGGTGAACGACGGGATGAGCGTCTGGCCCCGCCGGAACACGTACCCGCGGTCCTGGATGGTCTGCATGATGGACGCGTACGTCGACGGCCGGCCGATGCCCAGCTCCTCCAGCGCCTTGACCAGGCTCGCCTCGGTGTACCGGGGCGGCGGCTGGGTGTGGTGCTCGGTGGCCTCCAGCGCCTCGGCGGACAGCACCTGCCGCTCGGCCAGCGGTGGCAGCCGCCGCTCGACGTCCTCCGCCTCCGCCTCGGCGTCGTCGCTGGACTCCACGTACGCCTTGAGGAACCCGGGGTCGGTGATGGTCTTGCCGGTGGCGGCGAAGTCGCACACCTCACCGGCGGTGGAGGTGGCCCGGATCCGCACCGACACCGACGAGCCGACCGCGTCGGTCATCTGCGAGGCGATGGTGCGCCGCCAGATCAGCTCGTAGAGCCGCAGCTCCTC
>DATGOE010000123.1:0-4000 GCA_035306365.1 Natronosporangium sp. | reverse complement strand
CGCCCCGGCCGCCGCCGCCGCGCTGCGGGAGCTGGACGCCGCCGAGGCCGCCGCCGACAGGGCGGAGAGGGACCGGCGTCTCGCCTCGTACGAGGAGATCTTCGCGCCCACGGTGCCGCTGTCGCGCAAGATCTTCGAGACGCCGACGTTCCACTACAAGACCGGGATCGTCTTCCTGGCCTGGCTGAACGGCCACCAGGACGCGTTCGCGATGGTGAACGGCGCCCAGTCGGCCCGATCGCTGACGCACCTGGCCGAGGTGTTCCGGCTGGCCGACCGGGCGGGGCTGCTGACCGACCAGGAGCTCGCGGTGCGCAGAATGCGGGCGCTGCTGGAGGTGAACGGCCTGTGAGCCTGTCGCTCAACCAGTGGACGACCCGGCGGTGGTCGCTGCCCGAGGCGGTGGACGGCTGCGCCAGGCACGGGCTCGAAGCCATCGGCCTGTGGCGGGAGAAGGTGGCCGAGACGGGGCTGGCCCGCAGCGCCAAGCTGGTGCGGGAGGCGGGGCTGCGGGTCTCGTCGCTCTGCCGGGGCGGCTTCCTGACCGCGGGCGGGCTGCCCGGTGAGGAGGGCAGGCGGGCGTTCACGGAGGCGCTGGACGACAACCGGCGGGCCGTGGACGAGGCCGCCGAGCTCGGCGCGGCCTGCCTGGTGATGGTGGTGGGCGGGCTGCCGGGGGTGCGGCCCGGCGAGGCGCTGCCCGCCGGGTTCTCCCGGGACGTGGCGGGCGCGCGCGAGCGGGTGGCCGAGGCTCTGGCCTCGCTGGCCCCGTACGCGGGAGAGCGCGGGGTGAAGCTGGCCCTGGAGCCGCTGCACCCGATCTACTGCCCGGACCGGGCCGTGCTGTCCACGCTCGGGCAGGCGCTCGACCTGGCGCTGCCGTACCCGGAAGAGCAGGTCGGGGTGGTCGTCGACACCTTCCACGTGTGGTGGGACCCGGCGCTGTTCGAGCAGATCGCCCGCGCGGGCCGCCGGATCGCCTCCTACCAGGTGTGCGACTACCTGCACCCGCTGCCCGCGGACGTGCTGCTGGGCCGGGGCATGATGGGCGACGGGGTGATCGGCTTCCCGCCGATCAGCCGGGCCGTGGCCGCCGCCGGATACGACGGCGACGTCGAGGTGGAGATCTTCAACGCCGACGTCTGGGCGGCGGACCCGGACGAGGTGCTGGCCACGATGAAGGAGCGCTACGCGAGCCTCGTGGCGGTGTGAGGCTCAGGTCTCGACGGTGACGGTGCCCGCGGCGCCGTTCACCGTCACCTGGGCGCCCGGCGGGATCCGGCGGGTGGCGTCGGGGACGCCGACCACGGCGGGAATGCCGTACTCGCGCGCCACCACCGCGCCGTGCGACATGGCTCCGCCCATCTCCATCACCAGCCCACCCGCGGTGAGGAAGAGCGGCGTCCAGCCGGGGTCGGTGGACGGGCAGACCAGGATCTCGCCGGGCTCCAGGTGGGCGCCCACCGGGTCGAGCACCACCCGGGCCGTGCCCGTCACGGTGCCCGAGGAGGCGGGCGTGCCGGTGATCGCGCCGTCCGGGGCCGCGCCCGCCGCCGCCTCGGGCTCGGTGCCGTCCGACAGCATGATGCGCGGCACGTGCCCGCGGCGCCGTTCCCGCTCGTGCACGGCCCGGCGGGCGGCGACGGTCTCCCGCCAGCCGCCCTTCCCGGCCACCGCGCTCTCCAGCTCGGCGAAGTCCAGGAAGAACACGTCCCGCGGGTCGTCCAGCATCCCCTCGCGGACGAGGTGGCCGCCCACCTCCAGCATGCTCGCCCGTACCCCTGCGAGCACCTTGACCAGGTAGAACTTGGGCAGCTCCCGCAGGCCCACGAGCCGCCGGGCGCGGCCCAGCGCGAACCGGACCAGCGCGGCCCTGACCCGGCCGCGACGGCGGGCGGCGGCCACCGCCTCGGCCACGGCCCTCCGGGCCGCCTCCTCTCCCCTGGCGAACTGCGCGGCCGGGGCGAGATCGGCGTCCGGGTCCATGCGCAGGTAGTTGGCCAGCGCGCCGAGGATGTGGCCCGGCTCCTCCGACCAGCGCGGCACGCCCAGGTCGATCTCCGCCACGCCGCGGTGCCCGTACACCTCCAGGAAAGCCTCGATCTCGCGCTGGGCCGCCGGCGGCAGCGCGCCGGCGCGGAAGCGGCGGACCAGCTCGTCCACCGGCTCCTCCCGGAACGGCTCCGGCTCGATCCGGGTGGACAGCCGCCACAGCTCCAGGTCCATCTCGGTGGTCGGGTTGTTCGGGACGCTGCGCAGCACGTCCTGCAGCTCTCCCAGCGGCGTCCCGGACAGCCTGGCCGCCAGCGCGTACAGGCCGTAACCGGTGAGCGCCAGCGGCATGATCGACACGATCGCGGGGAAGGCGGTGGCGAGCATCCGCTCGGCGTGACGCAGCCGCTCGGCTGGGGTGGCGGTCTCAGGCAGCCGCAGGTGCGTGCCGAGGTCCTCGCCCAGCTTGCGGGTGTACGCGAGCGCCCGGCCTGGGCGGGTGAGCGCGCGCAGCACCTTGGCGGGGACGCGCTGGCGGCGGCCGAACCGGGCGACGGCCCGCACCAGCGGGCGGCGCGAGGTGTGCACGACCGACAGGCGCGGGTCCTCGGCCAGCTCCTGTACGAGCGACACCGCACGGGCCTCGCCCACCTGCAGAACCCTCGGCAGGATCGCCCGCCCGGCACGGCTGCGCAGCGGGGTGGTGATGTCGATCCAGAGCCGGTGCCCTGCCTCGGCCAGCACCGGCGGCCCCTGGCGCGGGTCAGCGGGCGGCCGACCGAACGCGCCGGCCGCCCCGGCGGCCAGCAGCCTGATCGCCGCGATACCCAGCGGCGTGATCGGGCCCATCACGCCCTGCGCCACGTTGACCGACATGTACACGCGCAGGCCGTCCCCGCCCTCGGGCAGCGGATACAGGGTGGTGATCGGCCTGGACTGGGTGAGCCAGAGCCTGCCGCCGGTGTCGATCGCCCACTCGGTGTCCTGCGGGGCGCCGTAGTGGTCCTCCACCTTCGCGCCGAGCGCGGCCAGCTCCCGGACCTGGTCGTCGGTGAGGCAGAGGCCGTCCTGGGGTGAGAGGTCCAGCCGCTCGGTGCCGCCGCCCGGCAGCGCCCGGATGAGCAGCCGCTTGTCGCCTGCCTGGCGCTCGCGGATCTCGCCGGTACGGGTGCCCGCCACGAACCGGTCCGGGTTGACGGCGCCCGACACCACCGCCTCGCCCAGGCCGGGAGCGGCGTCGATGACGGCCTCGTGCCTTGTGCCGGTCACCGGGTTGGCCGTGAACATCACCCCGGCCACCCGCGCGTCCACCATCTCCTGCACCACCACGGCCAGGCTCACCCCGCCGTGGTCCACGCCGTTGGCCTCCCGGTAGGCGACGGCGCGGTCGGTCCAGAGCGAGGCCCAGCAGCGGCGCACCGCGTCGAGCACCGCCTGCGCGCCGGTCACGTTGAGGTAGGTGTCCTGCTGTCCGGCGAAGCTGGCATGCGGCAGATCCTCCGCCGTAGCGGAGGACCGCACCGCCACCGGCACCCCGACCGCACCGTTCCCGTCCGTCTCGCCGCTCTTCGTGGTCGACCCGACCCCGTCCATCTCGCCGGGCTTTCCGTTCGAGGCTGTCTCGACGGTCTTCGCGAGCGCACCAGTCCTGTCCATCTCGCCGCTCTTCGCGGGCGCACCGTTCTCGTCTGTCCCGGTGGTTTTGCGGGTGGAGAGGGATTCGTACGCGGTCGTGATGGCGTGGGCGATGTCCGACGGGACGGGGGTGGCGAGGAGGCGTTCGCGGGCACGGGTCGCCAGGCCGTCGCCGCCTTCGGCGATGAGCTCGTCGAGGCCCGCCTGGGCGGCGACCCGGCGGTAGGCGTCGGTGGTCACCACCCAGCCGGGCGGCACCGGCAGGCCCGCTCTGATCAGTTCGCCGAGGTTGGCGGCCTTGCCACCGGCCTCCGCGAGCATGCCGCCGTGCACCTCGGAAAGGTCCAGCACCATCGGTCCTCCCGCCCCTCGT
>DATGOE010000122.1:0-21752 GCA_035306365.1 Natronosporangium sp. | reverse complement strand
GAACGCGATGCCGATCAGCGCGACCGCGGTCATGCTCATGGCGCGACCACCTCGACGGTCGGTCCGGACCCGCTCACCAGATGCTCTCCGGGGTGCGCGACCGCAGGTTGCGGCCGATCTGGACCAGGTCGGACACGAGTGCGAGGGCGAGCACCAGGATGCCGGCCGCGAGCGCGAGCGCCAGCGGCCAGTAGGGCAGGCGCAGCGACTCGGTGGCCGCCCCCCGGTCGCGCAGGTTCAGGCCGTACGAGACCAGCTGCTGCGCGAGCATCACGAACATGGCCGCGCTGACCGCGGTCGTCACCGCCCCCACCAGCAGCTGAACCCGCACCGACCGGCGGCTCATCACGAGGTCGATGGCGATGTGGGTCTTGTGCCGCTGGGCCTCGGCGAGCGCGAGCCCGCTGACCAGCACCGACAACATGCCGACGATCTCGTAGGTGCCGTTGTAGGGGGTGGCGACGACGCGCAGGCCGATGTTGCCGACGGTGACGAGGAGCATGAGGAGAAGGGCCGCGGCGGCCAGGCCAGCGAACAAGGTCACTGTCCCGTTGACCGCCGCGGTCGCCAGATCAGTCGGACGTCGCACGGCTCAGCATTCGCTTCCGTACTGCTCGGCCAGCTCCCGGGCCCGGTCCAGGACCTCCTGCGGGTCGAAGCCCCTGCCCGCCGCCTGGGTCAGCCAGCTGTTCACCAGCTCCTGGAGCCGCTGGTCCCACTGCGCCCGCTCGCTCTCGTCCAGCTCCACGATCTCGACGCCCTTCTCGCTGGTCGCCCACTCGAGCGCGGCGCCGACGTTCTGCTCGTCGTGGTAGGTCGAGGCGAACTCGGTCATCTCCGCCTTCAGGCTGCGGATGGCCTCCTTCACGTTGTCCGGGAGCGACTCGAAGTAGTCCTTGTCCATCACCGCGACGAACGTGTTGGAGACACCGAACGCGTAGTCGGTGACGTACTTGACCGAGTCGGCCAGGCCGAAGTCCTGCAGCACCTCGCGGGAGGAGGCGTACCCGTCGATGACCCCGGTCTCCAGCGCCTGCGCCACCTCCGGCATGGGCATGCCCACCGGGGCGGCACCGAGCAGCTGCAGCGCGGGGGTCAGCGCTCCCGAGGTGCGCATCTCCAGGCCGGACAGGTCGGCCATGCTCCCCACCGGCTCCTTCGACTGGATGTACGCGGGCTCGGTCGTGAAGGCAGTGATGATCTCGTAGTTCTCAAACTCTTGCGGTTGGTACTCCTCGAGCAGGTCGAGCATCGCCTTGCTGGCCGCCTGCGAGCAGCTGAACCCGATCGGGAGGGTGACGACCGAGCTGAGCGGGAAGCGCTCGACGTCGTAGGCGGGGGAGTCCATACCCACCTCGACGATGCCCTGGGTGACGCCGTCGAAGATGTCACCAGAGGCGAGCAGTGTCCCGCCCGGGAACAGTTCGACCTTTACCTGCCCGTCTGTCTCCTCGTCCAGGCGCTTCGCCCACTCCTCCATCTGCACGCCCGGGAACGACTGGGCGGGGGCGAAGAAGGCGTAACGTAACAAGACCTCGGCGTCGCTGTCCGGCCCGCCGGCACCGCTACCGCCACCGCCGCCACCACAGGCGGCCAACACCATCGTCAAGGCACAGGCAACCACTACGTTGCCGGTGGTGCGGATGCGCCCCATCCAAGCCCCTTCCAGGTCTGTTTCTCTTTCTCATCCGGTCCCGTGTGCGGTGACGCTACTCACGCCCCGCACCACGAACATGACCCGAACGGGTACAAGCACACGGACGGGCACCCCGCCGTTACCGGCATCCGGGACGGGCCGCCGCGGCCTGCGGACACGCCCGTGACGTGCGTCCCGGACAGGGCCGGTGCCGGCATGCCGGACAGAGCGGATGACGGTGTCGCAACGGGGCAGGCGTGCGGCGGCGGGGTCCCGGCGAGGGCCGCGGCGGCCCGGCCCCCGGCGGCCCGCGGCCGGCGGCGGAACGCGGGTCGCGACGGCACCGGCGGTCCCGCTGTGGCTCCGCACACGGTCTTCTACCAGCCGCAACTGTGCGGTATCGTGCCGGGACAACAGCGGGAACTCGACGAGACCGGCACTCAACGGGGGTCGTGAGGAGGTCGCGGCCATGGGCGGGCGTGCCGACCGGTTCCACCGCTTCGCCTGCGCCCTCCAGGGCGCGTTGACGGTGGAGGACCTTGCCACGACCTACCTGGACTCGGTCGACCGGGTGATTCCCGCCCACGGCCTCGGGCTCTACCGGCTCGACGTCGACACCGGGGCGGTGGTGGACGTCAGGGCCACGGTCGGCAGGGACTTCCTGGAGGAGTACGAGGAGTACGGCCGCAGCGACGACCCGGTGCTGAATTTCGTGGTGCAGCACCGACGTCCCATCGACTCCTCGCGGGTCGTGGACGCCAGGAGCTGGGAGGCGTGCGGGGCGCGCAGTGCGCTGGCGGTGGGCGGTTACGCGCACTCGATGGAGGCGCCGCTGCTCGTGTCGGGGATGTTCTTCGGCACGTTGAACTTCGCCCGGCCGGTCAGCGACCCCCCGTTCAGTCAGGAGGACATCTCCACGGCCAGGCTCGTGAGCGAGCAGCTGGGGCTGGCCACCGAGCGGGCGCTGCGGTACGAGATGACCGGGCACCGCGCCACCGCCCTGGAGAACGCCCTCGACCGGGTGCCGCACGCGGTGATCGTCACCGACCTCGACGGGCGGATCATCTACCAGAACCGGCAGGCCCGCAACGACTGGGACGTGCGCACGACCGCCGACCCCTCGGCGGGCGGGCCCGATCCGGTCGGGGCCTCCATCGAGCAGGCGATGGCCGAGTTCCGCACCCAGGGCAAGCGGGTGTGCACCCAGAACGTGCGCGATCCCGCCACCCGTCGGCAGGCGATCCTCAAGACCTACCGGTTGTCCGAGAAGGACGGCACGGCGGTCACGCTCGTGTTCCCGCGGCCGACGGAGCAGGGCGTCCGCCGGCTGCCGTCCTGGGACGTCCTGACCAAGCGGGAGCAGGAGATCGCCCAACTGGTCGCCGAAGGGCTGACCACCAAGCAGATCGCGGCCAAGGCGTTCGTGAGCGAGAACACCGTGAAACAGCACCTGAAGCGGATCTTCGCGAAGACCGACGTGAGCAACCGCGCCGAGCTGGTGCAGCTCATCTGGACCTCGGGCAGGCAGCCGCAGTAGGTCCGGCGCCGGGACCGGTCGACGACCGCGGTGCGACCCCGACCGCGGAGGGCCCTCGGCCGGTGGGCGAGACCTTCCCACCCGGTGGACGAGAGCGCCCTCACCCGGCGTGCCACAGCCGCATCCGGCCGGGGCTGTCCTGCAGGTGGCACAGCAGGTACGGGTCGGCGGCGGTGCACCAGGCCGGCAGGTTGTCCCCGATCGGGCCGAGCACCGCCACCTGCAGGCTGTCCAGGTCGAGCCGGCCGACCCAGGTGGTGCGCGCGTTCGGGTCGTACCGGAACAGCAGCGGGACGGCCGCGTCGTCCCTCACCGCGTCCCGGCGGGACACGGTCCAGCCGCGGAGCTCCCGCACCGGCCGGCCGGTGCGGGTCTCCACGATGAGGCTGGAGGAGCCGAGCACGGTCTCCGCCAGCAGCAGGTGACCCCCCGGCAGCCCGACGGGCACCCGGTCGCTGCCCGCCCCGGCCTGCGCCGACGGCCACGCCTCCTGTCCGGTGGTCGGGTCCAGGGCGTGGATGTGACCGGAGGAGGTCAGGCAGATCAGCTCGTCGCACCGCCGCGGGCGGTGGTCGGCGCCCGGGACCGTGGTGGTCCACAGGTGGGCGAGCGTGTCGGCGTCGTAGGCGGACAGGCGGCCGGCGGCGGAGTCCATCACCACCACCCGCGACCCCAGGATGACGGGGGTGGCGTACCCGGTCCCGCCGGCCGGGCGTGCCGGCCGCTCGCCCCCCTGGCCACCGGCGGCACCGTCCGCCGGCCCCGTACCGGCCAGCCGCCTGCCGGTGGCGAGGTCGTACGTGACCAGCTCCCCGCCGTCGGAGAGGGACACGAGCCGGTCGCGGTCCCAGTCGAGCCGGCCGTCCACCGGGATGCGCCACACCTCCCGGCCCGAGCGCGGGTCGACCGCCGTCATCACCGCGCCGTCCCCGTTCGCCGTGCCCGCCTGCCCGAAGAAGATCAGCCCGGCGGCGACCTCGCCCGCCGGGCCGCCCTCGCGGGTCCACAGTGGTGTGCCGTGGTCGGGGTCCAGCGCGGTGGAGGTGACGGTCGGAGCGCCGGCGACCGCCGCTCCCGGGGCGAGGTCGGCGAGCTCCACGGAGACCACGAGCGGCACACCCGCCACGACCGGGACGGCCACGGCGGTGGGAACCTCCCTCCGCCACACCTGGACGCCGTCGGGAAGCCGGTACGCGGTGACCGACCCGCCGTCGTTCACCGGTCGGTCGGGCCGGTGGACGAACAGGTGCGTGTCGGTGAGGGCCGCCTCACCGCCGGGGAGGGTGAGGACGGGCGTGAGCCGGGGCGCGTGCTCCACCGCCGGGGGTCGCGCCCCGCTGGCCAGCGCCAGCACGAGCGCGACCGCGGCCGCCGGCCACCATCCCGGCCGGCGCGAGGCGGCCCACGGGCTCGCGGCCGGTCGCGGCCGCCACGGGCCGGGTGCGTCCGGGCCGTCGGTCCCGGGCCGGTCGTGCCCGACCAGCCCGAGATCGATGGTCCTCGTCATCCTGTCACGATACCGCCGCGTCCGCCGGCCGACGTGCCGTGACGATCGCCGCGTACATGCCGTCGGCCACCCGGTGCGTGACCGACACGTCCACCCGGGTGAACCCCGCGGCGGTCAGCCCCTCGACGTACTCCGACCGCGTCAGCGCGCCCGCGATGCAGGCGGTCCACTCTCCACGCTCGGCGCGCTGCGCGGGGGTCAGGGCGTCGTCGGCGACGATGTCGGCCACGCCGACCCGCCCGCCCGGCCGCAGCACCCGGAACATCTCGGCGAAGACCGCCGGCTTGTCCACCGACAGATTGATGACGCAGTTGGAGATGACGACGTCGACGCTGGCGTCCGGCAGCGGGACCCGCTCGATCGTGCCGGCGAGGACCTCGACGTTGGTCACCCGGGCGCGCGCCGCGTTGGCCCGGGCGAGCTGCCGCATCTCCTCGGTCATGTCCAGCCCGTACACCCGGCCGGCGGGCCCCACCCGGCGTGCCGACAGCAGCACGTCACCGCCGGCACCCGAGCCGAGGTCGAGCACGGTGTCGCCCGGCCGCAGGTCGGCCACGGCCAGCGGGTTGCCGCATCCCAGGCTCGCCTCGAGGACGCCGGGCGCAAGCTCGGCCCGGTCCGCGTCGGAGTACCGCCCGGCCCCGAACGCCCCGGCGGCACCCGCGTCGCCGCCGCTGCCGGTCCCGCACCCGCACCCGGGGCCGGCGGGCTCGCCGGTGACGGCCGGTCCGGCGGGGGCGGTCGGGTCGCCACCGCGGGCGGCCGGTCCGGCGGGGGTGGTCGGGTCGCCGCAGCACGCGGCTCGCCCGGCGGGGGCGGCGGGGTCGCCGCAGCACGCGGCTCGCCCGGCGGAGGCGGCCCGCGCCGCCGCGGCGTACGCCTGCCGTACCCGTTCCTGAACGGGGTCGAGGTCCATGACGCCTCCTTGCTTAGAAGACCATCCAAACAGCCCAAGCTTGACGGCTGATTCGACGTCTGTCAAGTTAGAAGGGTGACGAAGCAAGGCCGTGTTCTCCCGCTCCTCGACCCCGACTGCTGCCCACCGCTGGCGCGCGAGCCGCTCACCCCCGACCAGGCCGGGACCCTGGCACCCATGTTCAAGGCCCTGGGGGACCCGGTGCGGTTGCGGCTGCTGTCGCTGATCGCCTCCCACCCCGGCGGTGAGGTGTGCGTCTGCGACCTGACCCCACGGTTCGCGCTGACCGCGCCGACCATCTCCCACCACCTGCGGGTCCTGCGCGAGGCCGGGCTCATCGACTGCGAACGGCGCGGCACCTGGGTCTACTACTGGCTCAACCCCGGGGTCCTCGACCGGCTCGCCGGCGTGCTGGACACCGACCGGCTGCGCGCGGCCGCGGACCGGCCGGCCACCGCCGGCGCCGCTGCCGGACCGGCCGGCGGGACAGCCGCGGGCGCGACCGACCGGGCGGCCGCGCGGTGAGCCCGGTCATCCGCCCGATGGCCGACGGCGACGCGGCCGCGGTGCTGGCGATCTACCAGGCCGGGATCGACACCGGCGAGGCCACGTTTGAGACGGCGGCGCCGGACTGGGAGACCTTCCGGGCCGGTCGGCTCGCCGAGCACAGCCTCGTGGCGACCGACCCGGCGACCGGTCGGGTGCTCGGGTGGGCCACCCTCTCGCCGGTGTCGGACCGGTGCGTCTACGCCGGCGTCGCGGAGGACGCCGTCTACGTCCACCCCGACGCGCGCGGGCGCGGGGTCGGCGAGGCGCTGCTGCGGGCGCTGGTCGAGGGCGCCGAGAAGGCCGGCATCTGGACCGTCCAGGCCGGTGTCTTCCCGGAGAACACCGCCAGCCTCACCCTGCACGCCAAGGTCGGCTTCCGGGTGGTCGGCCGCCGGGAGCGTCTCGGCCGCCACCACGGCAGGTGGCGGGACGTCCTGCTGCTGGAGCGCCGCAGCCCGCTCGTCACCTGAACGAGGCGCGGCCGGCCGGCGCCCACGGCTGGGCTCCCGGCCCGCCGTCACGGCTCGTGCCCGGACCGGCGGGTCAGCGCGCGCCCGGGCCGTCCTTGTGGGCGACGAAGATGGCGGTTCCCGGGAACAGCCGGCCCCGCAGGGGCCCCCACTGCCCCCACTCGCGCTCGTGACCCTCCGGCCACTCCGGCTCCACCAGGTCGGTGACGACGAACCCGGCGGCGACCAGCTCCCGGATCCGGTCACCCATGGTCCGGTGCTGCTCGACGTAGCGGGGCACCCCGTCCTCGTCCTCCTCCACGTACGCGCGCCGGTCGAAGTACGAGTGGACCACCACCAGCCCGCGCTCGCCCGGGTCGTCGAGGAAGATCCACCGCATCGGGTGGGTGACCGAGAAGACCCAGCGCCCGCCCGGCCGCAGCACCCGGGCGACCTCCCGCATGAGCGCCGCCGAGTCGGCCACGAACGGCACCGCCCCGAAGGCGGTGAACACGATGTCGAAACCGGCGTCCCGAAACGGCAGGGCGAGCGCGTCCGCCTGCACCAGCGGGACGGGTACCCCGCTGCGGCGCGAGCCGGCGCGGGCGTGGCGCAGCATGCCCGCCGACAGGTCCAGGCCCACGGCGTGCGCGCCCGCGGTGGCCAGCCACCGGGCGCCGGCGGCCGCGCCGCACCCCAGCTCCAGCACCCGCCGCCCCCGGACGTCGCCCAGCAGGCCGGCCTCGGCCTCCCGCAGCCCCTCCGGGCACCACACCAGGTCCACGTCGCCGAGGAACCCGCCGTGGGCGGCCTGGTAGCTGTCGGCGTCGGTGTCCCACCAGTAACGGCTGGCCGCCCGCGCCTCGGCGTCGGTCACCCGCCGTCGGACCGCCCGTGTCACGGGTCCACCGTACGGGCACCGGGCGGTGCGCCGGTATTCGGTGTCGCGAGGGCTTGCACCCTGTGGCTTCGCGCACGGTAAGCTATCCGATGCGCTCGTGGACCTGAGGCCTCGGCAGGGAGCAGGCCCGTGGCCGTGGGGGACTTCCAGTGATCATCCGTGGTCGCCGTGGAGTGTCCGGCGGCGGGGTCCGCTAGCGTGGCCACCAGGCCGACACGTCACCCACAACGACCAGATCCGTTCGGAGCTACAGCCCACATGACGAGCAGCATCGAGGCTTCCTCGAGCACCAGCCAGCAGGTCACCGTCGACGACCTCGGGTCTGAGGAGGCCTTCCTCGCCGCGATCGACGAGACCATCAAGTACTTCAACGACGGCGACATCGTCGAGGGTGTCGTCGTCAAGGTCGACCGGGACGAGGTCCTGCTCGACATCGGTTACAAGACCGAGGGCGTCATCCCGTCCCGCGAACTGTCGATCAAGCACGACGTCGACCCGGCCGAGGTGGTCAAGCCCGGGGACCGCATCGAGGCCCTGGTCCTGCAGAAGGAGGACAAGGAGGGCCGCCTGATCCTGTCCAAGAAGCGCGCCCAGTACGAGCGCGCCTGGGGCACGATCGAGGAGATCAAGGAGAACGACGGTGTGGTCCGCGGCACCGTCATCGAGGTGGTCAAGGGCGGCCTCATCCTCGACATCGGGCTGCGCGGCTTCCTGCCCGCCTCGCTGGTGGAGATGCGGCGGGTGCGCGACCTCCAGCCGTACGTGGGCCGTGAGCTCGAAGCGAAGATCATTGAGCTGGACAAGAACCGCAACAACGTGGTCCTGTCCCGCCGCGCCTGGCTGGAGCAGACCCAGTCCGAGGTGCGCACCGAGTTCCTCAACAAGCTCGCCAAGGGCCAGGTGCGCAAGGGCGTGGTCTCGTCGATCGTCAACTTCGGTGCGTTCGTCGACCTCGGCGGTGTGGACGGTCTGGTGCACGTCTCCGAGCTGTCCTGGAAGCACATCGACCATCCGTCCGAGGTGGTCGAGGTGGGCCAGGAGGTCGAGGTGGAGGTCCTCGACGTGGAGCTGGAGCGGGAGCGGGTGTCGCTGTCGCTGAAGGCCACGCAGGAGGACCCGTGGCGCCAGTTCGCCCGTAAGCACCAGATCCAGCAGATCGTGCCCGGTGTGGTCACCAAGCTGGTGCCGTTCGGCGCGTTCGTGCGGGTCGAGGACGGCATCGAGGGCCTGGTGCACATCTCCGAGCTGTCCGAGAAGCACGTGGAGATCCCCGAGCAGGTGGTGCAGGTCGGCGACGAGGTCATGGTCAAGGTCATCGACATCGACCTGGAGCGCCGGCGGATCTCGCTGTCGATCAAGCAGGCGAACGAGAGCTTCGTCGAGGACGAGGAGCACTTCGACCCGACCCTGTACGGGATGGCCGCCGAGTACGACGAGCACGGCAACTACAAGTACCCGGAGGGGTTCGACCCCGACAGTGGGGAGTGGCTGCCCGGCTACGAGAAGCAGCGCGAGGAGTGGGAGCGGCAGTACGCCGAGGCCCGCGCGCGGTGGGAGCAGCACCAGCGGCAGGTCCACGCGGCCCGGGCGGCGGCCCAGGCCGGGGACCGCTCCCGTTCCGACAGCTCCGGCAAGGGCCAGGGGGACAAGGGTCGGCAGTCGGCGCAGGAGCCGTCCGGCACGCTGGCCACCGACGAGGCCCTCGCCGCGCTGAAGGAGAAGCTCGCCGGCGGCTGACTCGGACCGGTGAGGGCTTTCGGCCCGGTCACCGCAGGTCGTCTGCGCACCCGTCGCACCGCGTACCGCTGCGGTCCGGTTTACTGGTCCGGTGCTGAGGGTCGGGCTCACGGGCGGGATCGGTGCGGGCAAGAGCGAGGTCGCGCGCCGGCTGGCCGGGCACGGGGCCGTGGTCATCGACGCCGACCGGGTCGCCCGGGAGGTGGTCGCGCCGGGCACCGACGGGCTGGCACGGGTGGTCGCGGAGTTCGGCCCGCAGGTGCTGGCCCCCGACGGCTCACTGGACCGCGCCGCGCTGGCGTCGGTGGTGTTCGGCGACGACGAGCGCCGGCGGCGGCTGGAGGCGATCGTCCACCCCCGGGTGCGGGCCCGGACGGCCGAACTGGTCGCCGCGGCGCCGCCCGACGCGATCGTCGTCAACGACGTGCCGCTGCTGGTCGAGGCGGGCCTGGCCGCCACCTACCACCTGGTGGTGGTGGTGGAGGCGACCGAGGCCACCCGGATCGCCCGGCTGGTCGGCTCCCGCGGCATGACCGAGGAGCAGGCCAGGGCACGGATCGCGGCGCAGGCCAGCGACGAGGTCCGCCGCGCCGCCGCCGACGTGCTGCTGACCAACGACGGCCCGCTGGCGGACCTTTACGCCCGGGTCGACCGACTGTGGCGCGACCGCCTGGTGCCGTTCGAGGAGAACGTCCGGTTGCGACGGTCGGCGCGCCCGCCGGAGGGCGTTCGCATCGTGCCGTACGACCCGGCGTGGCCGGCACAGTACCAGCGGCTGGCGGCCCGGCTACGCCACGCGGCCGGTGGGGTGGCGCAGCGGATCGACCACATCGGGTCGACCGCGGTGCCCGACCTGGCGGCCCGCGACATCATCGACATCCAGCTGGTCGTGCCCGACCTCGCCGCCGCGGACGCGCTGGCCGAGCCGCTCGCGGAGGCCGGCTTCCCACCGGTGGAGGGTGAGTGGCACGACAGCCCCAGGTCGCCGTACCCCGACCCGGCCGCCTGGCGCAAGCGGCTCCACGGCGGCGCCGATCCGGACCGGATCGTCAACCTGCACGTGCGTCCCGCGCACGGACCGGCGTGGCGGGTGGCCCTGCTCCTGCGCGACTTCTGGCGGGCCGATCCCGCCGCCCGCGACGAGTACGCCGCGCTGAAGCGGCGCCTGCGGGACGAGGGTCTGACGGCCACCGGGTACGCCGAGCGGAAGGAGCCCTGGTTCGACGCGGTGTGGCCGAGGGCGCGGCGGTGGGCCGAGCAGACCGGTTGGGCGCCCTGACCCCGGGCGGGCGGACCGGCTCGGCGGGCAGACGTACAGACCGCTCGCGGCTGACCGGTCGCGTCCTGGCGCGACCACTCCGGGCGCTCGCCGGCCGACGGCCGGGGCAGCAACCGGAGCGCCACACGACCGGCCGGTGTGGAGGCCCGGTCTGTGCGGCTGGCCGCCGCGAGCGGCCTACGCCTCAACGGTAGCGCGGTGAGGTGTTTCACACAATGGGGTTCCGTCCACCAGGGGCGGCGCCCGCTCACCCCACGCCTGTCCCGCCCCCGGCGCCCGGGACGCCGGCACCGGCCGGTGCGGTCTGCGCGGAACGCGGGCGGGGGAGGTCCGCAGCCGGCCCGGCCACGCGCACCTCGACCGGTGCGGTGGTCTCCACCCGGGTCGTGCCGTCGGCGTCCACCGACACCGACAACGGGTGCCCCGCCACGCGCAGGCCGGTGACCCGCAGCGGGAACCAGGACGGGAAGCACGGCCGTACCGACAGCACGCCGGCGGGCACGTCGGCGTGCAGCCCGAGCGCCGCCTGCAGCAGCGCCACCACGGCCGCCGCCGACCAGGCCTGCGGCCGGCAGGCGGCCGGGTACGCCACCGGCGGCTGGCCGCCGGTGGCGTCCATCCCCGCGTACAGTTCCGGCAGCCGGTAGTCGAAGGTGGGCGCGGCCCGCAGGACCCCCGAGGCCAGCGACTCCGCCGCCTGTGGCAGGCCCTCGCGGACCAGACCGCCCACCGCGATGGCGGTGTCGTGCGGCCACACCGTCCCGACGTGGTAGCCCAGCGGGTTGAAGCCGACCGCGTCGGCGGTGAGGGTGCGCAACCCGTAGCCGCAGTCCAGGTCGGGCTCGGCCAGGCGGGCGGCGATCGCGGCCGCCTCGGCGGTGGTGAGCAGCCCGGTGCCCAGCAGGTGCCCGACGTTGGAGGTGGCGACGTCGACCGGCCGCTTGGCGCCCTCCAGCGCGATGGCGGGGAACCGTCCCCGGGCGTCCTCCACCCAGAAGGCGTCCCGGAACCGTTCGCGCAGCCGCGCCGCCCACTCGCGCAGCCGGTCCGCACCCGGCTGCCCGAACGCCTCCAGCAGGTCCGCCCCGCCGGTGGCGGCCTGGTACGCGTACGCCTGGGCCTCGCACAGGGCGATGGGGGGCGAGGCGATGGTGCCGTCGGAGAACTGGATGGCGTCGCCGGAGTCCTTCCAGCCCTGGTTGGCCAGGCCGGTGTCAGCGCGGTTGAGGTACTCCAGGAAGCCGTCGCCGTCGCCGTCGGCGTCCTCGACCAGCCACCGCAGCGCGGCCCTCAGCGGCTCGAGCAGGCCGACCACGTCCGGTTCCGGCATGCCCCAGCGCCAGGCGTCGTGCAGCAGGCACACCCACAGCGCCGTGGCGTCCACCGTGCCGAAGTAGACCGAGTGCCCGCCGCTGGCCCGTTGCGGGGAGGTCCGCACCTCGTGCGGGATCTTCCCCGGCGCCTCCCCGGTGACTGGGTCGTGACGCGTGCCCTGGCGGCGGGCCAGCGTCCGGAGCGTGCCGCGCGCCAGGGAGGTACCCAGCGGCAGCGCGAACCTGGCCGTCCACAGTGAGTCGCGCCCGAACAGCGTCAGGAACCAGGGGCTGCCGGCGGCGGCGAAGGCGTCCCCGGGGTGCTGCGGGTCGGTCAGGCGCAGGGCGGACAGGTCGGCCATGCTGCGCGCGACCAGGGGGGCCAACCCGACCGGTCCGGTGACGGTGACCTCCGGAGCCGGCGCGTCCCCGGCCGCCGCGAACACCCCGACGGCCTCGGGGTCGCGGTCGACCGCGGTCACCGTCACGTCGGCCGTCCAGCGCGCACGCGCGGGCACGTCAACCCGCCAGGTCACCGTCGCCCCCGGGTCGCCGTCGCCGGCGGCGACCACGGGGTCCGCGCCGGCCCGCAGCGTCACCCGGGTCCGGGGGTCCTCCCAGGTGACCGTGGCGCCGTCGGGTGGCCGTGGGGAAAGCGCGGCGGTGGTCTCGCCGTGCTTGACCGCGTCCATCGCGGCGAGGTCGACCGCCACCCGCAGCCGGACGCGCGCCGTCACCGGTTGCCGGGAGGCGTTGACGAGCTCCAACCGTTCCTCGAAGCCGTCGGCGCGGGCGTGGCGGGTGCGCTCCAGCCGGACGGTCGGGTCGGCGGTCGGGTCGCCCAGGTGACGGACCACCGAGACGAAGCGGATCCCGCCGCCGGGGGTGTACCCGTGCCCGAGCCCCACCGGCTCGTGGCCGTCGACGTCCACGACGAGGCGGGAGACGATCCGCCGGTCGTGGCGGAAGGCGCCCTCCACGGAACCGGAGCGGACCTGCCCGTCCTGGCCCGACAGCACGACCGTGGGCGCGGACACGCAGGTGACCAGGTCATGCAGGAACGGCTGCGGGATCGGGGAAGGTTGGCGGGTGGTCGGTGACATCCGCTCGTCTCCGGCGTCTTGACAGTGCAGGTACACGGTCCTACATTGCTACCACACGCTAGTTTGAACGATCAAATCTGGGTAGCAACCGAATGGATCGTTCAATGTGATGAAGGTGACGTTCGGTGTCTAGGCGGTATAACGGGCCAACGCTGGAGAGCGTCGCCGCGGCCGCGGGGGTGTCGCGGCAGACCGTCTCGAACGTGCTGAACGCGCCCGAGAGAGTGGCGCCCGCCACCCGCCAGCGGGTCGAAGCCGCGATCCGGGAGCTGAACTACCGGCCCAACCGGCTGGCCAGGTCGCTGCGCACCCGCGCCAGCCGCCTGCTCGGCTACTGCTATCAGCCGGTCACCGACGGTGCCCTCAACCCGGTGCTCGACCGGTTCGTGCACGCGGTCACCGAGGCGGCGGCCGCCCACGGCTTCCACATCCTGCTGTTCACCGCTCCGGCCGGCGCGGCCGGGCTGGACCGCTACGCCGAGCTGCTGGGCCAGCAGGCGGTCGACGGCTTCATCCTCTCCGACACCGAGGTGGGTGATCCCCGCCACGCCTGGCTGGCCGAGCGGAACGTCCCCTTCGTCTCATTCGGCCGGACCTGGACGGGTGAGGAGCGGGGACCGTGGGTGGACGTGGACGGCGCGGCCGGGACCGCGCAGGCCGTCCGGCACCTGTACGAGCTGGGCCACCGACGGATCGCCTTCCTCGGGTGGCCGGAGGGATCGGGCGCCGGTGACGACCGGCTCGCCGGGTACCGGTCGGCCTGCGAGAGCTTCGGCATACCGCCGCTGGTGGCCCGCGCCGAGCAGGGGACCGAGCCGGGCCGAGCGGGGGCGGACCGGCTGCTGGCCACCCCCGACCCGCCCACGGCGGTGGTGTGCGTGAGCGACCTGTGCGCCTACGGAGTGCTGCGGGCGCTCGGCGAGCGCGGCCTGCGGCCCGGTCACGACGTCGCCGTGGTGGGCTTCGACGACACCCCCGCGGCCGCCCTGCCCGGCATCGAGCTCACCAGCGTGGCCCAGCCGGTCGAGCAGGTCGGCCAGGCGGTCGTCCGGTTGCTCCTGGCCCAGCTCGGCGTGCTCGACCCGCCGGACCTCTCTGACCACCTGCTGCTGCGGCCCACCCTCACGGTCCGCGCCAGCACCGTACCGGCCGGTGGCCCACAGCCACCGGACCCCCCTGAACCACGAAGGAGACACCATGCGAAGGACGACGATCTTGTCGGCGGCGCTGCTGGCCACCGCCCTGGTCGCCGCCGGCTGCGGCGGTGACGGCGGCGGTGGCAGCGACAGCGACCCGACCAGCCTGGAGGGCCTGGAGCTGCAGGTGATGGGCTGGTCCTCGTCGGAGGCGGAGGACGAGGCGCTGTCGGCGCTCATCGAGCAGTTCAACGCCGAGACCGGGGCCAGGGCCTTGTTCAACCCGGTGCCGGAGTACGACGCCACGCTCCAGTCGGCGCTGGCCGGCAACAGCCCGCCGGACGTCTTCTACGTCGACAGCAACCGCCTGCCCGACCTCGCCGACGCGGGCGTGCTGGCACCGGTGCCGGACGGCGCCCTCAGCGACCCGGACGACATCTACCCCTCGCTGCGGGAGGCGTTCACCTACGACGGCACCTGGTACTGCCCGCCGAAGGACTTCTCGACCCTGGCGCTGGTCTACGACGTCCAGGCGTTTGAGGAGGCCGGCCTGCAGCCGCCGACCACCTGGGAGGAGCTGCGGGCGGCCGCCGAGGCGCTGACCACCGACGACCGGGTCGGCCTGGTGATGGGTGTGGAGTACCCGCGGTGGGCGGTGTTCCTGTTCCAGGCGGGCACCGCGCTGACCAACGATGAGGTCACCGAGGTGACCATCGACTCCCCGCAGGCCCGGGAGGCGCTGGAGTTCGTCGCCGGCATGTACGCCGACGGCATCGCCGCCAGCCCGAGCCAGGTCGACGCCGGCTGGGCCGGCGAGGCGTTCGGCCAGGGCAAGGCCGCCATGACCATCGAGGGCAACTGGATCGTGCCGGCGCTCGCGCAGGACTTCCCCGACCGCGAGTACGCGGTGGCGGAGCTGCCGGCCGGGCCGGCCGGAAAGGGGACGTTCGCGTTCACGGTCTGCTACGGGGTGGCGGCCAACGCGAAGAACCCGGACGCCTCGTGGGCGCTGGTGGAGTACCTGACCAACGCCGAGGGGGCCGAGGCCTGGACCCGCGACTTCCCGGTGATGCCGGCCCGCGCGTCGGCGCGTGACACCTGGGTGTCGGAGCGGCCGGAGCTGGCGGCGTTCCTCGCCGGCGCGGAGTACGCGCACAAGTGGCAGTTCCGGCCCGGCTTCGGCGACGTCGTCGGCGTCTTCGACGAGAACGCCCAGGCGATCGTGGCCGGGAACGGCTCGGTCGACGAGTTGATCGAGAAGACGGCCGCGGCCGCCGGGGACGTCCTCGGCTGACCGTGGCCGGTGGGGTGGCCGCCGCCCGCGGCGGCCACCCCACCGGCAGGGGAGGAGACATGCCGGTCGGGTCAACCGTCCGCCGCATCCGCGCGCGCCGCCGTGGCCGGCGGCCGGGGGTGCTCGCGGGCGAGCGCGCCTTCGGATGGCTGTTCACGCTGCCGGCCCTGGTCGGGCTGATGGTGTTCCTGGTGGCGCCGATCCTCGTCACCGCGTGGCTGAGCTTCCGCAAGTGGAACGGGATCGTGTCGCCGTTCGAGTCCACCCCGGTGGGCCTGGACAACTACCGGGAGCTGCTGACCGAGCCCGGGGTCCGGCGGGGCGACTTCGCCAAGGCGCTGCGCAACAACCTCTACTACGTGCTCGGCGTGGTGCCGGCGCAGACGACCCTGGCGTTCGTGCTCGCGGTCATCGTCAACCAGAGGTTCCTGCGCGGGCGAGGGTTCTTCCGCACCGCCTACTACTTCCCGTCGATCACCAGCTCGATCGCGGTGGCGTTGATGTTCACCTTCCTGTTCCAGGTCAACGGGCTGATCAACAAGCTGCTGCCGGGTCGGGCGGTGAACTGGCTCGACAACGCCAACGGGCTGATCCACCTGGGGTTGCGGGCGGTGGGCGTCCGCGACGCGCCGGCGTGGCTGGCGGAGCCGGAGGTGATGGACCTGTCGCTGTGGGAGTGGCTGTCCGGCCCGAGCGTCACCATGTTCGCGATCATGACGCTGGCGGTCTGGACCACCACCGGCACCATGATGCTCATCTTCCTGGCCGGGCTGCAGAGCATCAACCCGTCGGTGGAGGAGGCGGCACGGGTCGACGGCGCCAGCGCGGTGCAGCGGTTCTGGCGGATCACCGTCCCCCTCATGAAGCCGATCATCTTCTTCGTCGTCACCCTCGGTGTGATCGGCACCTGGCAGGTGTTCGACCAGATCTTCGCGATCTCGTTCGGTGGCCCGCAGAAGACCACGCTCACGCCGGCGTTCCTCATCTACACCCAGCTCTTCCAGAACTCGCAGGGTGGGATCGCCGCCGCGATCGCGGTGATGGTGCTGGCCATCATCGTGGCGTTCACGCTGGTGCAACGCCGGCTCACCAGAGAGGAGCGCTGACATGGCGGTCAACGCCCCGACCGTGTCACCGGAGCGCACCGGTGAGACCGGCGCCGCCCCCGCCGGCCGGGCCCGGCCACCGGTACGGTCGCGGCCACCGGCACGCGCGCGGCCCGGCGACTCACCGGTCTGGCGCCGGATCCGGCGGACGGTCGGCTACCTGGTGCTCGTCGGCTTCGCGCTGATCTTCATCTACCCGTTCGTCCTGTCCGTCGTGACCTCGTTCAAGAGCCTGCCGGACATCGCCGCCGACCCGGTCACCCCCTGGGCCGGCCCGCGCGGATGGACGCTGGACGGGATCCGGGGCCTGCAGCGCGGCAGCATCCGCATCCCGCTGTGGCTGCTCAACTCGGTGGTGGTGACCGTCTGCGTGGTGCTGGGTCGGCTGGTGCTGTGCTCGCTGGCCGGGTACGCCCTGGCCCGGATGCGGTTCTTCGGCCGTACCGCGGTGTTCGCGCTCGTGGTCGCGGTACTGGCGGTGCCGGCGATCGTGCTGGCGATCCCGCGCTTCATCATCATGAAGGAGCTGGGGATCCTCAACACCTACGCCGGCCTCATCCTGCCGCTGATGTTCGACGCGTTCGGCATCTTCCTGATGAAGCAGTTCTTCGAGCAGCTGCCGGCGGAGCTGGAGGAGGCCGCCGCGATCGACGGCGCCTCCACGGTCCAGGTGTTCTGGCGGGTGATGCTGCCGATCGCGGCGCCCGGCCTGATCGCGTTGACGATCCTGTCCACGCAGGGGACGTGGAACGAGTTCCTGCACCCCCTGATCGCGGCGCCGGGCGACCCCGACCTGCGCACGCTACCGGTGGGTCTGGCCCTGCTGCGCGGCGCCTTCGGGGAGGCGCAGCCGTGGAACACCATCCTCGCCGGTGCCATGATCACGACTGTCCCCATGGCCGTGATCTTCTTCGTGTTCCAGCGTTACTTCGTCCAGGGTGTGGCGGCCTCGGCGCTCAAGGACTGACGCGGCCGGAGGGGACCGGCCGGGCCGCCGTGGGGGCCGGCGGCCCGGCCTTCCGGCCCCGCCGGCCGGCTCGCCTCCTCCCGCCCGCCCGTCGGCCGGCGGCCGCGCGTCGGACCGGGCGCGTAGCGTGGAGGTATGACGCTGGACATCCCCCGCGCGGACGGGCGCTTCCGGGTCGTCAGCGACTTCCAGCCCTCCGGTGACCAGCCGCAGGCCATCGACGAGCTGGAGCGGCGGGTGCGCGCCGGCGAGCGGGTCGTGGTGCTGCTCGGCGCCACCGGCACGGGTAAGAGCGCCACGACGGCCTGGCTGATCGAGCGGCTGCAGCGCCCCACGCTCGTGCTGGCGCCGAACAAGACCCTCGCCGCCCAGCTCGCCAAGGAGTTCCGGGAGCTGCTGCCGGACAACGCGGTGGAGTACTTCGTCTCGTACTACGACTACTACCAGCCCGAGGCGTACATCCCGCAGACCGACACGTACATCGAGAAGGATGCGTCGATCAACGAGGAGGTCGAGCGGCTGCGGCACTCCGCCACCATGTCGCTGCTGACCCGCCGGGACGTGGTGGTCGTGGCCACCGTGTCGGCCATCTACGGGCTGGGCACGCCGGCGGAGTACCTCGGCCGGGCGGTGCGGGTCCGCGTCGGTGACGAGCTCGACCGTGACCAGCTCCTGCGGCGGCTGGTCGACGTGCAGTACACCCGCAACGACCTGGCCTTCCAGCGGGGCACGTTCCGGGTCCGGGGGGACACGCTGGAGGTCATCCCGGCCTACGAGGAGCTGGCGGTCCGGATCGAGATGTTCGGCGACGAGGTGGAGCGCCTGTACTACCTCCACCCGCTCACCGGCGAGGTGGTGCGCGAGACCGACCAGCTGCTCATCTTCCCGGCCACCCACTACACCGCCAGCGGGGAGCGGATGGAGCGGGCCATCCGCGGCATCGAGGCGGAGCTGGAGGAGCGGCTGGCCGAGCTGGAACGGGCCGGCAAGCTGCTGGAGGCGCAGCGCCTGCGGATGCGCACCACCTACGACCTGGAGATGCTGCGGCAGGTGGGGTTCTGCTCCGGGATCGAGAACTACTCCATGCACATCGACGGGCGAAAGCCCGGCGAGCCGCCGTTCTGCCTGCTGGACTACTTCCCCGACGACTTCCTCACCGTCATCGACGAGTCGCACGTGACCGTCCCGCAGATCGGCGGCATGTACGAGGGGGACGCGTCGCGCAAGCGGGTGCTCGTCGAGCACGGGTTCCGGCTGCCGTCGGCGCGGGACAACCGGCCGTTGCGGTTCGACGAGTTCCTCGAGCGGGTGGGGCAGATGGTGATGCTGTCGGCCACCCCGGGCCCGTGGGAGCTGGAGCAGACCGGCGGCGAGGTGGTCGAGCAGGTGATCCGGCCCACCGGCCTGGTCGACCCGGAGATCGTGGTCAAGCCGACGAAGGGCCAGATCGACGACCTCATGCACGAGATCCGGCTGCGCGCCGAGCGGGACGAGCGGGTGCTGGTGACGACCCTGACCAAGAAGATGGCCGAGGACCTCACCGACTACCTGCTCGAGCACGGCATCCGGGTGCGCTACCTGCACTCGGAGGTGGACACGCTGCGCCGGGTGGTGCTGCTGCGGGAGCTGCGCCAGGGCGAGTTCGACGTGCTGGTCGGGATCAACCTGCTGCGCGAGGGCCTGGACCTGCCGGAGGTCTCGTTGGTGTCCATCCTCGACGCGGACAAGGAGGGGTTCCTGCGCAGCGGCCGGTCGCTGATCCAGACGATCGGCCGGGCGGCGCGCAACGTCTCCGGCCAGGTGCACATGTACGCCGACGTGGTCACACCCTCGATGGCGGAGGCGATCGAGGAGACCAACCGCCGCCGGGCCAAGCAGATCGCCTACAACGAGGAACGGGGCATCAAGCCCGAGCCGCTGCGCAAGAAGATCCGGGACATCCTGGACGACATCTACCGGGAGGCCGACGACACCGAGGGTGCGCTGGCCGGCCACGGGCCCGGGGGAGCGATCGTGGGCGGGGGCGGGCGCCAGATCTCCCGGGGCAAGGGTCCGGTGCCGGAGACCCGCTCCCGCCGCCGGCCGGTGGTGGCGCCGACCGAGGGCATGGCCCGCGCCGAGCTCGCCCAGCTCATCCAGGACCTCAACGAGCAGATGCTCAGTGCCGCCCGGGAGCTGCAGTTCGAGCTGGCGGCCCGGATCCGCGACGAGATCGCCGAGCTCAAGCGCGAGCTGCGCGCCATGGACACCGCCGGCGCCCGCTGACCGGGGTGCGGAGCACTGCTGCCTGAGTCGGCCCGGGGCCGGCCGTGCGGCTGCGGCACAGGCATGCGCGCACGCGGCCGGCGGCGGCGGACGCACCGTACCGGTACCACCACGGGGATACCGGGACAGTGCCTTGTGCACCGTGGGTGACGGGTGATGAGGGAGAGCGACCTCGCCCCGCCGTACCCCACGGGGAGCCCGCTGCGCAACGTTGCTGCGTATAGTGCAACATACCGTGATCTCGACGAGCCGACTGAACGGCGCGTGAAACTTCGCGTGAATCGAGACGTGACTACTGTCAGGCCAGTCAGGAAGGAACACCGTTGGTGAACGGGGTGGGGTGGGCGTTCGTTGGCACCAGCGGATGGGTCGACAGCCGGTTCGCGCCCAGCGTCCAGCGGGCCGGGCACCGGATAGTCGGCGCGTTCGGCTCCTCACCCGAGGGCTCTGCCCGCTTCGCCGAGCGGTACGGCTGCAAGCCGTACCGCAGCCTCGCCGAGCTGCTCGCCGACGACGGGGTGGAGGCGGTCTGGGTCGCCTCACCCACCGCCTACCATCCGGAGCACGCACTGGCCGCGGCGGCGGCCGGGCGGGCCGTGCTGGTCGAGAAGCCGGTGGCCGTCGACGCGGCGTCCGCGCACCGCATGGCCGGGCAGCTCGCCCGCTACGACGTGCTCATCGGCACCGCCTTCCAGCACCGGTTCAACCCCGGGGTCGCGGCGATCGCCCGGGCCCTCGCCCACGGGCGGATCGGTACGATGTGCTCCCTGACGATCCACCGCGCCGTCGCCGGTCCGGCGAGGCCCACGAGCTGGCGCCTGGACCCGCGGCTCAGCGGCGGCTGGAGCATCAGCGACCTCGGTACCCACCTCATCGACATGGCGCGCCACCTGACCGGGGAGGTCGACTTCTGCGCCGCCCGCCTCTCGTCGCCCGGACGGGGGTTGCCGCTGGACGACCTGTCCGTGGTGGTCCTCACCCACGAGGAGGCGACGATCACGGTCCGGGCCGCCATGGGCATGGTCGGACCCGCGTCCTACATCGAGGTCAGCGGCACCGAGGGGTGGCTGCGGCTGAGTGACTTCTGGACCGGCGGCGGCCGGATGGTGGACCACACCGGCGCCGAGGTCGAGATCCCGGCCACCGACCCGTACGTGGCTCAGGTGCGGGCGTTCTCCGCCGCGGTCCGCGGCGCCGCCTGGGTGGGAGCGACCCTGGCCGACGGGGTCCGCGTGGCCGAGCTGACCGAGGCCGCCCGGTCCTTCCGGGCCTGCCCCGCGGGCTGACGACCGGACACCCGACCGCGTGACGACCGGGTCGGCGTTCACCACCGGGTGGGCCGGGTGGCGACCGGCGTCGCCGCCGACGGCCGCTCACGTCCGGGCCGTCGTGGCCGGAGGCGGCGCCGCCCGGCCGCAGGGCGGTCCGGCCGCCGCGGCCGCGGTCCGCACCCCGGTCGCGAGCCGGTGCAGCACCTCGTCGGTCAGCCGGGCTACCGGTCCGGACAGCCCGAGGCTCGCCACGACGACGCCGTCCGCGTCGCGCACCGGTGCCGCCACGCAGCGCAGGCCGGGCTCGTACTCCTCGTCGTCGACTGCGTACCCGCGGCGCCGTACCACGTCCAGCTCGCGGCACAGCCGGTCCAGACAGGTGATGCTCCTCGGGGTACGCCCGGCGAGCGCCTGGGATCCGAAGCGGGCACGAAGACACTCCTCGTCCAGCCCGGACAGCAGCGCCTTGCCCAGGGCGGTGCAGTGGGCGGGGAAGCGCGCGCGTTCGACGGTGTGGGCGCGCACCGTGTGCCAGCCGTCGATCACCACCGCGGTCACCACCTCGGTGCCGTCGAGCACGGCGACCTGCCCGGTCTCCCCGGTCGCGGCCACCAGCCGCCGCAACGGCTCCCGGGCGCGCCGCACCGCCTCGTCCGGCTCGCCGGCCAGGCGCGCCAGCCGGGGCAGCTGGGGACCGAGCCGGTAGCGGCCCGGTGAGTCCGTACGGCTGAGGAACCCCAGGTCGCAGAGGGTGGCCGCGAGCCGCGAGGCGTTGCTGCGGTGGAT
>DATGOE010000121.1:0-42429 GCA_035306365.1 Natronosporangium sp. | reverse complement strand
CGGCTCCCGAGGGTGTCGCGCTGGATCGCCGGGACGGTGGTGGTGCTGGCGCTGGCCGGCGCCGCCTACTGGGCGGGGCGGGTGACGGTCGGCTCACCGGTGGCGGACCCGGGTGAGGTGCGGACGGTCACCTACGACGTGGTGGAGGCGACGGTCGGCCGGGCGCTGTCCTTGAACGTCACCGTCGAGCAGCCGTTCGTGGTGGTGGGCTACAACGGCCTGCCGGGCACCGTCACGTCGGTCGCGGATACCGGTGAGGTGGACGAGGGGGACGTGCTGTACACCGTAGACACCGTCCCGGTGCGGGCGGTGACCGGCACGGTTCCGTTCTGGCGGCCGCTCGGACCGGGTGACGACGGTGACGACGTGGCGCAGCTGCAGCGGGCGTTGATGGACCTCGGGTACCTCGCCGGCGAGGCCGACGGCCGCTTCGGGTCCGGGACCGCCGAGGCGGTGCGGGCATGGCAGCGGGACCTGGGAATGGAGCCCACGGGTACGGTCCGGCTCGGCGAGGTGGTGGCGGTGCCGGTGCTTCCCGCCCGGCTGAAGCTGGGGGAGGCCATCGTGCCGGCGGCGCGGTTGGCCGGTGGTGAACCGGCGGTGTACGCGCCCACCGGCGAGGTGAGCTTCGCGCTGGTGGTGTCGGACTCCCAGGCCGGGTTGATCCCGCCGGACGCGACCGTGACGGTGGAGCACGAGGACCGTCGGTGGACCGCGGTGCTCGGCGAGTCCGAGTTCGGCGAGGACGGCAGCGTCCGGTTCGCCCTGACGGCTCCGGACGGTGGGGTCGTGTGCGGTGACGAGTGCGCGAGCCTGCCGGCGGAGGAGCGGGTCTCGTTGCGCGGCCAGGTGACGATCGTGCCCGAGGTGACGGGTCCGTCGGTGCCGGTGGGGGCGGTGCGGACCGGGCCGGACGGCCAGGCGTGGGTGCTGATGGCCGACGGCACCCGCCGGACGGTCACGGTGCTCGGCTCGTCCGGCGGGGTGGCGGTGGTCAGCGGGCTGACGGTGGGCGAGCGGGTCGTCGTGACCGGCGGCGCGGACGGCGTCCCGGCGGACGGCGGCCCGCCGGAGGATCCGACCGACGGGTCACCGGCGGAGGGTGACGCTGGTGCTGGCGGTTGACGATCTTCACTTCGCCTACCGGCGGGGCAGGCAGGAGCTGTTCGGTGGGCTCACCCACGAGTTCACCCCGGGCGCGGTCACCGGGGTGACCGGCCCGTCGGGCCGGGGCAAGTCCACGTTGTTGTACGTGCTGGGGCTGATGCTGCGTCCGTCGGCCGGGCAGGTGCGGTACGACGGGCAGCCGGTGCACGGGCTGAGCGATGTCGACCGTTCGCACCTCCGGGCGGTGCAGGTGGGGTTCGTGTTCCAGGACGCGGTGCTGGACGCGTCCCGCAGCGTGCTGGACGCGGTGGTGGAGCCGGCGCTGTACGCGGGGGCGCGGCGCAGGGACGTGGTCGGCCGGGCGCGGGAGCTGCTGGAGGAGCTGGGGATCGAGATCCGGGCCGAGCACCGGCCCGGGGAGATCTCCGGCGGGCAGGCGCAGCGGGTGGCGTTGTGCCGGGCGCTGGTCAACGATCCGCGGGTGGTCCTGGCTGACGAGCCGACCGGCAACCTGGACCGGGACAACGCCGACGTGGTGCTGCGGGTGCTGCGCCGGGCGGCGCAGGCCGGCCGTACGGTGGTGATCGCCACCCACGACCCGTACGTGCTGGAGCACGTCGACGAGGTGCTGGCGCTATGAGGCTGTCCACACTGGTGGAGGAAGCGGCCCGGACGGCGACCGCGCAGCGGGTCTCCAGCGCGATGGTGGCGGTGCTGTGTGCGGCGATCTGCACCGTCACGCTACTGACGGTGGGTCGGACGGCCGCGGCCGAGGAGACGGTGCTCGCGCGGCTGGACACCGCGGGTTCCAGGCTGCTGGTGGTCAGCGACGATCGGGATGCCGGGCTGGTGACCCCGGCGGTGCTCCAGGTGCTGTCGGGGCTGGACACCGTCGAGCGGGTGGTCGGGGTCGACACCCCGTTCGACGTGGTCAACGGCGTGGTCGGCGATGGAGCTGAGCGGGTGCCCGCCTGGCGGGTCGCCGGCGATCCGGCGCAGGTGGTGTCCCTGGTCGAGGGCCGGTGGCCAGCGCCTGGGGAGGCGCTGGTGTCGGACGCCGCCCGGCGGCGGTTGGGCATGGCGGAGCCGTTCGGATTCGCGACCGACACCGCCGGCGTCGAGTACCCGGTCGTCGGCGCGTTCACCGCCCGGGCGCCGTTCGAGGCGTTCGAGGCGGGGCTGGTCGTCGTGGCCGACCCGGCCACCGCCACCGACAGCGTGCATCTGGTGGTGACCGGAGTTGAGGCGGCCCGCATCACCGAGGCGTTGACACTGGCGCTGCTGGCACCCCCGGACCTGAGCCAGGTGAGCGTCCAGTCGCCGGCGGCGCTGGCCGATCTGCAACGCGCGGTCAGCGGCGACCTGGGCGAGTACGGCCGGGGCATCCTGCTGCTCACCCTGGGGGGCGGCGCATTCCTGATCGCGGTGGTGGTGCTGGCAGAGGTGCTGCTACGGCGGCGGGACCTGGGCCGCCGCCGGGCGCTCGGAGCATCCCGCTGGGCACTGGTCGGCCTGATGGTCAACCGCACCGTCATCGCCGCGATGCCGGGGGCGGCGGTGGGCACGGTGGTGGGGCTAGTCGCCGTCATGCGGGCGGGTGACCCGGTACCGGTCGACTTCGCCGTAGCGGTGGCGCTCCTGACCGTCCTGGTGGCGGCGGTGGCCGCCGTGCTGCCAGCGGTGCTGGCCGCTACCCGAGACCCGGTCAGCGTCCTGCGGACGCCGTGAGGCGAGAGCGCGCCGCCCGACCGTCGCGCCCGACGTCGCGTACCGCACGGGCGGCGACCCGCTGGAGGCAGGGGAGCCGTTGCCGACGTACCTGCGCGACCACGCGGTCTCCTACACGACCAGCGTTTCCAGCCGCGCACGTGGTCGTACGGTGGCACAGCATTCGCGATATGGTTAGCTGTATGAAGACGACCATCGACCTTCCCGAGCCGCTGCTCCGGGAGGCGCAGGAGGTGGCCCGCGCCGAGGGGACGACCCTGCGGGCGCTGGTGGAGGACGGGTTGCGCGCGGTCCTCGCCCGTCGCCGCGCCGGGGAGCGGTTCCGCCTGCCGGATGCGTCGGTGAGCGGGCGTGGCCTGCGGCCGGAGTTCGCGGGCGCCGGCTGGGAGGACATACGGGCGGCCATCTACGGTGACCGCGGGTGATCGCACTCGACACGAACATCCTGGTCTACGCCCACCGCCGGGACTCACCGTTTCACGAGCGCGCGAGCCGGACCGTCCGGCAGCTCGCTGAGTCGCCGGCCGCCTGGGCGATCCCGTGGCCGTGCGTGCACGAGTTCTACTCGGTCGTCACCCACCCGCGCATCTATGACCCACCCAGCACGCCGGCGCAGGCGGCCACGCAGATCGAGGCGTGGCTGGGTTCACCGTCGTTGGTGCTGCTCGCGGAGGTGCCCGGGTACTGGCAGGTGCTGCGGGACCGGCTCGACCACGCCAACGTGCAGGGCCCGATGGTGCACGACGCACGGGTCGCGGCGCTGTGCCTGGTGCACGGCGTCCGGGAGCTCTGGAGCGCCGACCGTGACTTCGGGCGCTTCCCCGATCTCGTCGTCCGCAACCCGTTGGTCGGCGGCGGGCCGCAGGCTGACCGGCGCCGCGACGGCGTTACCGGATCGTGACCCGGGCCGGTAAAGCTCCCCACCGCCCGAAGCGTTGTCCGGGCGAGCGGACGGGAGCCGGCGGTGGACGACTTCGGCGACTTCTACGCGGTACGCAAGGACCTGGTGTTCCGCGTGCTGTTCGCCGCGGGCGGTGACCGGCTGCTGGCCGAGGACGCTGCCGCCGAGGCGTTCGCCCGCGCGTACGCCCGCTGGTCCGGGCTGCGGGACCATCCGGATCCCACCGCCTGGGTGATCCGGACCGGGCTGAACGCGCAGCGCACGTGGTGGCGGCGGCTGCGGCGGGAGGTGCTCGGCCCGCCGCCGCCTCGTTCGCTGCCGCCGGCCGAGCCGGGGGGCATCTCCGCCGAGGTACGCGCGGCGGTCGCCGCGCTGCCGCGGCGCCAGCGGGAGGTCGTCGCGTTGCGGCTGCTCGCCGACTACTCCGGCGAGCAGACCGCGCGCCTGCTCGGCATCTCGACCGGCGCCGTCAGCGCCCACCTCCACCGCGCACTCGCACGGCTCCGGGCCACCTTGCCGGAGCCGGAGCCGGAGCCGGCCGAGCTGAAGGAGACGCCATGACCGATGTCGACGACCTGGTCCGGCACGCCTACGCCGACCTGCACCTGGTGGTGCCCGAATCGACGTTGACCCAACTGGTGCGCCGCCGCCGACGCCGACTGGCGACGCTGGGTGCCGCGGCCGCGGTGGCCACCGTCGCCGCCGGCGCGGGGGTGGCGCTGGGAATCGACGCGCCCGCTCCACCGGTCGCCACGTCACCGACCGGCGACCCGACGCTCCCGGCGCGACTGGACATGGACCGGTACGTGGTCCCGGCCGACCAGTCGTGGCTGGCGGCGTGCCTGGGAAGGATGCGGGGGATAGGCGGCGAGATGCCCGGTGGCGACCCGTCCGAGGTCGGGGACCCGGATCTCATGGAGACGTTCGAGCCGGAGACCGGGTTCCATTTCGCCGACGACCGGATGAGGTTCAGCCTCCTGCTGACGGAGCAGGCCGCTGGCGGGTGTTGGGGACCGCTCGGTGGCGAGCTCGACCGGCCCAGCACGACGCCCAACGGGCCCTTCATCGACGTGGTCACCTTCAACGAGCGCCTCCAGGACCCGCGGTGGCTGCCGGAGGGCCCGCTGCCGTCGTTCCGCTACTTTGTCCACCTCGGGGGCGGTGAGGACTGGTCCATGGTCGCTGGCGAGGCGCCGCCGGGAACGGAGCGGGTGGAGGTCACCCTCGACGACGGGACGGTCGTGTCCGCGGTGCTCGACGGCGATTGGTTCGCCGCCTGGCTGCCGGGCCCCAGCGGGTACACGTTCGAGGACACGATCGTCGAGGTCGCGGCGTACACGCCGGACGGGGTCCACACTCGCGGTGCGGACGAGGCGCAGCCGGACGGTTAGCGCCGTAACGGCCACGTGCGGGGTGCCGACCCGTCCAGCCGGATGGGCGAACTCCGCGACGGGCGATGGACGATCCGGCTGTGGCCCGCGGTGCGTGAGCACCGCGGGCCACAGCCCGTCAGGACGTCGGGGCGAACAGCATCCGGGCGATCAAGATCATCATGACCGCCAGCCCACCGACAATCGCCAGCCAGGACCAGGCCCAACCGACGGTGAGGGTCAGCACCACAAAGGCGGCGAGGGCGATGAGCCAGTTGACCAGGGTGTAGACACCGAACCGCGCCGCCGCCGGGTCCTCGGCGAAGCGGTCGCCGACCGCGGCGTGAGACTCCTCCATCCGGAGCATCCACGCCTTGTGCCGGTTGGACTGTGTGGCGCCGAGGTAGCTGAGCAGGCCAGCGGCGACCAGGAGGGACACGCCGGCGCCGACGGCCCAACCCAGGCTGTTGCCGCGCAGGTAGAGCCAGCCGCCGCCGAGGCCGGCCACGGCCAGCAGTACGCCGAGCCCGTACCCGGCGGCGCGGCCGGTCGGCATCGGGTTGTTGGTGGTGGTCTCCTGGCGCAGCGCGTCCGCGGTGACCGTACCGGCCGCCGCGGCGACGACGAACGCCGCCCCCGCCTCGGCGCCCACCGGCACGTCGCCGGTCGTCGCGGCCAGCGCCAGCACGGCCAGCGCCGCCGCCCCGAGCGCGGACTGCAGCACGGTCCGCACCACGAAGGCCGGCCGGGGCCGTACGCGGTGCCGCCGCGACAGTGCCGCGGTCCCGCCCGCCGCGGCCGGCTCGGCGCCGTCGACGATCGCGCGGATGTCGCCGAGATCCTCGAAGGCACGCCGCGCCGCCGCGCCGCCGTTCACCCCCTCGGCCTGCGGTTCGGCGACCCGGGCGACCAGGTTGGCGTGGATCTCCTCCTTGAGGTCCTGCCGGTCGGGGGTCATGTCGACGCCCGCGAACGCCTCGTCGAGCAGGCGATGGACGTCCATTGCGGAGCCATTCGTGGTGTCGTGGAGAGTGGTCACGATTACCGCCTTCCGAGTTCCGCGTCATGAGGACCGGCGGACCGGTCCGACTGGAGCAGAGAGTCGATGAGGTCACAAGTGGTCGCCCAGGCGTCGACGTTGCGCCGATACACCGCACGGCCCGCGTCCGTGATCCGGTAGTACTTGCGACGGCCGCCCTGGCTCTCGTCACCCCAGTAGGCCTCGATGAGGCCGTCCCTGGCGAGCCGCCGGTACGCCGCGTAGAGGGTCGCCTCCTTGATCTCGTGGCGCCCACCGGTCGCATCCCGGATCCGCTTGAAGATTTCGAAGCCGTACATGTCGTGGCGGCTCAGGATCGCCAGCACGATCGTGTCGGTGTGGCCGCGCAGCAGGTCGGCCGCGAACACCTCAGCCGCCGACGCCGGACGGGACGCAGTACCGACCATGGGTCCAGCTCAGCGCCTTGCACATGGCGTGAGTCGTCGCGGCTTGGGCGGTCGCGATGATCGGATCGCGCCCTCGACAACCCGAGAGCCGGGAACCGACCACCAGAAGTGCGCCCGCGTGGGCGGCTCAGGTCACCTCATGGGGCGGGTCGGCGGCCGAGCGCCGCAGCTGGTTGATCTCGGTAATGATCGCCTCGCGCGTCTCCCTGGTCAGGATGCGGATCTGCATGTCGATAATCAGCTGGGGCAGCACGTCCCCGTGGATACCCAGCAGCTCACGCAGCCGTTCCTTGGCTTCACCTTCGTTAGCCGACGTCCATACGGCGTCGACCACCTCGCGGCGCCGCTCGGCCGCGACGAGGAGGGTCTCCAGGATCGCCAACCGCTGACCAGGCTCCATCAATGCATCGTGCCATGGCGTCTTAGACCGGCAAGGCGGTGAGTGCTTGCGGGACCATCAGCCTTCGGAGTCCTGCTGACAAGGCTCCACCCTGCCCGATGTCGCTCGGGCAGGGTGTGCCGTCGAACCCCGCTCGTCAAACTCCGGTGCGGCGGCCACGTCGATCGTCGACCGGTAACGGTTCGGCGCCGCGATAGTGATCACCACCAACCTCCCTGGCGCCCGCTCGCCGGAAGCCGGGTACCAGGATCGCGATCAGTATGGGATGGACAGACTGACGGAGATGGCGGCTTGGCGGCTGGGCCCGCGTTCCCGGCCAGAGCGCGGAGGGACCCGGCGACCATGCCCGGCTCTCGGACGGTCTCAGGCAGACCGGGTGGGCCGAGCGCTCCCGGCCGGCGGACGGAACCGGAGGCGCTGTGGTGCTCGGCTAATCTTGGTAAGGTGCCCGCCACATCCCCGCCCATTTCCGCCACACCTGCCCGGTGGGGCGGCGTCACCTACCGGAACGCATGACCACCATCACCACGTCGACCGGGAGGACTCCGGCCGCACGCTGGCTGGCCGGCCTGCTGGTGAGCCTGCTGCCGCTGCTGGTCATCGTCCAGACCTACCGGTGGTGGCGGGACCGGCTGCCCGACCCGTTGCCGTCGCACTGGAACGTCTCCGGGCAGGTCGACGGCACCACCTCGCTGTCCGGAATGCTCACCGCCACGGTGGCCATCGCGGGCGTTGGAGTGCTGCTGGCGGTGGTCGCCGTGGTCGGCGGGCGGTTCATCCGCTGGGGCACCCGCCGGGTGCTGCTGTGCACCGGTGCGGGCGTCGCCGGCCTGGGCGCCTCATTGTGGTGGCTGACCGCGTCGCTGGCGCTGGACGTGGCCGACGCCCACCAGGCCCGCCCGCCGACCTGGCACGTGTTGGCGCTGCTCGCCGGCATGGTGCTCCCCGTGGTGGTCGCGGCCGTGGCGCTCGGCCGGGGTCCAGCCGCCCGGCCCGCCACCGGCCGGCCACCGGAGGGCGCGCCGCGAGCCCGCCTCGCCGCGGGCCAGCCGGCGGTGTGGACCGAGGTCCACTACCCGAGCGCGCCGTCTCTTGTGGTGGTGGCGGTCACGCTCGCCGTGGGCGTGGTGATGGCGATTCTCATCAACCCGTGGGCGGCCAGCCCAGCGGCCCTCGCCGCGCTCGTGGTCGCGCTGGCCCTCACAATCCGGTTGACGGTCGACGACCGCGGCCTGCACGTCGGGTTCGGTCCCTGGGGCCGGCCGCGGCTGACCGTGCCGCTGGCGGAGATCGAGTACGCCGAGCCGACCGAGGTACGCCCGTTGGAGTGGGGCGGCTGGGGCTACCGCATGATGCCGGGCGGCCGGGCCGTGGTGCTACGGCGAGGACCGGGCGTGCACCTGGCCCTGTCGGAGGGCCGACGCTTCGTCGTCTCCACCCACGACCCGGAGGCGCTCGCCGGTCTGGTCAACACCCTCGTGGACCGGTCGGTCCGGTAGACGGCCCGCCGGCCGGGCGCCGGCCGGCGGGCGGGACGCGGTGGGGCTCACCGCGGCGGCACCGGCAGCTCCGCCAGCACGTCGCCCCCGGCACCGTACGCCCGGACGGTGACCGGCTGCGGGATGTCCGCCCACTGGAACAGCAGGATCCGCCGCACGTCACCGGGCCACCAGGCGACGTACCAGCCGTCTCCCACGGTGGCCGCGACCTCGTCGCCGTCGTCGAGCTCCACCACCACCCGGGTCACTTCCGGCCCGACCTGTCCTTGCAGCCGGTAGCCCGCGTACCCGTACGACACCGACACGAAGTCGCCAAAGCCCGACACGCTGAGCTGCTGGCCGTCCGGCAGGGGTTCGTACCGCGATCCGCTGCCGCTGCCGGCGAGGTGCCGCAACGGCTCGTGGGACGACGCGAACTTTCCCACACCGAAGTAGTCGCAGTAGAAATGCTTGTCGCGGCTGGTCACCACCGCCATCGCGACGTCCCCGCGCACGTCCACCACTGCCGGCCGCCACGTACGGGCGGCGGGCTGCCCCGGGAACGCCGCGGCGCTTCTGGCGCACGTCCGCGCGACCAGGTCGATGGTCGCCTGGTCGACACGCCGCGGCTCGGCGGTCCAGCCGGCCGTGAGCTCGTACGGGTACGGCAGCGGCCACAGCTGGGTCGCGACCAGCAGCGCGGCCGTCGCCAGCCCGGCGACCAGCACCCGGGTGCGGGTGACCACCCGTCGCGGGCGCGGCCCCGGCCGCCTCGCGGCCTCGGCCACGAGCATCGCCCGGATGGCGGCGTGCCGCTGCGGCGGCAGGTCCCGCTCCGGCACCGGCAACTGTCCGATCTGGTTCATGGCGCTTCCTCCCGCAGCTCGAATGCCGGGTACTGGTCGGTGGCCAGCGCGTCGGCCAGGCGTCGCCGGGCCCGGGACAGCCGGGAGCGCACGGTGCCCACCGGCACGCCGAGCGCCGCGGCCGCCCCGGCGTAGCCGAGGTTGGCGTACACGCACAGGGCGAGGACCTCCTGGTCCCGCCGGGGCAGCCGCTCGATCGCCGCCCGCAGCCGGCTCATGATCCGCTCGTCGTCCACCCGCGCGGCCACCTGGTCGGCGAGGTCGGGCGGGTCCAGCGGCTCGGGCAGGCGGGCCAGCGTCGCCCGGTGCCGGCGAAGGCTCCGGCGCCGGTGCGCGATCACCTTGTTGGCGATGCCCAGCAGCCACGGCAGCGCGCTGTCCTGGTGGAGCTGGACGGCGTCGCGCCGCCGCCACGCCTCCAGGAACACCACCGAGGTGAGGTCCTCGGCCATGCTCCAGGAGGCGGTGCGGCGGAAGCAGTGGTTGTAGACCGCTTTGGCGTGCCGGTCGAACACCTCCCCGAAGGCCTCCGGTTCGCCCTCGCACGCCCGCCGCCACAGCTGGCGGTCGGACGGTCCATCCGTGACGCTCACACCCCTACTGTTGCCGCAGCCGCGTTCCGGTTCCCATCCAGGCAGCACATGTCGTGCCGCGTTTCCTGGCACCGGTCCCCAGGGTGCCGCTGTGCCGGCGACCTTCCCCTTCCACGCCCGGCGGTGCTGCCGCCGGTCCGGGCCGGGGGCGGGGCACGATAGGGCCATGACCGAGTACCGGATCGAACGCGACACCATGGGCGAGGTACGGGTACCCGCCGACGCCCTGTGGGGGGCGCAGACGCAACGCGCCGTGGAGAACTTCCCGGTCTCCGGGCGCGGCCTGGAACCGGCGCAGGTCCACGCACTGGCCCGGATCAAGGGCGCGGCGGCGCGGGCCAACGCGTCCCTGGGCGTGCTCGACCCCGCCCTCGCCGACGCCATCGCGGCCGCCGCCGAGGCGGTGGCGGCCGGTACGTACGACGACCAGTTCCCAGTCGACGTGTTCCAGACCGGCTCGGGCACCTCATCGAACATGAACATGAACGAGGTGCTGGCCGCCCTCGCCTCGGCCCGCCTCGGCGGGCGGCGGGTGCACCCCAACGACCACGTCAACGCCTCCCAGTCCTCCAACGACGTGTTCCCCTCCTCCATCCACCTGGCGGCCGCCGACGGGGTGCTCCACCAGCTCCTGCCGGCACTGCGGCACCTCGGGTTCACGCTGGAGGCCAAGGCCGACGAGTTCGCGACCGTGGTCAAGGCCGGGCGCACCCACCTCATGGACGCCACCCCCGTGACGCTCGGCCAGGAGTTCTCCGGGTACGCCGCCCAGGTGCAGTACGGCATCGAGCGGCTGGACGCCGTGCTGCCGCGCCTGGGGGAGCTGCCGCTGGGCGGCACCGCGGTCGGCACCGGGGTCAACGCCCCGCCCGGGTTCGCCGCCGCGGTCATCGCCACCCTGCGGGAGGAGACCGGGCTGCCCCTGTCGGAGGCGCGCAACCACTTCGAGGCGCAGGGCGCGCGGGACGCGCTGGTGGAGACCTCCGGCCAGGTGCGCACCGTCGCGGTCGGCCTCTACAAGATCGCAAACGACATCCGCTGGATGGGCTCCGGCCCGCGGGCCGGGCTGCGGGAGCTCGTCCTGCCCGACCTGCAGCCCGGGTCGTCGATCATGCCGGGCAAGGTCAACCCGGTGGTGTGCGAGTCGGTCCGCCAGGTGTGCGCGCAGGTCATCGGCAACGACGCGGCGGTGGCGTTCGCCGGCTCCCAGGGCGACTTCGAGCTCAACGTCATGCTGCCGGTCATGGCCCGCAACCTGCTGGAGTCGATCCGCCTGCTGGCCAACGTCAGCCGGCTGCTGGCCGACAAGGTGGTGGCCGGCCTGGTCGCGAACGAGGAGGTGTGCCGCGCCTACGCGGAGGGGTCACCGTCGATCGTCACGCCACTCAACCGGTACGTCGGCTACGAGGAGGCGGCCGCCATCGCCAAGCTCGCGCTCGCCTCTGGCCGCCCCATCCGTGAGGTCGTGGTCGAGCGCGGTCACGTCGAGGCCGGGCGGATATCGGCCGAGGAGCTGGCGCAAGTCCTGGACGTCCTACGGATGACCGGCCGGGACAGGTCGTGAGCTGAGACCTTCACGACTTTTTCACCGGTACACCACCGGTGACCGGTGAGAATGTGCCGGTGAGCGCCCGGATCCTGGTCGCCGAGGACGACCCCAAGCAGGCCGACCTGGTACGCATCTACCTGGAGCGCGACGGCCACCACGTGCAGGTGGTGGGTGACGGCCGGTCCGCGCTCGACCACGCCCGTACCCGCCGGCCGGACCTGCTCGTGCTGGACATCATGATGCCGAAGGTGGACGGGCTGGACGTGTGCCGGGTGCTGCGGGCCGAGTCCCAGGTGCCGATCCTGCTGCTGACGGCCCGGACCACCGAGGACGACATGCTGCTGGGCCTGGACATCGGCGCCGACGACTACATGACCAAGCCGTACAGCCCGCGTGAGCTCGCCGCCCGGGTACGGGCGCTGCTGCGCCGCGCCGGCGTGGTGCGCGCCGACCGCGACGTGCTCGTCGTCGGGGACCTCGAGGTCGACCCCGGACGGTTCGAGGTGCGGGTGGGCGGGCGCCGGGTGACCCTGACCGCCAAGGAGTTCGGCATCCTGGAGGTCCTCGCCGCCGAACCGGGACGGGTCTTCACCCGGGCGCAGATCATCGACAAGGCGTTCGGGTTCGACCACTACATCCTGGAGCGGACGGTCGACGCGCACGTCATGAACCTGCGGCGCAAGATCGAGGACGACCCGTCCGCCCCGCGGTACCTCCAGACCGTCTACGGCCGGGGCTACCGGCTGGCGGACCGGGAGTCGCGGTGAGCTTCCGCCTGCGGGTGCTGGTCCTGGTGGCACTGGTCGCGGTCGTCGCCACCGGGGTGACGGCGTGGCTGACCCTGCAGCAGGCGTCCCGCCAGATCACCGAGTCGGCCGACGTGCGGCGCGAGACCACCGACCTGGTCGCGGGCGCGATCACCGAGTACGGCCGCGTCCACGGCACCTGGGAGGGGGTCGCCTGGCTCGTGGCCAACCTCGGATCCCGCACCGGTGAGCGGATTCGGCTGACGACCGAGGACGGACAGGTCATCGTCGACACCGACCATCTGGCCGGCCGCACCGCCCGCCCGGTCGGCTCGCCGCCGGTACCGGTCAACTCGCGCCCCAGCCTGGATCTGCCGGCGGACTTGACCGACATGGCGACACTCGAGGCGATCACGTTGGAGGAGATCGACGCCTACCGGGCCGGCGTCCTGCTCGCCGCGTGCCTGACCCGAAGCGGTGTGGCGGTGACCGCGGTGGAGGGCCCGTACGGCGTACCGCGGCCGGTGCCGGACCCGGCCGCCCCGATCGACTGGTTGCAGGAGTGCCCGCCCGTCGACGACACCGGGCAACGGGACGCGGACGTCGCGCTGGCCCGCGAGTGCACCGCCAACGTGGGGTCGCTGGCACAGGGGTACAGCTTCTCCGGACGGGTGGCGGAGGACCCCGGGACCGTGCCGGACCCCGTGACGGTGGTGGAGGTGGTGCCCCCGGACGGGACCCGGCCGGACTGGCCCGCCTACCGCGTGCCGGGGTCGGGTGGGAGCCTCACGCCGCCGGTGGGCGGGTCGCCCGGCGTGCGGTCGTGCCTGTCCGACGTGTTCGCCCGCCGCATCGCCGACGTCGCACCCCTGCCGCTCTACCTCTACCTGGGCGCCGTGGACGACCCCGGGTCGGTGCTGTCGCCGGTGCCCGTGCTCGCCGCGGCCGGTGCCGTGGCGGCCCTGGCGGTGGTGGTGTCGGTGCTGCTCAGCCGGCGGGTCCTGCGCCCGATCCGGGCGCTGACCACGGCCAGCCAGCGGCTCGGCGAGGGCGACCTCGGCGAGCGGGTCCCGGTGGTGGGGCGGGACGAGCTGGCGACGCTCGCCCGGTCGTTCAACCGGATGGCGGACTCGTTGCAGCGGGGGGAGGAGCGGCAGCGCCGGTTGATCGCCGACGTGGCCCACGAGCTGCGGACACCGCTGGCGAACGTGCGCGGCTACCTGGAGGCGCTGCGGGACGGGGTGGTGGCGCCGGACCGGGAGCTGTTCGCCTCCCTGTACGAGGAGGCGGTGCTGCAGCAGCGGGTCGTCGACGACCTCCAGGAGCTGGCGCTGGCCGAGGCGGGTGCGCTGGTCTACCACCGGTCGAGGGTGGACGTCGGCGAGCTGCTCGAGGTGAGTCGCACCGCCCATCAGGCGGTCGCCGACGCCGCCGGGGTACGCCTGTCGGTGGCGGCCGAGGCGGCGACGTACGCCCACGGCGACCCGGACCGGCTGCGCCAGGTGCTCGGCAACGTGGTCGCCAACGCGGTCCGGGCCACCCCGCCGGGTGGGCGGGTGGAGCTGCGGGCGGTCCGGTCCGGTTCCGAGGCGGTGGTCACGATCTCGGACACCGGTGCCGGGATCGCGCCCGAGCACCTGCCCCATGTGTTCGACCGGTTCTGGCGGGCGGACCCCGCCCGGGAGCGCCGCACCGGCGGGAGCGGCCTGGGGTTGGCGATCGCCAGGCAGATCGTCTCCGACCACGGCGGCACGATCGAGGTCGCCAGCGAGGTCGGGAAGGGGACGAGCTTCACTATCAGGTTGCCGGCCCACGGGCCGGCGTCCACGGCTCGGCTGCCGGGCGGTGGGCCGGCGGCTTCATCGCAGCCAGGGGACGGAGCGGTCCAGCAGACCCCGGGTGCGCAGCTCCCGTCGCAGGGGGATGGTCTCGTCGAGGTAGCCGTCCCGGCGCACCCCGAAGTGGTTGATTGCGTCCGGCCCGTCCCCGAGCAGCTGGCGCCGCACCGGCGACAGGCCGGCCCACCACTCGGCGTCCCGGTCGGTGACCGGCTCGTCCAGTGGCCGGATCCACCGGTAGGTGTAGCCGATGAAGAGCATCTTCCGGGTGATGGTGGACCGGTTGGGCGACCGTGAGTGCCACAGCCTGCGGTCGAACAGGAATGCGTCGCCCGGCTCGGCCGTGATCTCCACGGCGCCCTCCGGATCGGGCTGGCGCCCGGCGACGGCGGGCGGCCGGGGCAGGGTGTTCCACAGGTGGCTGCCGGGGATGATCTTCGTCGCTCCCCGGCCGGTCCGGGACAGGTCCGACAGCACGTAGGCGACCTTGAGCGAGAGCATCGGCCGGGGCTGTGACGGATCCAGCGACTCCGGGTCGGAGTTCTGGCGGTACCCGTCCTGGTGCCAGCCCCACGACGACTCGTCCGGTTGCGGCGTCGGCGGCGTGACGTCGAGGTGGTTGTGGTGGCTGTAGATGTTCCATCCGAGCAGCCCCCACACGTACGGGAAGGTGACCGGATGGTCGAGCAGCTCGATGAACGCCGGATCGCGGGTGACGAACCCGAGCAGGTGCAGCACGCCGTCGGCCCGCACGCGCCCGGCCGCGGTCTCCTCGGCGTACACCCGGTCCATCGCCCGGCGAAGACGCCGCACCTCCTGTCCGGTGAGCACCCCACGCAGCAGCAGGAAGCCCTGTTCGGCGAACTCCTTGCGGCTCGCCTCGTCGATCGGCTCGTAGCCGGTGCTCGCGGCCGGTCGCGGTCCCTCGCGCATCGCTCCTCCTTCGGGGCGCGGTCGCGGCGACGCTAGCGACGGCCCGTGAAGAACCCGTCAAGGACGGATGAGACGGCGATGAGACGTCGGGCCGACATGAGATCCACGCCGCCGACGGATGAGGCGGACCGTCAGCTCAGAGCCCGGGCGAGCGCCTCCGCGGCCGCCACAACGTGCGGCCCGACCGCGGCCGGTTCCAGCCGGCCCAGCGCCACCACGCCCACGCTCGCGTTGAGGCCCTCGACGCCGCAGACCGGCGCCGCCACCCCGTACGCGCCCTCCTGCAGCTCACCCGCGGAGGTGGTCCATCCCCGCTCGCCGCGCTGCCCGGCCAGGATCGCCCGGCCGGCGGCGCCCCGCTCCAGCGGGTGGCGGGAGCCGGTCCGGTAGGCGACGTGGAACGTGGTCCAGCTCGGCTCCACCACGGCGAGCGCCACCGCCTCGCCACCCTCGGCCACGGTCAGGTGCGCGGTCGCGCCCACCTGCTCGGCCAGGCGTCGCAGCACCGGGCGGGCCGCCTCGGCGATGAGCGGTTGCGCCCGCAGCGCGAGGTGCAGCACGCCCGTGCCCAGCCGCAGCCGCCCGGAACCGTCGCGGCGGATCATGCCGTGCTCCTGCAACGTGCCCGCCAGTCGGTACACCACCGTCCGGCCGACGCCCAGGCGCGCGGCGGCCTCCGTCACCGTCAGCCCACCCGGTGTGTCCGCCACCAGGTGCAGCAGGCGCAACCCACGGTCGAGGGTCTGCGCGGTCTCACCGGCCACGTCGAGAGCGTACGGCCCGACCGCCGGCGGCGGGATATTGGCTCGTGACCGGTCCGGCCGGCCGATAGGCTTCCTGGGGTGATCGACCTACGTCTGCTGCGGGAGGACCCCGACACCGTCCGCGCCAGCCAGACGGCCCGCGGGGAGCCGGTGGAGGCGGTCGACGCGCTGCTACGCGCGGACGTGGCGCGCCGCGAGGCCGTACAACGGTTCGAGGCGCTGCGGGCCGAGCAGAAGCAGCTGTCCAAGCGGCTGCCGAAGGTGTCCGGCGCGGAGAAGGCCGAGCTGATCGAGCGGACGCGGGACCTGGCGGCGCGGGTGAAGGAGGCCGAGGCGGCGGCCGCGGTGGCCGAGCGCGAGCTGCGTGCCGCGCACCTGGCGGTGCCCAACGTGGTGGAGGAGGGTGCGCCCGCCGGCGGCGAGGACGACTACCGGGTGATCCGGCAGGTCGGCGAGCCGCCGGAGCTGGAGCGGCCGCGTGACCACGTGGAGCTGGGCGAGCTGTTGGGCGCCATCGACGTGGAGCGGGGCGCCAAGGTCTCCGGGTCCCGCTTCTACTTCCTGACCGGTCAGGGCGCGTTGCTGCAGATGGCGGTGCTGCAGCTGGCGATGGCGCAGGCGGTCGCGCACGGTTTCACGCCGGTGGTGCCGCCGGTGCTCGTCAAGCCGGAGGCGATGGAGGGCACCGGGTTCCTCGGCGCCCACGCCAGCGAGGTCTACCGCCTGGAGGCCGACGACCTGTACCTCGTCGGCACCTCGGAGGTGCCGCTCGCCGCGTACCACAGCGGGGAGATCCTCGACCTGGCCCGGCCGCTGCGGTACGCCGGGTGGTCGACCTGCTTCCGCCGGGAGGCCGGGTCCCACGGCAAGGACGTCCGGGGCATCTTCCGGGTCCACCAGTTCGACAAGGTGGAGATGTTCGTCTTCTGCCGGCCGGAGGAGGCGCACGAGGAGCACCTGCGGCTGCTGGCCTGGGAGGAGGAGCTGCTGTCGCTGCTCGAGCTCCCGTACCGGGTGATCGACGTGGCCGCCGGCGACCTGGGCACCAGCGCCGCCCGCAAGTACGACTGCGAGGCGTGGATCCCGTCCCAGGGTCGCTACCGGGAGGTGACCTCCACCTCCAACTGCACCACCTACCAGGCTCGGCGGTTGAACGTGCGCTACCGCGACGAGGACGGGCGGACGCGGATCGCGGCGACGCTCAACGGCACGGCCGCCACCACCCGCTGGATCATCCCCCTGCTGGAGAACCACCAGCAGCCGGACGGCTCGGTACGGGTACCGCGGGCACTCCAGCCGTACCTGGGGCGGGACCTGCTCAAGCCGGTCCGGTGAGGCGGGAGGAAGCCGGGTCACCGGCGGACGCCGACGAAGGGCCCGTGGCCGACGCCGGACCCGTGGTGGCCGCGCCGGCCCCGCACCCTGTCCCGGCCGCGGTGACCGGCCCCGACCCGGCACCGGCGTCCCGGGCGCCGGCGGTCACCGCGCCTGAGCCGGCGCCGGCCACCCCCGGCCCGCTCCCGCGGCGGTCGCTGGTCGGCTACGTCAGCGCGTACACCGTCAACATCCTCGGCGAGCGGTTCGGCGAGCTGGCCCTACCGCTGGTGGTGCTGGCCGCCACCGGTGACCCGGCCGCCGCCGGGCTGGTCGCGGCCGGCATCCACGTCCCGGGCCTGCTGCTGGCGCTGTGGCTGGGGGCCGGCGTGGACCGGCATCCCCGCCGCCGGCTCATGATCGCTGCCAACCTCGACCGCGCCGCCTGTCTGGGCGCGTTCGCCTGGCTCGCCGCCGCGAAGGTGACCGGGGTCTGGGCCTACCTGGTGGTCGGGTTCGCGCTGGGGTGCGGCAACGTCCGGTTCGGACTCGCAGGGTTCGCGCTGCTGCCACAGCTCGTCCAGGGGTCGCGCCCGGTACGCGCCAACGCCATGCTCGAGGCCGGTGACGCGGCGGTCACCATCGCCGGCCCGACCGCCGCCGGCGCCGTGATCACCCGCCTGTCCGCGGTGGTCGCGGCGTACGTGGCCGCCGCCCGGCGCCCGCGGCCGCGGGCGGCGCCGGCGACCTGAACGCACGCGCCCGCGTCACCGCCGGTCGCGGCCACCGGGGCGGGGTATGGTTACTGGCCCGTCCGTGAGGAGGTGCGCCGATGTCCCGCTGGGGACTGCCGAAGCTGGTCGCCACCGACCTCGACGGGACGCTGGTCCGCAGCGACGACACCGTCTCCCGGTACAGCCACGAGGTCCTGGAGCGGGTCCAGGCGGCGGGCATCTGGGTGGTCGGCGCGACCGGTCGGGGGCCGCGCCTGCTCGACCTGACCCGGCGGGACATTCCGGCCGCCGGGCACCTGGTGCTCGCCGGCGGCGGCCGCGTGGTCCACCTGCCCTCCCACGGTGCGCCGGAGGTCCTGGTGGACGTCCGCCTGCGCCGGGACGCGCTGGCGCGCGTGCTGGAGCGGCTGGAACGCCGGACCGGCCGGCTGACGGTCGTGGTGGAGGAGCGGGACGACCCCGACTCGCCGCTGCTGTCCGACGGTGAGATCACCTGGCCGTGGCCGGAGCCGGTGGCGCGTGTCCCCCGGGAGCGGCTGCTGTCCGGCGACGTGATCAAGGCCTTCATCCAGGTCAACGGCGACGTGGACGAGCTGCTGCGGCTGGGACGCGAGGTGGTCCCCCCGACCACCGCCTCGCTCACCCAGGCCGGTCTGGGGTACGTGGAGATCTGCCCGCCCGGAGTTGACAAGGCCACCGGGCTGGCCGTGGTCGCCGAGGCGCTCGGCGTGGACCCGGGCGAGGTGCTGGTCTTCGGTGACATGCCCAACGACGTGCCGATGTTCACCTGGGCCGGCTGGCGTCGGGTGGCCGTGGCCAACGCCCACCCGGACGTTCTCGCCCTGGCCGACGAGGTCACCCTCACCAACGACGAGGACGGTGTGGCGGTCTGGCTGGACAACCTGCTGTCCGGCTGACCGGTCGGCTGCGACGGTTGGTCCGGTCCGGTCCCGGCTGCCCGGTTAAGGTTTGGGCATGGCTATCCGACATGCGTCTGCTCGTTGGACCGGGACGCTCACCGAGGGCACCGGCACATTGCGCACCGGGAAGGGCGGGTACGAGGGTGCGTACTCGGCCAGCTCCCGGTTCGAGGAGGGGGAGGGCACCAACCCGGAGGAGCTGATCGGTGCCGCACACGCCGGCTGCTTCTCCATGGCCCTGTCGAAGCTGCTCACCGACGCCGGGCACCCGCCGGCCTCGGTGGAGACCCAGGCGAGGGTCCACCTGGACCGGACCGACGCCGGGTGGACCGTGACCCGCATCGAGCTGGACACGGTCGGCGACGTGCCCGGCATGGACGCGGACGAGTTCGTCCGCCACGCCGAGACCGCGAAGGCGAACTGTCCGATCTCGCGGTTGCTGGCACCCGGCACGGAGATCAGCCTGTCGGCCCGGTTGGCCTGACGGTTCTCTCGGCGGTGGCGGCGTGGCCGGGCCCGCGCGCGGGCCCGGCCACGCCACCACCGCCACATCCGGTCGAGGGAGGCGGTCGGACGTGCCGGTCGAGATGAGCCGGGAACGGTTCGAGGAGCTGGTCCGCGACGCGCTGGACGAGATCCCCGGCGAGCTGCTGGACCTGATGGACAACGTGGTCATCCTCGTGGAGGACGAGGCGGAGGGCGACACCGAGCTGCTCGGCCTGTACGAGGGTCACGCGCTGACCGAGCGCGGCTGGCACTACGGCGGGGTGCTCCCGGACCGGATCACCATCTACCGCAACCCGATCCTGCGGCTGTGCTCCACCGAGGAGGAAGTCGTCGAGGAGGTCGCCATCACCGTGGTGCACGAGATCGCGCACCACTTCGGAATCGACGACGAGCGGCTGCACGAGCTCGGTTGGGCCTGACCGGACCCGGATGGGGCGGCGCGGCCGGCGCGGAGACGGATCGGCCGCCCCGGCAGGCGCCGGACGGATCAGGTGCTCCGGCCGGCGCGGATCCGGGCGAGCCACTCGGCGGAGTCACGGAAGTCCTGGTCGGACAGGCCCGGCGGCGGCGGCACGGGCGGCGCGCTCGCGGCGTGCCGGTCGCGCGGATACGAGCCGAGGAAGCGCACGTCCGCGCAGATGCGCCGCAGCCCCTGCAGGGCCTCGCCGACCCGCGCCTCGGCGACGTGCCCGGCGCAGTCGAGAAAGAACATGTACCGGCCGAGCCGTTCCCCGGTCGGCCGGGACTCGATCCTGGTCAGGTTGACCCCGCGGACGGCCAGCTCCATCAGCACGGCCAGCAGCGCCCCCACCCGGTCGTGGGCGAGGTAGACCGCCAGCGAGGTGACGTCGTCGCCGGTCGGCTCCGGCGGCGGTCCGGGGCGGGTGACCAGCCCGAACCGGGTGACCGCGTCGGGCCGGTCGGCGATCTTGTCGGCGAGAACGGTCAGCCGGTGCCGATGTGCACCGATCGGCGCGCAGATCGCCGCGTCGTACCGACCGCCGGCGGCGTCGGCGGCGGCGGCACCGTTGGACAGCGCGTCCACCAGCACGGCGCCCGGCAGGTGGTCGCGCAGCCACCGCCGGCACGCCGCGGCCGCGTGCGGGTGGGCGGCGACGGACCGGACCGACTCCAGCGGTGTCGGCGACCGCGCGGCCAGCACGAACTCGACCGGGATCACGACCTCCCGGCTGATGGTCAGCGGCTCGCCGGCGGCCAGCTCATCGAGAGTCACGCCTACCGCCCCGCCCAGGGAGCTCTCCAGCGGCACGAGCGCGGCGTCGGCCACACCGGAACGGACCGCGTCCAACGCCTCCGGGACGCTGCGCGCCGGCACCCGGGTGCCGCGCCGCGCCGCGGCCAGGGTGAGCAGCGCCTGCTCGGCGAAGGTCCCTTCCGGGCCGAGGTAGGTGAAGCGGGTCGGCGGCACGCCCGGCATGCCCTCAGCCTACGCACGAGGCGGCCGCCCGGATCCCGTCGGGCGCCCGAACCCGTACCTCGACCGTGCACACGTCGGTGCCGGCCGTGACGAGCTCGAGGTCGCCGGGCTTCCCGGAGGTGACCACCTGCAACGGGTCCAGGCCGGGAACCTCGATGAGGGTGTACTGCCAGTCCTCGTCGCACCGGGGCCCGTCGGCCACGGTCACGTCGGCGTCGCTGGTGAGCAGCGCTTCCTCCCGCAGCAGATCGAGGACCTCCTCCGCCGACGGGTTGCCGGCGCAGTCGACCGCGCGCCCCGCCGGCGGCGTGACGGTGCCCGGGACGCCGGACGTGGGCGGTGGCGGAGGGGTGGCCGGACCGGGCGTCCGCGGCCCCGGCAGCAGCGGACCGGTCGGGGTCGGCGCCACCTGCGGCGGTTCACCGCAGGCCGCGACCACCGTCAGCACCGCCGCGAGCATGAGCGTGGCGGTGGCGGGGCGACGTGAGCGCGGCGGCACAGCGCAATGGTAGGTCCCGACGGCGGGCACCCGCCGTCGGGACAGCGCAATGGTAGGTCCCGACGGCGGAGACCCGCCGTCGGGACGGCGCAATGGTGGGTCCCGACGGCGGGCACCCGCCGTCGGTCCCGAGACGGTCGGTCAGATCCGCGCGAGGAAGGTGAGCGACCCGACGACCCTGGCGCCGTCGGTCAGCGGGGCGGAGACGGCGTCCAGGGTCACCGGGCGGCCGCCCGCCCGGTCGCCGACGCGCAGCAGCCCGCGCGCCATCATGCCGGACGAGAGCGCCAGCAGCGGGGGGATGCGCTCCACCTCGTGCTCCGGCAACGGCGCCGGGGTGGCGCCGAAGTCGAGCAGGGGTCCGATGACCTCGCGCAGGCCTCGTCCCACGGCGGCCACGGGGTCGGCGATCCCGGTCAGTGCGGCGGCCGGCGGCGACACCGCGACCACCGCGGTGTGGGAGTCCAGGACCAGGCACGGCTCCAGGGCGTCGGCCGCCACCGAGGCCCACCGGTCAAGACCGGGCCAGGGTCCGGCGACCGGATGCGGCCGCAGGACCGCGGCGGCGTCGGTCAGCGAGAGTTCGACGTGGGTCACCACACCTCCCATCGCGTGTCCGCGCCTGAGGTGAGGCTACCGGGACGTTACGGTCCTGTCACCGGGCGGTGCTGTGACCTGTGCCGGCCCGGTCCCGCCAGGTCAGAGGATGCGCGGCCACCTCGGCGAGCTTGCGCGCCGTCTCCGGAGCGATGCGTGCCCTGGCCGCCCGCAGCACCCCTCCGAGCTCACGCAGGGAGACCGCCAGGCAGCCGGTGGGCAGGCCGTGCGCGCTGATCGCACCGGAGCCGGCGAAGGTGAGCACCGCCACGACCGGTACCTTCGTGCCCACCGCGTCGGTGAGCGCCTTGCGGATCCGGCGGGCGTACCTGCGTGCCCGGGCGACGTACGGGGGCCGCCGGCCCTGGATCTGGATCACGTCGCCGGCGATCATGACGCGCTGCCGACCGTGGTCCACCACGGAGACGGCGAACACGCCGCTGGGGCCGATGGCGACGAAGCCGGCGTGGTCGTCACCGACCGCGGCGACGTCCGGGTCGGGAGGGTGCACGACCCGCCAGGCCGGGCCGAGGTGCTGGCCGAGGCGGGCGGCGGTGCGCCGGGCCACGGCCTCGACCCGGCGGCGGACGCGGCCGGTGAGGCGTTCACGGGCCCAGACGGCGAGCGATTCCTGCAGGCGGGAACGGGACACAGCGGAACCGAGGGGGTAGCGGGGTCGGCTGGCGGAGTGGACGGTCATCGGGGGGCCTCCGTCGTCGATGCTGCCCTTTAGACTACGGTACGTGACCGACCCCGTACGCGTCTATGTGGTGACCCAGATCAATTGACCGTGGCCCGTTTGGCAGATGTCCGCTCTCACCCGGTCAGCCCCGGATTAGGGTGGTGCCGTGGCCCACTACGTCGACAGCGAGGTCGGCCGCCTGCGGTCGGTGCTGCTCCACCGTCCCGGTCGTGAGCTGGCCAGGCTCACCCCCCGCAACAGCGACTACCTGCTGTTCGACGGCATCCCGTGGGTCGGGCGGGCGCAGGAGGAGCACGACGCGTTCGCCCAGGCCCTGCGGGACCGCGATGTCGAGGTCCTCTACCTGGACAGCCTCCTGCGCGAGGTGCTCGCCATCGACCAGGCGCGGGCCGAGCTCACCGGTACCGTCCTGTCCGACCCTCGGCTGGGTGACACCCTGCGCCGCCGGGTGGCCGAGTACATGTCCTATCTCGACCCGGACCGCCTGGCGGAGCTGCTCGTGGCGGGCCTGGCCCACGAGGAGCTGCGACCGGTGCTCGGCCCCGGGCGGCACGCCGGGCTGGTGTACACGCTCATGGACCCCGGTGAGTTCATCCTCACCCCGCTGCCGAACCTGCTGTTCACGCGGGACCCGTCGATGTGGATCCGCGACCGTGCCGGCGTCGCCAGCCTCGCCATGCCGGCGCGGCGCCGCGAGAGCGCGCTGTTCCAGGCCGTCTACCGCCACCACCCGAGGTTCAGCGGGACCTCCCTGGTGTACGAGCGCCACCTGGAACCGGTGGAGGGCGGCGACGTGCTGCTCCTGTCCCCCGGGGTGGTGGCCGTGGGGGTGGGGGAGCGGACCACGCCGGCCGGAGCGGAACGGCTGGCCCGGCGCGTGTTCGCCGCCGGACTGGCCCGTGCCGTCCTGGTCGTGCCCATCGCGCAGCAGCGGGCCACCATGCACCTGGACACCGTGTGCACGATGGTGGACACCGACACGGTCCTCATGTACCCGGCCGTGGCCGACTCCCTGGTCGCGTACACCGTCTCGTCCGACGCCGACGAGTTGCGGGTGACGGGCCCACAACCGTTCCTGTCCGCGGCCGCCGAGGCGATGGGCGTGGAGCGGCTGCGGGTCATCGACACCGGCCTGGACCCGGTGACGGCGGAGCGGGAGCAGTGGGACGACGGCAACAACACGCTCGCGATCGCCCCCGGCCTGTGCGTCGCCTACGAGCGCAACGTGGAGACCAACGCGCAACTGGAGCGGGCGGGCATCGAGGTGATCCGGATCCCCGGCTCGGAGCTCGGGTCCGGGCGCGGCGGTCCGCGCTGCATGTCGTGTCCGCTCGCGCGGGACCCGATCGGCTGAGCCGCGGTCGGCTGGGTCTCCGCGGTCGGCGGAGGGCGGCGCGGGTCGACAGGGGTCGAGCCGGCCGCCGCGGTCAGCGCAGGGTGAGCTGGCGACCCACCAGACCCTGCCGTGCCCGCCGCTCGGCGGCGGTGAGCTCGGTACCGCCCTCGAGCGCGGCGGCGTACCGCTGGGCGAACGCCGCCAGCGGCTCCTCCCACCGCTGCGCCGGGTCGTCACGCGGGAGGTCCCAGACCGGGACGAGCAGGCCGTGCGCCCGGAACATGCCGGCGAACCGGGTCGCCCCGTCCAGGTTCAGCCCTCCGGCGGCGCTCACCCGCGCCAGCGCGGGCAGCGCCACGTCCTCCGGCTCCGCCAGGGTCCAGCGCAGGTGGGACCGCTGCGGCATGCGGCACCAGTAGGCCGCCCGGGCAGCGGTCATGCGCACGGTCGGGTAGACCGAGGAGTTGGCACGCTCCATCGAGGCGGCAACGTCGGGATCCTCGTACTGGTCGTCATGCCAGAACGCGAAGTCGTCGTGGACGGTGACCTCGAGTGCGCCGTCCACGAGCAGGTCCTGCAGGCGCGGGCCCTCCCCGTCCGCCGGTGGCACCGCCAGCGGGCCGGGCTCCTCGGTCGCCAGCGCGGCCAGCAGCGCGGCGGCAAGGTCCCGGCTGACGTCCCCGGAGCGCCCTTCGCGCTGGAGCCCCACCATGACGCTGCCGTCGCCCCGGACCATCGCTGGCGACGCCATCGGCAGCAGCGTCGCCAGCGTCACCGGGCGGGACCCGTGGGCGGCCTCGACGTCCGGCGCCAGCCGCAGTGGTGCGGTGGCGGACGGGACGAACTCCCGCAGGGCCACCCATTCCGGCTCGTCGGCGAGCCCGGCGAAGGGGCGCGGGACGAACACGTCGCGGCGGCGCTGCCGGGGCCCGACCCGGTCGGCTCGCCGCGCCGTGCCACGGGCGCGTCGTCTGCTCACCCGCCCGAGCCTAGTGGCCGTCCGCCGGCCGGGAGAGCTCGGCCCACACGGTCTGGCCGAGGCCGTCGATCTCCACCCCCCACCGGTCGGCGAGGGCGGCGACGATCCGCAGGCCGCGGCCGTCCACCGCTTCCGGCCGCACCGCGCGGACCGCCGGTGCGGACAGCGGCGAGCCGCCGTCGGTGACCCGGACGGAGGCCACGGCCCGACCGTCCCGCGGGTGCAGACGCCAGATCACGCGGACCACGTCGCCCGGCAGCGGCTCGGCGTGGCGGATGGCGTTGCCGACCAGTTCGGCGAGCACCGCCACGGTGTCGGCGAGCAGCGTCGGCGGCACCACCGGGCCGAGCTCGGCGGCGAGACGGTGTCGCGCCAGGCGGGCTCCGCGGGCGTGGTGCGGCACCACCACGCACCAGCTCCGCTCGGCTAGCGCCGCAGTCATCCCGACCTTCCGGCTCCCTGATGCCGCGCCTCCCGTCGGTGCGCGGCCGTCGCATCGACCGTACCGCAGACTCGCCAAGCCGTCAGGTCGGCCCACGGCACTCACCGTTCCCGATGACCACACCGACCCTATCCGTAACCGGGCCCGGCGGTACCGGCGGCGCAGGCCGCCCCGGCCCTCGGCCCGACAGGCCGTGGCCGGACGGGCCGTGCCACCCCCGGCGGGGACGGCCGACGCCGGTCACCGGCCGAGTCGGGCGAGGGTCTCGGCGGGTTGGTCGGTGATGATGCCGTCGACTCCCCGGGCCACCACCAGGTCGACGTCCGCGGGCTCGTTCACGGTCCAGACGTAGACCCGGTTGCCGGCTTCCTGTAGCGCCGGCACCAGCCCGGGTCGGGACCGCACCAGCCGCAGGCTGGGCCCTGCCACCTCCGCGCCCGCGGGCAGCCGACCGAGCCGGACCCCCGGCGGGAGGAGTCCCAGCAGCAGCACGGTGGGGAGGGTGGGTGCCAGGCGCCGGACCCGGCGGACCGTCACCGGCGAGAAGGACATGACGCTGACCCGTACCGGGCCGTCCTGCGCCGCCGGCACCAGCCCGTGGCGGCGCAACAGCGCGACCAGGCGGTGCTCCACCCGCTGGCCGTACCGGTCGGGGATCTTCACCTCGATCAACAGGTGGACCGGGCGCCCCGTGGCCCGCATCGCGCCCAGCAGGGTGTCCAGGGTCAGCAGCGGCGCGGGCGCGGTCCCGGCCCAGGACCCGAAGTCCAGCCGGTGGAGCTCGTCGAGCCGCCGCCGGCTGACCGCACCGCGGCCGTTGCTGGTGCGTCCCAGCCGGCGGTCGTGGTGGCAGACCAGGTGCCCGTCCCGGGTCAGCCGCACGTCGCACTCCACGCCGTCGGCACCCTGGTCGATGGCGCGCAGGTACGCCTCGAGGGTGTGCTCCGGCAGGCCGGTGGTGGCTCCCCGGTGGGCGAAGACCAGGGGCAGCTTGGCCGTAGGCCCGTTCACAGCACCTGCGGCGCGCCGCCGCCCTCGGCGACCATGGGCCGGCCGGAGGCGGCCCAGTCCCGCATGCCGCCGTCCAGGTTGTGGACGTGGTGCCAGCCGTGGTGCCGCAGGTACGCCACGACGTGAGCGGAGCGGTGGCCGGAGCGGCAGACCACCACCACCTCACGGTCGCGCGGCACCTCGGTCAGCCTCCCGACGAGCTGGCTCATCGGCAGGTGCTGCGCGCCGGGAGCGTGTCCGGCCGCCCACTCATCCGCTTCCCGGACGTCGACGAGGTGCATGTCGTCGGTGACGTGGGCCACGGTGAGGGTCGGGACCCGGGCAGCCAGCATGCTCTCAGGTTAACGGCCGGCCAGGGGCGTCGATGCTTGTCGGGGGCGCGCGGCGCACTCATGATCCAGTGCCCTCAGACCCGACGACGCGCCGGTCGGCGTACCGGTCGAGGGAAGTGGATCATGACCTGTGCAGAGGCTGCCCGGAGCTCGGGCCGGTGTCGGGCTACCCGGGGCCCGAGCCGGTGTCCGCCGGGGGCGAGCCCGAGTTGGGGTTGACGACCTCCGGGTGGTCCAGCACGAACGCCGCCATGGTGTCGTTGGCCGCCGCCCGGAACATCGCCAGGCTGACCTCGTTGAGCATCTCCGCGGACTGGCCGTCCACCTGCGCGGAGTTGAACCAGCCCCCGTTGGTCCGCAGAGAGATCATGGTCCCCGGGCGTACCCGGCGCAGGGTCCATGCGAAGTCGACCAGGTCGACCCCGTTCGTGTCGATGATCAGCGCGTCCCCGGCGGCCAGGATGAGCCGGTCCAGCGTCCCGAGGTCGGCCAGCACGTCCCCGCTGGTCGCCCGGTCGGCCATGGCCTTGAGCAGCTGCTGCTGGTGGCGCTGCCGGCCGTAGTCACCCTCGCCCGATTCCAGCGTCTTGCGCTGCCGGGCGTAGTCGAGCGCCTGCCAGCCCTCCAGGTGCTGGCAGCCCTCCTCATACCGCACGTGCTCGTAGGCCAGGCCCTCCCGACGCGCCTTGCCGATGCCCATCGGCTCGCCGTCGACGAGGACGAGGTGCTCCGAGTAGGCCGCCGTGTCGACGCAGAACTCCAGGCCGCCCATCTCGTCGATGATCTTCTGGAAGCCGCCGAAGTTCACGATCGCGGCGGCGTTGAAGCTCAGCCCGGTGAGCTGGTGCAGCGACTCGGCCACCAGCCGGGCGCCACCGGTCCACCCGCCCTCCAGGTTGCCGTGGTAGAAGGCCTCGGTGATCTTCATGTCCCAGTAGCCGGGCACGCTGACCCACGTGTCGCGTGGGACGGAGATGAGGTACGCCATGTCGTGGCTGCTCGGCACGTGCAGCACGATGATCGTGTCCGACCGGACGTTGGTGTTGTCCTGCCGCTCGTCCGTGCCGAGCAGCAGGATGTTGATCGGGCCGGTCAGCTCCTCTCCGGGGGGAGCCGCGGCGCCGCCCAGCAGGTTCTCCTGCTGGATGTTGCTGGAGTAGCGGTCGATGAGCAGCGCACTGGCCACCGCCGTGCCGCCGCTCACCAGGGCCAGCACCGCGCCGCACACCAGCGTCGCCACGGCCCACCGCGGGGCGCGCCGCCGGCCGTTCCCGCCGGCCGGCTGGCCGGAGACCCGGGCCGTTGCCCGCACCGGCGTACCGTAACCCCACCCGCTGTCCGGCGGGTCCGGATCACCCCAATCCGCGGGGTCGGTGCCTGCCTGCGCGGACCCGTCCCCGCTGTCCCAGCCGTCCCAGCCGGTGCGGTCGTCGTAGGCGTCGGCGTAGCCGCCCGGACCGGCGCTGCCGGCGTAGCCGCCCGGACCGGCGCCGCCGGCCCCGTACCCGTACCAGTCCGCCGCCTGCTCATGGTGGCCCGCGTACGGCGCGGCCCCTCCGCCCTGACCGTGGTCCGCGTACCTGTCCCGCCCGCCGGTAGCCCCGCCGTACACCCGGGGGTGTCGGGAAGGCGACATCTACGTCTCCTGAGGGGTCCGGAGCGCGCCGAGGGGCCGGCGACTGGGGTGGCTCATCGATGACCAGGGTTACTCTAAGGTCACCGCGGCGGTTTCGCTACGCCCGGGTCGCCGCCGCGGCCGGCCCGGGATCGCGACGGCCCGGGACCGCGACGGGACGGGACCGGGCCGCCGGTCAGGCGTCCGGGTTGGCCTCCAGCCACTGCGCCAGCCGGTCCTGCCGCACCGCCTCGTACAGGTCGGCCGCGCGCTCGTCGTCGGAGAACACCACGCTCTGCCCGCCGGCCATGCCGGTGCCGGCGTGCGGGCTGGTGAGGAACGTCAGGTCGTCGCTGCGCAGGTTGCGGAACGTCATCGCGGCGTCGATGAGCGACAGGTCCTCGTCGACCGTGAGCGCACGGGTGACGGTCTGCAGGAACGCGTTGAGCCGCGCCGGGTTGGTCAGCGTGCCGGTACTGGTGGCCTTGTCCATCAGTGCCCGCAGGAACTGCTGCTGGTTGCGCATCCGGGTGAAGTCCCCGTCGGGGAACTGCATCCGCTGGCGGATGTAGTCCAGCGCCTCCTCCCCGCGGAGTTCCCGTCGGCCGGCCTCGAACGTCCGGTAGGGCTTGTGGATGGAGGTGATGGTCTGCTCGATGTCCATCTCCACTCCACCCAGGGCGTCGGTGACCTCGACGAACCCGCCGAAGTCGACCAGGATGACGTGGTCGATCCGGACCCCGGTGTAGTTCTCCACCGTCTGCACCATCAGCGGCACGCCGCCGTGCGCCGTGGCCGAGTTGATCTTGTCTTCGAACCCACCCTTAGAGCCGTCCGGTGTGGGGGGAATGTAGACCCACAGGTCGCGCGGGATGGAGATGAGGAACGCCCGGCTCCGGTCGGACGGGACGTGCAGCAGGATGATGGTGTCCGCCCGGTACTTACCCGCGGTGCCGTCCGGGTCCCGCGAGTCGCTGCCGAGAATCAGGGCGTTGAACGTGCTCTCGATGGGCTTGGCCGGACGCTGCTGCGGGTCGATCCCCTGGAACGCGTCCGTACGCGCCATGTTGCTGTCCAGGTCGTGCGCGTACCACAGCAGGCCACCCGTGCCCAGCACGGCGCCGACGGCCAGGACCAGCGCGGTCACCACCGCGATCCGCCGCCAGCGGCGGCGGGGCCGGCCGGTCCGCGTCGGCGGCCGGCCGCCGGGCGGCTCCCCGGCATCGTCGGCGTACCCCCGGACGGGCACCGCGGCGCGCCCGCTGATCCGTCCCGAGCCCGGGCGTGCGCCGCCGGCGCGCGGGACCGCGGCGCGACCGCTGGCCGGGGCCTTCGGGTCGACTGGCATGATCTCAGGGTACGGGGCGGGCGCCGCCCCGCCCGGTCATTCACCCCCGGAACGTGACCGGAAGTACGCGATCGTCCGGCGCAGACCCTCGTCCGGGTCGATCTGCGGCTCGTAGCCCAACCGGGTGCGGGCCAGCGTGAGGTCCGGTCGCCGCATCTCCGGGTCGTCGGCGGCGCGCTCGACGTGGACGATCGGTGACCTACTGCCGGTGAGTTTCACGATGCGCTCCGCCAGGTCCCGGATCGACATCTCGTGCTCGGTGCCGCAGTTGACCGGACCCGGCTCCGTGGAGTCGAGCAGCAGCAGGATGCCCCGGACCAGGTCGTCCACGTAGCAGATGGCACGGGTCTGCTCGCCCGTGCCGTGCACGGTCAGCGGCTCGCCCCGCAGCGCCTGGTTGATGAAGGTGGGGATCGCCCGGCCGTCGGCGGCCTTCATCCGGGGGCCGTACGTGTTGAAGATGCGCACGATGCACGTGTCCAGCCCGCGGGAGCGCCGGTACGCCATGGTCGCCGCCTCGGAGAACCGCTTCGCCTCGTCGTAGGGGCTGCGGACGCCGATCGGGTTGACGTTGCCCCAGTAGGACTCCGGCTGCGGATGGACCAGCGGGTCGCCGTACGCCTCCGAAGTGGAGGCGAGCAGGAACCGCGCCCGGTCGGCGAGCGCCCGGTCGAGCAGGTTCAACGTGCCGATCGAACCGACCCGCAGGATCTCTATCGGCAGGGTCGTGAAGTCGGTCGGGCTGGCCGGTGACGCCAGGTGCAGGACCGCGTCGAACCGCTGTGCGAGCGCCGGGTGCTCCGGCAGCGGGTCGCACACGTCGTGCCTGATCAGGGTGAAGCCGGGGTGGTCGTCCAGGTGGGCGACGTTCTCCGCCGCACCGGTGATGAAGTTGTCCAGCGCCACCACTTCGCAGCCGCGGGCGAGGAGGGCGTCGACGAGGTGGGAGGCCACGAAGCCGGCTCCCCCACTGACGAGCACCCGGTGCCCGGCGCCGAAGCGTCGAGTGACAACCATGGCGGCCAGCCTAACGGGTTCAGGTCCGGTACCTGCCGCGGTAGTACGACAACGGTGACTCGTCGTCGCCGACGACGACGTGCACGATGGTCGCCTCCACCAGGGTCGACCACCCGAACGGGCGGCTGCCGTCCAGCCGGCACCCCGCCCAGGTGGTGGTCCCCTCCGGTACCGGCCCGTATCCGGTCTCGGTCCACCTGTCCTGGGCGAACAGCCCGCCGGGCGCGGGTGCGAGCCCGGCGAACCGGTCCGCCAGCAGCCGCTGGTCCGCCCGCAGCGGGCAGACCGCGAACCGGCCGGCGTCGGTCACCGCCCGCCACAGGTCGGACTCCTCGTCCACCAGCCCGAGCAGCCGGCCGGGATCCCCGTCGGCCACGATCACCGACGAGACGGTCAGCCCCGCCGGTCCGGGCGCGGTCCAGAGGGTCACCGGCGCGACCAGGCGGCCGCGCAGGCGGCGTACCACCGAGCGGTCCGGCTCAGGTGTCGCGAACGGGTCGGTGTGGTGGATGGCCATGCCGGGTCACCGGCCCGGGGTGACGGCGGCCAGGAGCTCCGGGGCGCGCTGGTCGACCAGGCCCCCGCCCACCAGCACGCCGAGCGCGGCCAGACCCAGGCCGTAGCCGGCGCCGACCGGCAGCACCAGCCACGACCACCGGCCGAGCATCGCGGCGGTCACCGCCACCGGTGCCGCGGCCGCGCTGGCGAGCACCAGCGCCCCCAGCGCCAGCGCGCTCTTGGCGACCGCGTCACCGGACCCGAGCGCGAACGGGTTGCTGGTGTCCGGCAGCGGGTACGCCGCGACCACCGACACCACGAGGTTGACCGCCACACCGGCGCCGTACGCCGCGAGCAGCACTCCCCAGATGGCGGGCAGCATCGTCGGCGAGCCCCGCACCACCGCCACGACCGCGCCTACGACCAGCAGCAACGGCAGCAGGTAGACCGAGTACGCCACCGCGCGGGCGCGCAGCTCGACCCGACCGGGGACGCCCACCACCAGGTGGGTGCCGTACGCGGTGCCGTCGTACCCGAACTGGTTGGCCAGCGTCGACGCCACGAACGCGCCGATGAACAGCATCATGAGCAGGACCACCAACGGGGTGGCGGCGTCGGGCCGGCCGACGGTGACGGTGGGCCCGGCTCCGGTCCCGCCGCCGGTCAGCCCGAGCCCGAGCATCAGCACCGGCAGGAACAGGCCGATCACCACGACCATGATCATGTTCGACCGGCGCTTGGCGTCCCGCCACAGGTAGCGGACCTCCCGCGCGACGATGGCGCCCCCCGGCGTCGGGCGCAGCCACGGCAGCGCCCGCGGCAGCAGCGACGCGGTGGCGCGGCCGACCGCGCCGCGGGTCCGGGTGGGCGCGGCGCTCGTCGCGCCGGTCATCGCCGACTCCAGCGTCCGGGACCACCACCACAGCAGCCCGGCCAGCGCGACCACCGTGACCGCGAGCTTCGCCGCCGCCGCCCACGGGCGGCCGTCGGCCATCTCCAGGCCCACGGTGTAGGGGGCGCCCAGCGGGGTCCACCCGATCACCCGGGCCACCGACGCCACCCGGTCCCAGTCGGCCTGCGCGGCGGCGGAGACCACCAGCAGCTGCAGCGGGCCGACCAGCGCCGCCACCAGGGCGATGACCACCCAGGCCAGGTCCCGGGCCCGGCGGGACCGCAGCACGGTGGCGAGCGCGCTGGTGACCGCCCGTCCGGCGGCCAGGCACAGGGCCAGGCCGAGCAGCACGCCGATCGCCTGCACGGCCATCCCCGCCGGCCCGCCGTGGCGGGCCGCCGGCACCAGCAACCCGGACGTGGCCAGCAGCACGGCGATGGCCGGCACCCCGAGCGCCGAGGCGACCAGCAGCCCGCACACCAGCCGGCCGCGGCTGATCGGCAGCAGCGCGAACCTGGCCGGGTCGAGGGTGTCGTCGATCCCGAACCAGACCAGCGGCAGGAGCACCGAGCCGACCACGAGCGTCGCCCCACCCAGCGCCATGATCAGCAGCTGGGTCTGCCGGTCCACCGCCGCACCGACCGCGAACAGGAGGAACCCGTTGGCGCTCAGGAACAGGCCGACCAGCAGCCCGACGACGAACAGGCCCACCCGGTACGGGCGGCCGCGGAACCCGTTGGCGGTGATCCGCAGCCGGAGCCGGGCGAAGTGGCGCAGCGCCACCGGGCGCACCCGGTCCGGCCCGGGCGACCCACCGGCCTGCCCGGCGGCGGTGGCCCTCCCGCCGGCTCCGGCGGTCACAGCCACGACAGCTCCTCGCCGGTCGCGGTCCGGCCCCCCACGACCTCCACGAACGTCTCCTCCAGCGTCCGCCCGCCGCGCACCTGGTCGAGCGTGCCCTCGGCCCGGATCACCCCCCGGTCCAGGATCGCCACGTGGGAGCACAACCGCTCGACGACCTCCATGACGTGGCTGGAGAAGATCACCGTGCCGCCTCCGGCGACGAACCGGGTCAGGATGTCGCGGATCAGCGCCGCGCTGACCGGATCCACCGCCTCGAACGGCTCGTCCAGCACCAGCAGCCGCGGCGCGTGCAGCAGCGCGCAGGCCAGACCGATCTTCTTCCGCATGCCGGCGGAGTAGTCCACCACCAGGGTGCGGCCGGCGCTGGTGAGGTCGAGCACGTCGAGCAGCTCGGCCGCCCGGCGGTCGATGGTGTCCGGGTCCATGCCGCGCAGCAGCCCGGTGTAGGCCAGCAGCTCCGGACCGGAGAGCCGGTCGAACAGCCGCACCCCGTCCGGGAGCGCCCCGAGCCGGCGCTTGGCCTCCACGGGGTCGGCCCACATGTCGACCCCGAGCACCTTCACCTGTCCGGCGTCGGGCCGCAGCAGTCCCACGGCCATCGAGAGGGTGGTCGTCTTGCCGGCGCCGTTGGGACCCAGCAGCCCGTAGAACGACCCCTCGGGCACGTCCAGGTCGATGCCGGCCACCGCGACCGTGTCGCCGAACCGCTTCGCGAGCCCTCGCAGCGTGAGGGCGCTCCCACCGTGGCTCACCGTTGGCAGGCTACCCGGCGGGCCGCCCGTCGGGCACGCGGGCGCACCCGCCCGACCGGAGCCCCTTGTGGTCGGTAGGCACGCCTGGGCGGGCCGGCAACCCGGGGCCTCCCGGGCCGGGGGCCCGGGTCAGGCGCGCCGGCTCAGTAGGCACCCGTGCGTCGCAGCACCACGCCGACGGTGCGCCACAGGATGCTCAGGTCGTACGCGAGCGACCAGTTGTCCACGTAGTACAGATCCAGCCGTACCGCCTCGTCCCAGGAGAGGTCCGAGCGGCCCGACACCTGCCACAACCCGGTGATCCCGGGCTTGACCAGCAGCCGCCGCCGCACGTCCCCCAGGTAGTCGCCGTCCTCCGCGGGCAGGGGCCGTGGCCCCACCAGCGACATCTCCCCGGTGAGCACGTTGATCAACTGCGGCAGCTCGTCGATGGAGGTGCGGCGCAGGAACCGGCCCAACGGGAACACCCGCGGATCCTTGCGGATCTTGAACAGCTGGCCGTCGGACTCGTTCTGGTCCATCAGCGCGGCCCGGCGCTCCTCGGCGTCGGTGTACATGGTGCGGAACTTCCACACCCGGAAGATCCGCCCCTCGCGCCCCACACGGGCCTGCCGGAAGAAGACTGGGCCGGGGTCGGAGACCTTGATGGCGACCGCGACCACCGCGAACAGCGGCAGGAGCAGCGCCAGCCCCACCGCCGCCAGGACCCGGTCCATGAGGTTCTTGACCAGCCACGCCACCCCGGACAGGGTCGGCTCCTCGACCTGCAACAGCGGGAGCCCCTCGATCGGCCGCACGTGCACCCGTGGCCCGGCGATGTCGGTCAGCTGCGGTGCCACCAGCAGGTCGATCCCGGTGCCCTCGAGCTCCCAGGCCAGCCGGCGCAGCTCACCCGGGCCGGAGCTGGCCGACCCGCACACCGCGATCGTGTCCGCCCCCAGCTCCCGCACCAGCGGGAGCACCTCCTTGCGCGGCGGGTAGACCGGCACCGGTGTCACCATCCCCCGGGCGGCGGCGAACCCGTCGGTGAGATGGATGCCCACCGGTACCAGCCCCGCGGCCGGCGTGCGGGTCACGGCCCGGCAGATCTCCAGGGCCTCCGGCAGCGTGCCCACCAGCAGCATCCGCTGGGCGGCGTTGCCGGTGCGCCGGCGCAGCAGGTGCAGCACCCGCCGGGCGACCGCCCGGAGGACGAGCAGGTAGAGACCGGCCGAGACCAGGGCGGTGGTCACCGCCAGCCGGGAGACGTCGACCTTGGTGGCGAACAGGACGAACGACACGGTCGCCACGACCGCGACCCCCGCCCGGGCGACCCGCTTGAACTCCTCGGTTCCCAGACCGAGGTGCCGGCGCTCGTAGGCGCCGTTGGCCCACAGCATGACCAGCCACGTCAGCGGCAGCAGGCCGAAGGCCGCGGGCAGGAACCACTGGTCCACCGCGTCGGAGCGGAACCCCGCGTCCGCCTGCTCGAACATCGCGATGGCGGTGAGGCTGGCCAGCGCCGCGCCGGCGGCGTCGAGCAGCAGCAGCGCCGCGATGTACGGGCGGTGCCAGCGGGCGGCCCGCCGTTGCGGGCGGCGCCAGGAGTTGCGCGGCACGCCGTTGGCGTGCCGGGCCACCGGGTCCGGCGGGATGATCTCGAAGCTCTCGCTGGCTGGCACAGTCTTCCCGTTGTCGGCCGCCGGCGCGGCTGGGCGGCGACGGCTGGAATGGACGGGGCGGTGCAGACTCGTGGTCATGTCGTCAGGCAGTCTACGGCGTGGCGACTACCGCAGGAGGCGGGAGAAGCGGCGATCGGCCAGCGGTCGTCCGCCGGTCTGGCAGCCCGGACAGTACTGCAGGCTGGAGTCGGCGAACGACACCTCCCGCACCGTGTCCCCGCACACCGGGCAGGGCAGTCCGGTGCGCCCGTGCACCGACAGGCCGGACCGCTTCTCCGCCTTGAGCGTCGCCGCACGCTGACCGACCGAGCGGGCCACCGCGTCGGCGAGCACCCGCACGGTGGCGGCGTGCAGGGTCCGCAACTGGTCGTCGGTGAGGCGGCCGGTGAGCGCGAACGGCGACAGCCTTGCCGCGTGCAGGATCTCGTCGGAGTAGGCGTTGCCCACCCCGGCGATCACCTCCTGGCTGGTGAGGACGCCCTTGACCTGACCGTTGCGGGACCGCAGGCGCGCGGCGAACGTCTGCTCGTCCACGGTCAGCGCGTCCGGGCCCAGCCGGGCCACGCCGGGCACCTGTGCCGGGTCGGTCACCAGCCAGGCGGCCAGGCGCTTGGTGGTGCCCGCCTCGGTGAGGTCGAACCCGGAGCCGTCGTCCAGGCGGACCCGCACCGCGACCGGGCCCCGGCCGGGGCGCAGCGGCGCGGGTGACAGCGACTCCCGGTAGTGCAGCCAGCCCGCCCGGGCGAGGTGCGCGACCAGGTGGAGGTCGTCACCGAGGTGGACGTCGAGGAACTTGCCGTGCCGGCCCGCCCCGGTCACCGGCCGCCCGGTCGCGGCCGACACCGGCGGGTCGTACGTCTTCCAGGCGTTCACGGCCGCCACCTCGACCCGGGTGACGGTCCGCCCGACCGCCCGTTCCCGCAGGTAGGCGGCGAGCGCTTCGATCTCGGGCAGCTCCGGCACGCCTGCCACGGTACCGCCGGGGCCGTCCGGGCGCCGCGCCCGCACCGCCGCCCGGGCACGGTAGCGTCGGCGGCTGTGAAGGTGGTGGTGGCGCACAACCGGTACCGCTCGGCCCAGCCATCGGGCGAGAACCGGGTGGTCGACGCCGAGATCGCCCAACTGGCCGCGGCCGGGGTCGAGGTGCTGCCGCTGCTGCGCAGCTCCGACGAGATCGGCTCGCTGCCGCTACGGGAGCGGGTGCTGCTGCCGCTATCTCCGCTGTGGAACCCCGGCACCCAGCGCGCGCTGGCGCAGCTGCTGCGCGAGCACCGGCCGGACGTGCTGCACCTGCACAACCCGTACCCGCTGCTGTCGCCGGCGGTGGTCCGCACGGCGCACCGGTACGGCGTGCCGGTGGTGCACACCGCGCACAACTACCGCCAGGTGTGCCCGAACGGCGTCTACTTCCGCGACGGCCGGATCTGCCACGACTGCCGGGGCCGGCGGCTGGCGGTACCGGCGGTGGTCCACCGCTGCTACCGCGGGTCGGCGGCGCAGAGCGCGGTGATGGCGGTCACGCTCGCCGCCCACCGCGGCACCTGGCGGTCGGTGGACCGGTTCCTGGCCCCGACGGCGGCGATCGCCGCCCACCTGCGCGGGTACGGGATCCCGGCCGAGCGGATCGTGGTCAAGCCGAACGCCCTGCCCGACCCGGGTCCGCCGGACCCGCTCCCGCCCGACGGCGACCTGCTGTTCCTCGGCCGGCTGTCGGCGGAGAAGGGCGTGGAGCTGCTGCTGGACGCGTGGCGCCGGCACCCGGAGGGGGCGCTGGGCAGGCTGCGGGTCGCCGGCGACGGGCCGCTGCGCCCGCTGGTGGAGCGGGCCGCCCGGGCCCGCACCGACGTGACCTACGCCGGGCGGCTCGACCCCGACGCCGCCCGGGCGGCCCTGGCCGCCAGCGCGGCCGTCGTGGTGCCCTCCACCTGCGAGGACGTGCTCCCGACCGTGGTGATCGAGGCGCTGGCCGCCGGCCGGCCGGTGCTGGGCACCGCCCTGGGAGGCATCCCGTACCTGGTCGGCGACGCCGGCTGGGTGGTGGAGCCAACCGTGGCGGCGGTGGCCGCCGCCCTGCCCGCGGTCCGGGCCGAGGCGGCGAGCCGGTCCCCGGCCGCGCGCGCCCGGTACGAGTCGACCTTCCACCCGGACGTGGTCACCCGGCAGCTGCTGGCGGTCTACGAGAGCGTGCGTCGGGCGCCCGGGGCGGGGACCGCCTGAGCGCGCGGCGGCCCGGGCGGCTCGCGGGCGGGCACCGGCTTCGGCAGCGACCGGGTTGAGCGCCGGTGCGGCGGCTACTGACCCGGTGCGCACAGGCAGAACGGATGCCCGGCCGGGTCGGCGAGGACCGGGCAGCTGCCGCCCAGGTCCGGCAGCCGGGTGGCGCCCAGGCGTAGCGCCCGCGCCACCGCCTCCCCGGCGTCGTCCACCCCGATGTCGAGGTGGAGCTGCTGCGGGTAGCTCCGCTCGGGGTCCGGCCAGCGGGGTGGCCGGTACCCGGGGACCTCCTCGAAGGCGAGCCGGGTCGTGCTGTGCTCGTCCTCGGCCACGACCAGCCAGTCGGTGCGGATGATCCGCCAGCCCAGCAGCTCGGCGTAGAAGGTGGCGAGCGCGCGGGCGTCCCCGCACTCGATCACGATGTTGCGGATGTGCGCGGCCATGTCGGGCAGTCTCGCAGCCCGGTCCGACACCCGGCCCGGTTCGACACTCCGGCCCGGTGCGCCGCGCCGGTCCCGGGACCGCGAAAAGGGCCTTGAGCGCGAAGGGCCTTGAGCGCGAAAGGCCTTGAGACGGCCGCGGTACGGGTAGAACGTGGGGTGATGACCGACGAGGCGGACGTCCTGGCGCGGCTGCGGGTACCGCGCTTCCCGCGCGCGGCCGGGTACGACCCGCGCTGGGTCGTCGAGAACCAGATGGGGCCGAACCCGCTGTGGTTGGTCGAATGGCTGTGGCCGGCGGTGGACCTGCCGCCGGGGTCGCGGGTGCTCGACCTCGGCTGCGGCAAGGCGCTGACGTCGATCTTCCTCGCCCGCGAGTACGGCGTGCGGGTGGTGGCCGCGGACCTGTGGGTCCCACCCGGGGACAACTGGCGACGGATCCGGGCGGCCGGCTGCGCCGACACCGTGCTGCCGGTCCACACCGAGGCGCACGACCTGAGGTTCGCCGAGGAGTACTTCGACGCGGTGGTGAGCATCGACGCGTACGAGTACTTCGGTACCGCCGACACCTACCTGCCCTACCTCGCAAGGTTCGTGCGACCCGGCGGCGTGGTGGCGATCGCCGAGGTGGGCCTCACCGCCGAGCTCGACGACCTGCCCGACCACCTGCGGCCGTACTGGCGGCCGGACTTCTGGCAGTGGAAGTCGGCGGCGTGGTGGCGCCGGCACTGGCAGCGCAGCGGCGTGGTGGACGTGGAGGTGGCCGACCAGTTGGAGGACGGCTGGCGGCTGTGGCTGCGGTGGGAGGAGGTCCGGCTCGCCCTGGACAGTGACGCTCCCCGCGGCGTGGCCGACATGCTGCGCGCCGACGCCGGCCGGCACCTGGGGTTCGTCCGGGTCATCGCCCGTACCCGCTGAGGTGCCACGTCAGGGGGTTCCGTACCCGGACCCCGTCGTAGCGCTGCCCGTCGTTGAGGTCCTCCGAGTAGAGCGTTGTGCAGCCGAGCGCGCTGGCACTGCGAAGAATCTTCGCGTCCCGGAACGAGACGCCGTGGTGGCGATGGAGCTCAATCGCCTCAAGGACGTCCTGCGGGCCAGGACGGTGGACCCGCCATCGAGACAGGTCGCTGACGATGGTGGACACGGTGTCCACGTCCAGCGGCCTGGGGACCTTACGGGTCACATTGACGACGAACTCCTGGAGTACCTGGACGCTGAGACACCCCGCACCCGAGCCCCACAGGTCCGCGATCAACGCACGCGCCCGGTCGTGCTTGGCGCCCGCGCTGGAGTCGTAGGCGTACAGGAGGATGTTCGTGTCGACAAACAACAGCTCACCGTTCATGCAGCTCGTCCCGGCTCCAGCTGACCCGCCCGCCGGTGCCGAGATCGGGCGCCGCGCTCATCATGGCCAGGCTGCGCTCCTTCGCGGCGGTGTAGCCGGTGTCCCGCTCGACCATCTCGCGCAGGGTCATGGCCAGCAGGCGCGACACCGAGGTCCCACGTCTGGCGGCCATGATTCTGGCGTGGGTGAGGTCCTCCTCGCTCAGCGAGAGCGTGATGTTCCGGTTTCCCATCGCCTGTCCCTCCCGCGTCTGTGACGGGACGCCCCGCGCGGCGCGACGACCGAGCCGCACCTTCACGTAGATCAGTGAAGCACGCAAAGTCGTGTCCACTTGCCGTCGGTCGAACGCGCGCCACGCCGGAACGCATGGCGGTGACCCCGCCGACGCCGCGGCGTGGGCGGGGTCAGCCGACGCGGGTCCGCAGGGCGGCCCGGGCGGCGAAGGCGACCGAGGCGAGCAGGAAGGCGCCGTTGACGACGGTGAACACCCCCACGAACCAGACCGCCGCGGCGGGTGCGGCCAGCACGATCAGGCCCGCGACGAAGAACAGGGCCCCCGGGTCGCGGATCAGCTTGACGACCCGGACCGGCAGCGACCGGGAGGGCACCATGCTGGCCGCAGCCGGGCCCTGCTGCAGCACCGAGGTCACCAGGCTCACCATCCAGGTGCCGGCGAACGCCGCCACCAGCCAGGCGGGGGTGTCCGGCCGGTGTGCCACCGCGACCGCCGACACCGCCGTGACCAGGCCGATCTGCAGGGCCGCGTCGCACAGCACGTCGACGCGGGCGCCGGCGGGGCTGGTCCGACCCGTCGCCCGGGCCAGCTGGCCGTCGGCGCAGTCGAACGCGTACGCCAGCTGCCAGCCCACCAGGGCGACCAGCCCGACCGGCCAGCCGGGCAGCCGCCCGTCGGCCACCGCCTGCGCGGTCGCGGTCACCGTCACCGCGGTGACGAGACCGACCACGAAGTTCGCCACCGTCAGCGCCGTGGGGGGCAGCCCTCGCCGGTACGCGGCCGCGGCGAGCACCGCGCCGACCCACTGCCCGGTCGCCTCGCTGAACAGCCCGCCACCCTTGTTGACGGCGTGGTAGTCGCGCAGCGTCGGTGCCCGGCCGCCGGACGCGGCCGGCGTCGCGTCCGGACCACCGCGGGCACCGGTGTGCGGATCAGTCGGGGAGCGCACGCAGGTAGTCTGCCAGCCGGTCGGTGATCGCGTCGGGCGACAGGTCCAGGTGCTCCAGGATGGTGTACCGGTCCGGCCGGGTGCGCGGCGCGTACGCCACCGCCTCGACGAACTTTTCGTCGGTCAGCCCCAGCTCGGCCGGGCGCACCGGCAGCCCGTGGCGGCGCAGCGCGGCGGCGAGCTGCGTGAACCTGCTCTGCTCACCCCGCAGGAAGGTGCAGAACAGCGCGCCCAGGCCGACCTGCTCGCCGTGGGTGCCCGGGCCGCGGTACAGCGCGTCCAGCGCGTGCGAGATCTCGTGGCAGCCGCCGGAGACCGGCCGGGTCGACCCGCACACCGACGAGGCGAGGCCGCCGAGGATCAGCGCCTCCGCCAACGTGGCGAGGAAGTCGTCGTCGCCCGGCCCGCCCGGGTGGCGCAGCAACGCCTCGGCCCCGGCCCGGGCGAGCGCGACCGCCAGCCCGTCCACGGGCTCGCCGCGTACCCGGTGGGCCAGCTCCCAGTCGGCACAGGCGGACAGGTTGGACAGTGCGTCGCCGATCCCGGAACGGGTCTGCCGGTCCGGGCTGCGGGCCACGAAGTCCAGGTCCACCACCACCGCGATCGGGATGTGTACCCCGTACGACCCGTGGGCGCCGTCCCGCCACAGCGAGGCGGTGGGGGAGGCGAGCCCGTCGTGGGCGAGGCTGGTGGCGACGCTGACCATCGGCAGGCCGTACCGGCTGGCCGCCCACTTGGCGGTGTCGAGGGTCTTCCCGCCGCCGATGCCGACGACCGCGTCGTAGGGCCGCTTGCGCAGCTTCTCGCCCAGCTCCTGGGCGGCGTCCAGGGTCCCGCCCGAGACCATGAGCACGTCCGCCGCGCCCAGCTGCGGCCGCACCAGCTCGGCGACCCGCTCCCCCTGGCCGGGGCCGACCACCACCGCCACCTCGCCACCGGCGGAGATGCGCCGGTCGGCGAGGATCGCGCCCAGCTGCGCCACGGCGCCGCGGCGGATCTCGATCGCCAGCGGGGTGTTGACGGTACGGGCTAGCAGCGGCATGCGATCTCCCGGGCACGCGCGAGGTCGGCGTGGTCGTCCACCTCCACCCATTCCACCGCGCCGATCACCGCGCCACCGACCCGCCCGCCGCGGCGGGCGAACTCCGCGAACCCGTCCTCGTAGTACCGGCCCGGGTCGGCTCGCCAGGTGGCCGCCAGCGCCTCGGCGAGCCCGGCCGCGGCGGCGGGCTCGATCACCGCGGCCCCGATGTACTCCCCGTCGGCCGTGGCCGGGTCGAGTCCCTTGTGGATGTGGGTGAGCTGGCCGGTGGCGGGGTCGAAGCGGACCTTCATCTCCTCCTCGCCCAGCCGCTTGCGGTCGTCGACGGCGAGCAGGACGTCCGGCCCGCGCGCGGCCAGCAGCGTCTCCTCCACCCGGACCGGGTGCACGGTGTCGCCGTTGAGCAGCAGGACGCCCCGTCCCAGGTGCTCACGCGCGAGCCAGAGCGAGTAGGCGTTGTTCCACTCCTCCGCCCGCGGGTTGTGGACCAGGTCGAGCGCCACCTGGTGCCGACGCTCCAGGTCCGCCTTGCGTCCGCGTACCGCGTCGGCCGCGTACCCGACCACGACGACGACCTTGGTCAGCCCCACCGCGGCGAGGTTGCGCAGCGCGATGTCCAGGATGGTGGTGTCGCCGTCGACCGGCACCAGCGCCTTGGGCAGCGAGTCGGTGTACGGCCGCAGCCGCCGCCCGGCGCCGGCCGCGAGCACCAGCCCGATCACCGTGCCGCCCTCCTTCCCTCGGCTCCCCACCGGCTGCGCCCTAGTCTGCCCAAGGCCCGGTCACGGGGTACGCCAGGGTCGAGCGCCCCGGTCACCGGGGGACGGCCACGGGTCGGGCCCGGTCAGCGGGGCGCGGGCGGGCGGTGCCGGCGCGTCACCGGAGCGCGGCCAGGTCCGCCAGCATGGTCAGGCGCTCCTCCGGGGCCAGCACCGCGAACGGCGGAGCGGCCCGGCGGTCGGTCTCGTCCTCGACCGCCTGCCGTTGGGGCGCCCACGGGCTGCCCCACGGCATCGCGACCATCTC
>DATGOE010000120.1:0-24441 GCA_035306365.1 Natronosporangium sp. | reverse complement strand
CGCCTCGTCCGGCTCGCCGGCCAGGCGCGCCAGCCGGGGCAGCTGGGGACCGAGCCGGTAGCGGCCCGGTGAGTCCGTACGGCTGAGGAACCCCAGGTCGCAGAGGGTGGCCGCGAGCCGCGAGGCGTTGCTGCGGTGGATGCCGAGCTGTCGGGCGATCTGGGAGACCGTCACGGTCTGGCCGGTGTCCTCGAACATCCGCAGGATCGCCAGGCCGCGCATGAGGGAGCTGACCCGGTTTGTCTGTCCCATGCCCGTCTGGTCCCGCATGGGCGTTGACGATACGTCGCCGCCATCCGGTTGCGCCATCGTGTGGCCAGACAGGACGGTCCGGTGTGCTCCGACACCCGGGGCCGCGGCGGCCGCCGGTGCGATGCGCGGTCGGGGTGGAACCCGGGGGCCGGCTGGTGCGCCTGGAAGAGTATGACCGTGCAGGCCCCTGCCACCGCACCGGTGTTCGACGCGGTCTACGCCCGGCACTACGCCGAGCTGGTCCGGCTGGCGTACCTGACCACCGGCAGCCTGCCGGCGGCCGAGGACGTGGTCCAGGACGCGTTCGTCGAGTGGTGGCGGCGCTGCGACGAGGTCCGGTCGCCCGTCGCCTACCTGCGCCGCGCCGTGGTGTCCCGGTGCACCTCCTGGGTGCGACGACGGGTGCGGGAGCGGTCCCGGCTGCCGGACCTGGAGGTGGCACCGGCGGTCCCACCGAACCCGGACGTGCCGGCCGTACGGTCGGCGCTCGCCCGGCTGACGCCGCGCCGGCGGGCGGCGGTGTTCCTGCGCTACTACCTCGACCTGCCGGAGGCGGAGATCGCCGCCGCTCTCGGCTGCCGCCCCGGCACGGTCAAGTCACTGCTGCACCGGTCACTGTCGACCCTCCGGGAGCATCTGGATGAACACTGAGCAGCGGGTACGGGCGGCGCTCCGGGACCTCGTCGACGCGGTGCCGGTGGCGCCACCACCGCCGGCGGCGGTCCGGTCACGGGCGCAGCGGTACGAGCGGGGGAGCGGAGCGGACCGCGCCCGGGTACGCGGGGCCGGGCACCGGCTCGCGCCGGTGCTCGCCGCGGCCGGGTTGATGCTGGTGGTGGCGGCGGTGGCCGCGGTGGGCCTCCTGCCGCGCTGGGCGATCTCGCCGGAGCCGTCCAGCCTGCGCGGGGGAGGCGTCGCCGGACCCGTGCTTCCCGACCGGTTCGCCGGCCGCACGCCGGGGACGGCCAGCGTCGAGGCGGCGCCACCCGGACCCGCGATCGCGGTGTTCGACCACGCCACCGCCGGGACGGTGGACATACCGGTGGTCGTGGGTGTGGACGGGCGCACCTACCGCGAGGTGGGCGACGTCAGCCGGCTGACGAACGCCGGCGACGACCCGGTGCTGCTGGCCCCGGACGGCTCCGCGCTGGCCGGTGGCGGCGGCAGCTTCCTCGACCTGACGACCGGCGAGCTGACGGTACGGCCGGTGCTGCCCGGTGACACCCTCCGCGACGGCTGGAAGCCGACCGTGCCACTGGCGTGGTCGCCGGACGGGCGGTGGCTCGCGTACGGTCGCATTCCCGTACCGGAAGGGGACCGCACCGACCTCGCCCTGCTCGACCTGGACACCGGCGAGGTCACGTTCGTGACCACCGGCCGGGGCGATGGACCGCCGCGGGTGGCGTTCTCGCCCGACTCCTCCGAGCTCGCGGTCTCGACGGGCGTTGCCGACGGCGGCGCCGCCATCCGCATCTTCGACCTGGCCGGCGACCTGGTCCGGGAGCTGTCGCCGCCGGCGGGACACCTCCTCGCCCCGAACGGGACCGCCTGGTCGCCCGACGGCGCGCTGCTGCTGGTGCAGGACCCGCAACGGCCCCGGAGACTGGCGTTTGTGGACGCCAGCGGTACGGGCGCCGCGGTCCCCGGGCCCGTGACCGTGGACCAGCCGTACGGCGTGGAGCCGGTGGGGTGGCGGGGGCCGGAGACGCTGCTGCTGGCGGCGTACCGGGAACCCGGCAGCGCCAGCGGGGTGCCGCGGAGCCTGGCGCGGCTGGTGGAGGTGCCGGTGGCCGGCGGCGCGAGCCGGGTCGTCAGCGTGTTCCCGCACGGGGAGCGCGACCACGTCGAGGACGTCCGGCTGGCGTCCGGCCTGCTGCCGCTCGCGGAGATCCGCGACGCCGGCCGCCTGGATCACGGGCCCGTGCCGGCGGAGTACTGGATCCCGCGCGTGGCGGGCGGTGCGATGGCACTGGTGGCCGCACTCCTGGCCGGCCTCCTGGTCCGGCGGTGGTGGGCCGGCCGGCGGGCCGCCCCGTAGCGGTCAGGCGCGGCCGGACGCCCGCGGCGTACCGGTCAGGCGCGGCCGGCCGCGGTGGCCGTCCCGGGCTCTCCCGCCGCCTGCGCGGCCAGGGGCGGCAGTGGACAGTGCAGCAGGGCGCAGACCGTCCGCAGCAGCTCCATCTCCGCGACCGTCACCTGCTGGTCGTGGGAGACGACCGCGACCAGCGCCTCCACCAGGAGCTGCTTGTCGGCCGGCTTGAGGCCGTCCAACAGTGGCCACCCGGGCTCGAGAGCCCGCACGCCGTCTGCCGGCGGCTGGAACGCGACCGTCCGGCCGGGGAACAGCCGCGCCGCCCCGGCGGCGAACGCGGCCGCCGCCGCCGCGGGGTCGGAATGCCCCACCTGCGCCAGAGTCGCCAGCAGGGTGACGGCCGCGGTGCGGGCCTCGGCCAGCGAGTGGTGGCGCCGGCCCCAGGACGGCCGGTGGTGGGCCGCCTCGTAGAGCTCCTCGTGCAGCAGCCGGGACAGGCAGTACTCGGAGACGCTGAGCCGGCCGTCCGCCTCGATGAGCGCGTACACCGTCTGCATGAGCGCCGCCGCCGGTTCGGCGCCTCGCTCCCGCAGCGCCGGGAAGGCGATCTCGGCCAGCGGCAGCCGCAGCATGGGGTGCAGCGTCGCGACCGCGTCGGCCTCCCGCCAGGCGGCGTCGGCGAGCTGCTGCCCGTGGCGGGCCACGAGCACGGCGTGCTGGTTGACCCGCACGTCGCGCTGGTCGGACAGCAGCAAACCGAACAGCAACGGGACGACGGTGTCGCCGCGGTGCGCCCGCTCCCGCAGGTCCTCCGGGATCTGCCGGAGGATCGCGCTCGCCCGCTGGTAGGCGGACTCGTCCGGGGCGCCGACCTGGTCGGCGACATCCGACGGTACGGCGGCGACCGACGCCTGCGGCGGCGGCAGCGCCGCCTCGGGCCCGGCCAGGCCCATCGCCTGGTCCTCGGCCAGGCCCGAGGGCGGGGCCTCCGCCCACCTGTGGGCGAGCCGCTCCAGCTCGGCCGGGTCGAAGCTCGGGTCGAGGGCCTGGATCCGCTTGACCAGCGGAGGGTGGGTGGCGAACAGGCCGGAGAACCCCTTGCCGGACCCGAACAGCATGTGGCTGACGTCCTCGGCCTTGGCGCTGCGCAGGTTCGAGCCGGCGGGCAGCCCGCCGATCTTCTTCAGCGCCCCGGTCAGGCCCGAGGTCTGCCGGGTGAACTGGACCGCCGACGCGTCGGCGAGGTACTCCCGCTGGCGGGACACGGCCGCCTTGATGATCCGTCCGATGAACACTCCGACGAACCCGGCCACGAGCAGCGCGAGCGCCACCAGCAGGATCGGCCCGGCGTTGCGGTTGCGGCTGCCCCGGCCGCTGGCGTACAGCAGGGAACGTCCGGTGAGGGCCAGCACGAGGATGCCGAACAGCAGGCCCATGAGCCGGATGTTCAGGCGCATGTCGCCGTTGACGATGTGGCTGAACTCGTGGGCGATCACGCCCTGCAGCTCGTCGCGGTTGAGCCGGTCCAGCGCCCCGCGGGTGACCGCGATCGCGGCGTCGGACGGTGACCAGCCGGCGGCGAAGGCGTTGATGGACGGTTCCTGCTCCAGGACGTACAGCTCCGGGACCGGCGTGCCGGAGGCGATCGCCACCTCCTCGACGACGTTGCGCAGCCGCCGCAGCTGCGGGTCGGTGGTGTCCGGAGGGACCGGCGTGCCGCCCAGGGACCGCGCCACCGCACCGCCCCCGCCGGCACGCAGGCTCAGCGAGCGGAACAGCGACGCCAGCCCGATCACCGCCAGCACGATGATGCTGGCCGTGACCACATAGGCCAGCAGCTGCTCGGTGGGCTGGCCGAACCCGCCGGTGGCGATCACCACCGCCAGGTCGATGGTGAGGACGATGCCGACCACGGCGACGGCGAACAGCAGGACCAACCGGCCGGACAGCCGCTTGACCTGGCGCTGGCGTTCGAAGAAGTTCATGACCTGTGGACGTCCCGCACGTCGGTCACCGGCACCGGTGGCACGGCGACAAGTTCAGTCGACTGTGTCAGAAGGAGACCCGCGGTGCCTCGCGCTCGCCAGGCTCCTCGATCTCGAACAGCGCGGCCGGCTGGAACCCGAACATGTTGGCGATGAGGTTGCCGGGGAAGGACTCCCGCTTGTTGTTGTAGTGCATCACCGAGTCGTTGAAGTGCTGCCGGGCGAAGGCGACCTTGTTCTCGGTCGAGGTGAGCTCCTCGGTCAGCTGCATCATGTTCTGGTTGGCCTTCAGGTCGGGGTACGCCTCGGCGAGCGCGAACAGCCGGCCCAGGGCGTTGGTGAGCATGTTCTCGGCGCCGGCCAGCTGCTGCATCGCGTTCGGGTCCCCGGGGTTGGCAGCAGCCACGGTCTGCGCGTTGACCGCACCCGACCGGGCGGCGATCACCGCCTCCAGCGTCTCCCGCTCGTGACGCATGTACGCCTTCGCGGTCTCCACCAGGTTGGGAATCAGGTCGTGGCGACGCTTGAGCTGGACGTCGATCTGCGCGAACGCGTTCTTATAGGCGTTCCGCGCGCGAACCAGACCGTTGTAGACAGAGACCACCCAGAACACCGCGATGGCCACCAGGAGCAGGCCAACACACCCGAGCAGCCACTCCATCACAAACCCCCTCCCGGACCGGCCGCCCGGCCCCCTTCAGGTGTGGCGAACTGGATCAGCGTACGTCAGGGGCGCCAGCCTCGTCAGCACCCCGCGTGCCCATGATCAGATTCCGGTCCGTTCGGCCGGATGCGGGCTGGCGTGTCGTCCGGGGTCGGTGACCCACCGTCCGATGCGTGCCAACAGGTCGGGGGAGGCGGCGTTCTCGGCGTGGCCGAACCCGGCCTCCACCCACAGCTCCTTGGGTTCGCGGGCGGCGGCGTACAGGGCGTGGGCGTGGTCGACGGGGAACAGGGGGTCCGCGTCGCCGTGCACGACCAGCAGCGGCACCGGCGAGAGGCGGGCGGCGGCCGCATCCGGCGGCTCCGGCTCCGGGTGCCAGCCTCCCCGCCCGATCCGGGTGCCGCGCAGGACCCTGCCGGTCACCCGGCCGGGCCCCGTGCTGATCATCCAGTGGAGCCGTCGCATCGCCGGAGTGCCGCGGTAGTACCAGCGTGACGGCCCGCTGACCGCCACCACCGCGGCGACGTCCCGGTACTCGGCGGCGTGGCGCAACGCCACCGCCGCGCCCATCGAGAACCCGACCGTGGCGACCCGGCCGTACCCGAGCTCGCGGGCCCACGCCACCGCGGCCGCCAGGTCGAGGATCTCCAGGTTGCCGACGGTGGAGACCCCGCCGGAACGGCCGTGGCCCCGGAAGTCGAAGCTCACCACCCCAGCCATGGCGGACAGGACCGCCACCGCCCGCCGTACCGCCGGGCGGCGGTGCGAGCCGGTCAGGCCGTGCGCCACCACGACCGCGGTGTCCGACCCGGGCCCCGGGTGGTGGCGGGCGTCGATCGGCACGCCGTCGTCGGTCACGAGCGTCGCGGCGCGCCCGGTGTCACCGGTGGAGTCGGCCACGACGGCAGCCTGCCACGCCGCGGGCGCCGGCCGACCGTCGGGGTGAGGTCGGCGGGGCGCCTCCCCGTCGCCGGGCGCGGTGTGCGACACTTGGCCGACTGAGGAGGGGAGTATTCCCTCGCGGCGGTGTCGTCAGCCCGGACCGGTGCGCCGGTCCCGGCACCGTCGGTCGCGCGGCCGGGGCTCGCGCGACGGGAGAGACCTCCGGAGCTCTACGGTGCCCGGAGGTTCTCGCGCGCGATGGGTGTGTCGTACTGGGTGTGGACGGCCACGCTGGTCGTCCTCACCGGGATGCTGCTGGCCGACCTGGTCATCATCGGTCGACGGCCGCACGAGCCGTCGCTGCGGGAGTCCACCCTGTGGGTGACCTTCTACGTGTCGGCGGCCGGCCTGTTCGGCCTGTTCGTGTGGGCCGCGTACGGGCCGGTGCGGGCGGGGGAGTTCTACACCGGCTGGCTGGTCGAGTACAGCCTCTCGGTGGACAACCTGTTCGTGTTCATACTGATCATGAGCCGGTTCGCCGTCCCGCGGGCCTACCAGCAGAAGGTGCTGCTCATCGGCATCATCCTCGCGCTGGTGCTGCGCGGGGCGTTCATCGCCACCGGCGCGGTGCTCGTCAACCGGTTCGTCTGGATCTTCTACCTGTTCGGCGCCTTCCTCGTCTACACGGCGGTCCGGCTGCTGCGGCAGCGGGACGAGGACCCGGCCGAGTTCCGCGAGAACCTGCTGGTGCGAGCCGGCCGCCGGCTGCTGCCGATGAGCCGCACCTACCACGGTGCGCGGTTGCTGACCGTCGAAGGGGGCCGGCGGCTCGCCACGCCCATGTTGATCGTCATGATCGCTATCGGGACCACGGACGTGGTGTTCGCGCTCGACTCCATTCCCGCCATCTTCGGCGTCACCCGGGAGGCGTACCTGGTCTTCACCGCCAACGTCTTCGCCCTGATGGGTCTTCGCCAGCTGTACTTCCTCATCGGCGGCCTGGTCAGCCGGCTGGTGTACCTGTCGACCGGCCTGGCGGTGGTGCTGGGGTTCATCGGCGTCAAGATGGTGCTGGAGGCGCTGGCGGAGAACAACCTGCCGTTCGTCAACGGCGGCGAGCCGGTGGCCTGGGCGCCGCACGTGCCGATCTGGTTGTCGTTGACGGTCATCGTCGGTGTCCTGATCGTCACGACGGCCGCCAGCCTGGCCAAGGCTGCCCGGGTACGCCGGATCGCCTCGGGCGGGAGCCGCTGACACCGTCCGGCCCCGGGCGCCGGGCCTGCAACCGGACGGTGCGGGCGCCCGTTGGCGGGTCACGACCCGTGGCGGTAACGCGGTGGACCCGCGGCTCAGCCGCGGTCGATGGGCGCGCAGTTGCCCGTGGTGTAACCGCCGTTGACCGCCTCGACGAGCGCGTGCTGGCCCTGTGCGATCCGGGCGCAGACCTTCGGGCGGTCGCGGATGACCTCGACCACGAGCCGGTGGTCGGCGGTGTACCGCAGCGGGGAGGGACGGTCCTCGACCTGCCAGGTGCCCTGGTTCGCGGCGTGGGTCCCCATGATCTCATCCGGCGGGTTCGTCCCGTCGCCCCCGTAGAGGTGCAGGTGGTAGCCGCCGTTGACGTTGGGCGTGTCACCGGCGAACTCGGCCTCGTACTCGATGACCAGCTCGCTGCCGTCGAAGCGTGCGCTGATGAGGCACACCCAGCGGGGGTTGCTCCGGATCTCGTCGGTGCACTGCTCGTCGGCGGACGGTTGCGGGGGTGCGCTGCTGGCGTCGGCCGGCGGCGTGGGCTGCTCGGTCTGCCCGGTCTGCTGGCTCTGCTGGCCCTGCCCGGCGTCACGCTCGGTGCCCCGGTCGGCGAGCGCCCAGCCCACACCGGCCGCGGCGAGCGCGGCCGCGACGACGCCCGCCCCCACCACCACGGGCCACCGCGACCGCCTGCGCCCGGGGTCGCCGTCCGGCCGACCGGGCGGCGGCAGCGGCGCGCGGCCGGCAGCGCCGCGGTCGGCAGCCCCGACGTCGGCGCCCGTGCCGGTGCCGGCGGCGGTGCCCGCCGGTGACGTCACCGGCACCGTCGCGGTGCCCTGGTACCGGTGCCCGGCGCCCGCGAGATCGTCGGCGGAGGACTCCGGACCGGTGGTGACCGGTGTGGTCGCGCCGGGCGTGGCCTGGCCCGTCGTGAGGGGGGCCTGGCCGGTGACCGGCGACGCCGGGGAGGTCCCGGAGCCGGCCGCGGGCTGCGGTGACGGGGCGGTGGCCGGGGTCGTGGCGCGGCCCGCCTGACCGCTGGCCTGCCAGGCGGCGCCGAGGGCGACCGCGTGTTTCGGGTGCGCGTCGACCGCCACCGGGCGCCCGAGCTCCGCGCCGACCATTTGCGCTACCACCGGGATCCGGGACGAGCCCCCCACGAGCAGGACCGAGTGCAGCTGCTCGGGCTCCACGCGCGCGCTGCGCAGCGCCCGGCGCAGCGCCTCGATCGTGCTGTGCAGCGCCGGGCGGATCATGGCCTCGAACTCCAGCCGCGTCAGCCGTACCTCCGTGGCGAGGTTCGGCAGGAGCACGGGGATGGACGCGTCGGTGTCGGTCGACAGCACCTCCTTGGCCGCGACGCACTCCTCCCGCAGCCTCGCCACCGCGGCGATCACGGCCGGGTCGTCCTCGTCCAGCTCGTCCAGCTTGCCGCCGAGCGCCTGGTTGACGTGTGCGAACACGGCCGCGTCGAAGTCGATGCCGCCGAGGCGTTCGATGCCCTCCGGCTCACCGAGGATCTCGAACCCGTCCCGGGTCTTGCGCAGCACCGCGGCGTCGAAGGTGCCGCCACCCAGGTCATAGACGGCCACCACCGATCCCGGATCCACGCGCTGCTGCTGGGCGTAGAAGACCGCCGCGGCCTCGGGTTCGGTGACGTAGGTGACCGGCAGGTCGACGTCGGCCAGGCGCACCGCCTGCTCCAGCAGCTCGCGCTTGTAGGGCCCCCAGTTGGCCGGGTGGGACACGCACGCCCGCGAGGGCGCGCCGCCCTCCCGCGCGGTGATCTCCTCCACGACCTGCCGCAGCAACTTGGCCATGAGCTGCTCGGCCGAGTAGGGCACGCCGCCGAGGATGATCGGCGTGGTGTCCCCGAGCCGGCGCTTGAACTCCCGCGACACCCGGTGCGGTTCGGACATGCCGCGCCGGCTCGCCGCCTCGCCGGTCAGGATGGTCTCGTCCTCCCGCAGCAGCACCACCGACGGGATGACGGCGGCGCGGCTGCCCAGCGAGGCGATCTCCGCGCGCCCGTCGCGCCACACCGCCGCGGCGGTGAAGGTGGTGCCGAGGTCGATACCAAGTGCGTACATCGCGTCTCCGAGGTCGTCAGGTTTCGGGGGTGGAGGGGGGAAGTCCCCGACCCGGCGGCCGGGAACCGTCCCTACAGTTGGACTCGTGGTGACGCTGCGCGAGGTGTTCGAGGAGCTGGCCGGCGGGGGGCATCCCGACCCCGCCGCGGTGCTCCGCGCGCACGGCTTCGACCTGCCGGACGCGGAGCTGCGGCATGCGCTGGTCACCTACGCGCACTCGGCACCGCTGGAGGTCGCCGGCCACCTGCGACCGTACGTGGTGGCCAACAGCCCGGTGTCGTGGGAGGAGACACCGCAGCCGGCGAGCCTGGCCGACGGGCTGGAGCTGCTGGCCACCGCACCGCCACCGGGCGCCGAGTCCGGGGACCCGACCACCGACCTGGACGGCATGCCCGGCATCCCGGCGGCCGCCGGGGGTGCGATGACGGCCGCCGGGACGAAGGTCGCGGCCGACCGGCCGGACGTCGGGACGGACCCGGCAGCCGACCGGCTGGACTTCGGGGGTGGCGCGGACGCCGGGGTGGAGTCGACCGGCGGGTCGGCCCCGCTCGACCGTACGGGCGATCCCTGGGAACCGGTGGACGTTGAGCTGTTCGGCATCGACGCGGTGGGCGGCGAGCCGTTCGACGCCGAGCCGGCGCCCGAGCCGCCGGGGGATGAGGACGAGGGCGACGCCGACGGCATCGACCTGATCGGGCCGTAGGTGCACCCCGGCGCCGGCGGGCGGGCGACGAGTCGTAGCCGGGCGTGGCCGCGTGACGGTGCCGTTCACCGTTCCGCCCTCAGTCGGACCAGCATGCCCTCGCACGTGCGGACCGCCACGCGGGCGGCCAGCGCGAGCTCGTGGCTGGTGAGGGGGTTCTCGGCGCGTCGCTGCCAGGTGGACAGTGCCTGGCTGGCGGCCTTGGTGAGGGTAGCGGTGTCGGTGTCGGGCGGCAGGTGGAGGCGGCGGTGGATCTCGTCGCCCTCGCCGCCGATGAGGCGCTCGAGCTCGTCGAGCACCTCGGGCTTGCCGGTGATCCAACCGGCGCGGACGGCCGACAGGATGCGCAGCTCGTTGAACGGGTGCGCGGAGGCGATGACCTGTTCGACCCGGGCGGCGATCCGGTCGCCGCCGGGCCGCGGGTGGGTGCGGACGAGCGTATCCAGGGCGGACAGGACCGAGCGGCTCTTGAGGATGTCGCGGCGCTGGAAGAACAGGGTCTGCAGGATCTCGCGGAGCTGGTTGATGCCGCTGCGCTCGGCCAGTTCGGCGGCCAGCTGGGTGGCGGTGGTGGCGACGTTGTGGCGCAGCAGTGTGGTGGCCAGCCGGAGGCCGAACAGTCCGAACCTGGCCAGCAGTGATCCTGCCTGCTCGGGGGTGAGGCCGAGGTCGGGCAGTCCCTGCAGGGCGCGGTCGGCGGTCAGCAGGAGGGCGTTGGCGTCGGCGGGCGTGAGCTGGGCGAGGGCCCGCAGGTGGGTGTGCTCGGTCTCGGTGAGGGTGGCGGCGGTCTCGGCCAGGAGGCCCGCGACCGGGATGACGGTCTGGACCAGGCGGCGGACCTGGGGGTCGGTGGCCATGCGGTGGGCGATGCGGCGGGCGGAGGCCATGGCGTCCAGCCGCCCGACCCCGATCTCGTCGGCACGGGAGAGGACGGCGATGGCGTTGACGGGGTTGGGGCGCGAGACCTCGGTGTCGTGGAAGGCGTGGAGGAAGTCGAGGTCGTCGCGGTGCAGGTGCCGCATGAGGTAGATGACGGCGTCGGCGGGGGTGTCGTCCTCGGTGTCGGGGGCCAGGGTGTCCCAGGTGCGCGCGGAGGTGCGGTCGGACAGGCTGCCGATGCCGGGGGTGTCGATCATGGTGGCGGTGCGCAGCGCCCGGGAGGGCCAGGTGACCTCCAGGTGGGAGACGGTGTCGGGGGCCAGGTCGCCCAGGTCGATGTGCAGCGCGCCGCCGTCGCGGTGGAAGCGAAGTTGCCGCGCGGTGCCACCGGTGGCGGGGTGGGCGAGGACCCGGTAGGTGTGCCCGTCCTGGTACCAGGTGACGATGCGGGTGCACTCGCCCGCGTCGGTGGGGGCCAACCGGTCGCCGATCAGCGCGTTGAGGAGGGTGGACTTGCCGGCCTTGACGCGTCCGGCGACGGCGATGCGCAACGGCTGCTCCAGCCGGGCGGCCAGGACGTCCAGGTGGGCGGCCTGCGGTGTGCCGCGGTACAGGTCGTGGGCGTCGGCCAGCAGGGCGCGGGTCTCGTCGATCAGGTTCACCGGGTCACCACCGCGCGGGAGCCGGTGACCGCTTCGGCGCGCCGGCGCAGCTCGCGGACGCGGGCCAGTTCGGCGTCGAGGTCCTTGAGCCGCTTGGTGCGCTCGGCCTGGGTACGGTTGGCCGCCTCGGTGGCCGCGCGCAGGGCTTCGGTGTGGCTGCGGTTGATCTCCTCGGCCAGGGCGCTGTAGTGGTCGCGCAGCTCGCGTTGGATGCGCCGGAGGGTGTCCCGGCAGTCCTTGCCCATGACGAAGCTGACCTGGTCGCAGTAGCGGCGGACGGCGGCGCGGGCCTGGGCGCGTCTGTGCGCGAGCTGGCGTTGCTTCTCCTCCTTGAGGCCCTTGCGGCCCATGACCAGGCCGATGCCCAGGGCGAGGGGGCCGAGGGTGAACCCGGTCAGGGCGCCGAGCATGACGAACATGATCGCACCGCCGTAGGCGGAGCGGAGGGCCACCCAGGCCTGTTTACCGGTGCTCATCCTGGTCAGGTCGAGGTTGTGGTCGACCTCGACGCTGGTGGCCAGTGGCGCGGGGTCGGAGATCGGGAACTGGCGCAGCGCCTGCCCGGATGCCTCGGCGAAGTGGCTGGCGACCTGTTCGGACAGATCGGTGGCCCGCTGCTTGAGCAGGGTGTAGGTGGACAGCATCTGCTGGGCCACCCGTGACTCCAGCCAGGCCTCCAGTTGCGGCCAGGTGTCGGCCGGGTCGATGTCCTCGATGCTGCGGTCGGCCTCGGCGATCACCTCGCGGATGCGCGCGCGCAGGTCGTGGTCGATGTCGGCGGTCAGGTCCGCCACCCCGTCGGTGAGCGTGAGGTTCCACCGGGCCGCCGCCGACCGCAGCGACTCCACCCGGGCCTTGACCTGGTTGAGCTGCTCGACCACCCGCCGGGCCGACTCCGGGTCGGCGAGCGCGCCACGCTCGGCCTCGAACTGCGCCTGCAACTGGTCGCAGACCCCGATGACCTCGCCGGCGGCGCGCTGCGCCAACCGTACCGCCGCATCCCGCCCCACCCGGTCCCGCAGGAACGCCACCAGGTCGGCGAACCCCGACTCCTGGTTCAACCGCCGGTCTCCGGCGGTCACCGCCCGTGTCCGCAACGTGGACGACACCGGGATCACCGGTACCTCACCGTCGGCCACCCGCCGCAGGTGGCCCTGGTTGAGGTCGCGCACCTTCCGCCACGCCGGATAGAAGTCGGTCTTGGTGAGCACGCACGCCACTGTCGGGCACACCTGCCGCGCCCGCCGCAGGAACTCCACCTCCGCCGCGGTCAGCTCCTGCGACGCGTCGGTGACGAACAGCACCGCCTCGGCCATCGACGCCGCCGCCAGACTCGCCGCCGCGTACCCGGATCCCAGGCCGCCGACCCCCGGGGTGTCCACCACCACCAGACCGCCCGCCAACACCGCCCGCGGCACCCGCACCTCCACGCCGACCGGACGCTCGGATGCCTCGGCACCGGTGGAACCCCCGCCGGTCACGGCGGCCGTGGGGTCCCGCTCCATCACCCACGTGGGAAGGTCCGTCAGGGGGAGCGGTTGCCGCCGCGGCGGGTCGCCGTCGAGCATCAGCTCCGCGGCTGCGGGCTCGCCGTGCCGGACGTAGGTGGGCAGGGCGGTCGCCACGTCGTCGGCCACCGGGCACACCTTCGCACCCACCAGGGCGTTGACCAGGGAGCTCTTGCCCTGCTTGAACTCGCCCACCACCACCACGTGCACCCGTGGGTCGGCCAGCGAGCGCCGTACCGCCGCCAGCCGCTGGTGCAGGTCGTCCCGGCCGTACGCCACGCACGCGCGCAGCCCCAGGTCGACCACGGCGGTGGCGGCGGCCAGCGGCGTGGTCCTCGACGTTGATGGCGTCACGCTCATGATTGTCCCCTGCGGTACGTCGGGCGGCGCGGTGCGGCGGCGAGCTCCCGGCCACCGGGAGCTCGCCGCCGGCGGGGAAGGACGTCAGGCGGACGGTGTGTCCTCGGGTGTCTCCCTGATCGAGACGGCCTGCCTGAGGCCACCCAGATCCAGACCCTCCTCCGTGGTCTGCTCGAAGTCGCCCTTGCCCTGCTCGGTGCCGACGACCGAGTCCTCGGCGTACACGTTGTTGCCGGTGGTGTCACCGCCCTCGCCACCGATGTTGAGGGCCCCGCCTGGGGCGGCGTAGGCGTCGTTGGCGTTGATGGCGTCCCCACCCACGCCGCCGGTCACGCCCACCGAGTCGGTGGCGTGCTCCTGGTCGAGCAGGTCGCCCTGGGCGAACTTGAAGTCCCCGTCCTCGACGTCGATGTCGCCGGCCACGCCGGTGTTGTCACCGAGGACCGAGCGGTCGACGTCGCCGCCGACGAAGGTGCCGGAGTTGTCTCCCATCACCACGTCCTCGACCGACCCGTCGGCGATGATGCCGGTGTTGGATCCGGTGTTGACCGGCCCCTCGATGTCGCTGCCCGCCTGGACGGCACCATCGCCGGTGTTGACCTGGCTGTCATACACGTCGTCCCCGACGGCGACGGACCGCTCACCGGTGGCGGTCACATTGGTGGCATCGACGTCGACGTGGCTGCCCTTCTCGGCGTGGACGGTGATGGAGTTGTCCACGTTGGTGGAGTGGTCCTGGTAGAAGTTCTGGGTCACCTGGGTGACCTGCTGGACCGCCTGCGGGGGTGGCACGTAGCCACCGCCGCCCCCGCCCCCGCCGGCGCCACCGGCGCCGCCGGAGCCACCGGAGCCACCGGACGGGCCGCCCGCGTACGCGCAGCTGTTGACCAGCTGCTCGATGTTCACGTGGGCGAGCATGCCCGGGTCGATGTCGTGCGCGCTGAAGGCGCCGTCCGGGTCCTCCAGGAACAGCTGGGTGTTCTGCTCGCTGCTGAACACGTGCCGGAAGAACTCCCTGATCTTCTCCAGGAGCTCCTGGGTGACGTTGATCTCGGTCATGATGACGCTCCCTGGTGTGTGTCGGGCCCGTCCCGGTTGGTCGGGCTGTTATCAGGGTTCCCTCCGGTGCCCGGCGCGCGCATCGGGGCAGACCCCCTGTCCAAGCAGAGCCGTTAGGGGAGGGGGTCCGCAATCGGTCGGACGTGCGAGCTTGAGCGTCGCATTCCCGACAGAGCGGATCGACCGCACAGGGGATCCACCGGCGGCACGTCCGGTCAGGTGGCGTCGTCCAGGATCTCCCGCAGCGCGGCCAGCAGCTCGGCCCGGGTGGTCGCCCCGAGCTTGGTGCGGATCCGCGCGACGTGGTGCTCCACCGTCTTGGGTGACAGGTACAGCTGCTCCCCGATCTCCCGGTGGGTGCGCCCGGCCAGCACCAGCCGCGCCACCTCCAGCTCGCGATCGGACAGTCCGCCGCGACGGCCCCCCGCGCCGTCCCCGACGCCGCCGGCGGCGCCGGCCAGCTCCCGCGCCCGTTCCAGCAACCGGCGGGCGGTCGCCGGGTCGCGGGTCCGGATCGCGGCGTCACCGGCCAGGCGGGAGGCCTCCCACGGCAGGTGCGCGCCGGCGAGACGCTCGGCGGCGGCCACCACCGCCGCGGCGTCCACGTCACCGGCGAGCGCCCCGGCCCAGACCACGGCGGCCTCGCGTAGCGCCCGCTGCCGCGGCGGGTCGGTGGAGGTTGCGAGGTCGGCCAGGCGCGCCGCGGCCGTCGCCGTCGCCGCCGCGTCGTCCGTGGCGACCGCCACCTGCAGCCGGGTCCAGGCGGTGACGGCCGCCCACGCCGGGGGCGCGCCCAGGTCGGTCACGATCGCATCCAGGCGCTCCAGCACCGGCGCCAGACGCTGGTGCTGGTGCAGCCGCGCCCCGGCGACCAGCAGCTCCTCGGTCGGCTCCGCGTGGAGCAGGTCCACGGTGCGCCGCGCGAGCACCGGTTCGGCCAGCCGCCACGCCTCCCTCAGCCGGGCCACGTCACCGCTGCGGCGTGCCAGTCCCGCCACGAGTGCGGCCAGCACGAGCCGGTCCCGGCCAGGCAGCCGCGCACCCCGCAGCCGCCGGACCTCGGCGACCGCGGTGTCGTAGCGACCGGCCCGCAGGTGGACCCAGGCCCGGAGCAGCCGGTGCCGTCCGGTGGCCACCGGCCCGCCCGTTCCGGTCTCCAGTGCCCGGTGCAGCAGGTGCTCCGCGGTCGGCACGTCGCCGGCGGCGACGGCCACCAGGGCGCCGACCGCGTGCGCCGTGTCCGGCAGCACCAGCTGCGGTGGCCGGGCCTCCAGCGCCTCGGCCGCTTCGATGAACCGCGGGACCGCCGCGGTGGGGTCGGTCGCGGCGAGCGCGGCCTCGGCGAACCGGCGCAACGCCAGCGGTCCCTCGGCGGTGGCGGCGGCCCGTGCCTCGTCCGGCCGTCCGAGGGCGACCAGGTACGGGACGGACAGCAGTGCGCCGGCGTCCGGGACACCGGAGAACTCCTCCACGGCCCGGTCCGCCCGGCCGTCGTGGGCGGCGGTGGCGCCGGCGACCGCCCGTAGCCGGACCGCACCCGGCCCGGTGACGCTGACGTCGGCCGGATCGGAGGGGATCCCGAGCAGCGCGGCCGCCTCCGCCCGACCGGGGGCGACGGCCGCCGGGTCGGCGCCCGACTCCAGCGCCTCGCCGTACCAGCCGACGGCCGCCTCCGGGTCGCTGAACCGTAGGTGCTCGGCGGCGGCGAGGTAGGCGCCCGCCGCGGCGGGACTGCGGGCGCGGGCGGCCCGGAGCTGCCCGGCGGCGACGACCGGGTCCGCCCCGGTCTCGACCAGCGCGGTCGCCACCCGGTCGTGCAGGCGCCGCCGGCCCGTGGGCGGCAGGTCGGCGAGGACCGCCCGGGCGACCGCCGGGACCATGCGTTCCTCACCCGGGACGAGCATGCCGCTGTCGCGCAGCTCCCGCATCGCGTCCTCCAGCTCGGCACGGGTGGTGCCGGCCGCGGCGGCGAGCACGTCGTCGGACAGGTCCAGGCCGAGGGCGAGGATCCGGGCGAGCGCCGCGGTGGCGGCCGGGAACACCGCCAGCCGCTGCTGCACCCGGGCGACCAGTGCCGGGGGAGCGCCGCCGGCGGGGTTGCCGGCCGGGGGTACCGCGACCGCCGCCACCACGGCGGGCAGCCCCGCCGTGTCCCGGCACACCTCCTCCACGCCGGACAATGAGACCGGCCGGCCCGTGACCGCGGCCATCACCGCGGCGACGCCCCGCTCGTCCAGGGGCTGCAGGACCTCCACCGGACCCTGAGCCGCCACCGCCTCGTCCAGCGCCGCCAGGGCGGGGCGGTCCACCGTGGGCCGACGCGAGATCATCATACGGACCCCGCTGCGGGCGGCCTCGGCCAGGACCGTGAGTGCCGGGCCGGGCAGCCGGTGGGCGTCGTCGACCACGACCACCGCACCGGCCTCGCGGGCGGCCGCGAGCCGGTCCGCCAGGTCGGGTGCCGCGCCGTCCAGGTGTACCACCGGCGCGGTCGCGGCAGCGGCGAGCTCACGGAGACGGTGGCTACGCCCCGACCCGTCGACGCCGGCGACGATGGTCACGCGTCCCCCTCGTGGCCGCAGCCCTTGCTCCGGATCGCCGCACCACCGCCCCCGTCACCGGTGAGGCGGGCACAGCCTACCGTGCGGGTGCCGCGGCCCGCGGCCGGCTCGGCGTACGGCTCGCGGTGGCTCACCGTACGGGTGGGGAGTGGCTGCCCGTACGGCCCGCGGGTGGCTGGCGGTACGGCTCGCGAGTGGATGACCGTACGGGTCGGGGGTGGATCGTATGGGTCGGGGGTGGATGACCGTACGGGTCGGGGACGCTGAGCGTACGAGTCGCGGGGCGGGACGCACGGGTGGCGGGTAACCGGTTTCCGCCGCAGCGCACGCGGGAGATCCGGATGCCGCACCCGCAACCCGAGGCGATCGTCGTCTCACCGCCGCTGCTGGCCGGCGACGGCTGCGGGCGGATCGGCGCGGTGGTCCTCACGCCCGCCCAGCGGCAGGTGCGCGAGCGTGCGAAGACCCGCGGCCTGGCCGTGGGCGTGCTGTCCCACCACTGGCTCACGCCCGGTGACCATCCCCAGGCCCCGGTGGTGCGGTACGCCGCCCCGGGCGACCACGTCTACCCCGCCGCGGTCGACGCGCTGGCCCGGGTCCTGCGCTCCGCCTGACCGGGTCGGGCCACGGCCGGTCACCCGCCCCGCTCACCGTCGGGCTCTAGGCTGGCGGGATGGCGACCTGGGAGGACGTGCGCCGCGTGGCGCTGGCGCTGCCCGAGGCGGAGGAGCGGACCTCCCGCGCCGGGCTGCTGTCCTGGCAGGTCCGGGGCAGGGTGTTCGCGTGGGAGCGACCGCTGCGCCGGTCCGACCTGGACGCGCTCGGCGACGCCGCCCCGGGCGGGCCGATCCTGGGCGTGCGCGTGCCCGACCTCGGCGCGAAGGAGGCGCTGGTGGCCGGCGAGCCCGCGTGCTTCACCACGCCGCACTTCGACGGCTACCCGGCGGTGCTGGTGCGGCTGGCCGACGCCCCGCCGGACGTGCTGGTGGAGCTGATCACGGAGGCGTGGCTGGACCGGGCACCCGTGCGCCTGGCGCGCGCCTTCCTCGACGGCCGCGGCTGAGACCGCCGCCGCGGTCCCGGCCGTCGCCGTCACGGTCGTGGGACGGTCGCCGCCGGGCGCGCACGGCGGGACGCCGTGGGGGAGCCGGCCAGCGGCGACCGTCCCGGGTCACGGACCGTCTCAGGTCAGGGCTTGACCTCGCGCAGCCGCCCGGTCTCCACCTCGTACACGAACCCGCGCACGTGGTCCCGGTGGGGGATGAACGGGTCGGCCGTGATGGTGGCGATCGACCGCCGGACGTCCTCCTCCACGTCGGTGAACGCATGGGCGGTCCAGTCCGGCCGCTGCCCGGTGTCCGCCTCGATGGCGGCGGCGAACGCCTCGTCGGTGAAGGTCAGCATGCCGCAGCCGGTGTGGTGGATGAGGATGATCTCGCGGGTACCCAGCAGCCGCTGGCTGATGGCGAGGCTGCGCCGCGCGTCGGCGGTCACGACGCCGCCGGCGTTGCGGATCACGTGGGCGTCGCCCTCCTGCAGGCCGAGCAGGCCGTACACGTTGAGGCGGGCGTCCATGCAGGCGAGCACGGCCACCTGCCGGGCCGGGGGCAGGGGCAGGTCGCCCTGGGTGAAGGTGCGGGCGTACGCCTCGGCGTTGGTCAACAGTTCATCGGTGGTGCTCACGGATCATCCTCTCGTTGGTGCTCGGATCGAGACCCGTCGGTGCTCGGATCGACAACAGTGGACGGTTCGGGCCTGGGCCCGGCCGGCGGGATCGCCGACGTGCGTACGGGTGCGGTGCGGCGACCTGTCACGGGCGTGGTGGCCCGGACGGCGCCGTCGGGCGCGAGCGATGCGCGGGTACGGACGTGCGCCGACCCTGGATCGGTCGTGGGAGGACAGCGGTGGGTCCGGGCGGCTGCCGGCGTCGACGCGTGACCGCCCGGCCGTGTCAACAGCCGCTGCTGGACACGAGCAGGAAGTCGACGAAGCGGCGCTTGACGAGGCGGACGCTTCGGCTCATGGCATGGGACGGTATCGGGGCGGCGGGCTGGCTGTCCACCGGTTGTGAGCGCGGCCACCCTCACGGGTGACGCGCCGCCCCGCTGGCGGCGTGTCGCCGCCGGCCCACCACGCTGGACGGTGGGAACGCTGGAGGACGGGACCTCTGGACGGTGGGAACGCTGGACGACGGGACCTCTGGACGGTGGGAACTCCGGACCGTGGCTGGTTCCGTCCGAGCGGGAGCCGGTGGCGGCGGCCCGCGACGGGCCGCCGCCACCGGCTCCCACCGGCGTCAGCCGGCCAGAACGGCGTCGATCTGGCCCAACGCCGCCGACATGCCCTCCACGACGCCCATGTCCAGCACCTGCTGCATCTGCTCCCGGGAGTCGTAGACCGCACGGATCTCCATCCGGGTGCCGCGCCCGTTGGGGGTCAGCCGGACGTGCATCGTGGTCGTGGGCAGGTTCTCGGCCGGCTTGCCCTCCTCGTCGGCGAACCCGTCGACGAACTCCAGGAAGACCGGTGGGTCGACGGTGAGCACGCGCCACCACCCGCCGTGCCGGTCACCCTCCGGGCCGGTCATGTAGTAGGTGACCTCGCCGCCGGGGGTCAGGTCGTGGTGCTTCACGGTCGCCGGGTAGCCGGGAGGCCCCCACCACTGCTCCAGCTGACGGGGGTCCGCCCACAGCTGCCACACCCGTTCGACCGGGGCGTCGAGGTCGGCCACGAAGGTCAGGCTGAGGTTGTCGAAGTTCCTCTCCACGCTGGTGACGCTCATGTCTGTGCCCTCTCCCTCTGCTCGTTGTCCTGGTCTGGTACCCCCGACAGCAGGCGGGACATCCTCGCGATCCGCCCGTGCCAGGTCGCCTCGAGCTCGTCGAGCGCCCGCCGCGCCAGCTGCACCGCGTCGGGGTCGGTCCGCACGAGCTGCTCGCGGCCGCGACGCTGCTTGGTGACCAGGCCCGCGCGTTCCAGCACGGCCACGTGCTTCTGCACCGCGGCGAAGCTCATCGGATACGCCTCGGCCAGCCGGGACACCGACAGCTGACCGCTGGCGGAGCGGCGGAGGATGTCGCGGCGGGTGGCGTCGGCCAGCGCGTGGAACAGGCGGTCCACGACCTCGTCGGTCAGGTGACGTACAACCATTTGGTTGTACGTTCCGCCGGCGCCGTCCCCGGTCAACCACGCGGTCGGGCCGCGTCACCGTCCCCTCGTCGGACCACGCGCACGAGCTGGGGCACGACCGGTCGAGCGCCCGGATGAGGTGGGGCGTGGCCGCCCCCCGGTCGACCACCGCAGACGTACGCGGGCGTCACCAGCCCCGGGCGCGCCACTCCGGCAGCGACGGGCGTTCGGCGCCGAGGGTGCTGTCGTCGCCGTGGCCGGGATAGAACCAGGTGTCGTCCGGCAGCCGGTCGAAGATCTTCCGCTCGACGTCGTTGATGAGGGACTCGAAGTTCTCCTTGTTGCCGAAGGTGTTGCCGACCCCGCCGGGGAACAGCGAGTCGCCGGTGAACAGATGGGGGTGGCCGGCGGGGTCGCGGTACAGCAGCGCGATCGACCCGGGTGTGTGCCCCACCAGGTGGATGACCTCCAGCTCGCACTCGCCCACCCGGATCCGGTCGCCGTCGGCGACGGTCCGGGTCACCACCGGCAGCGCCGGCGCGTCGGCGGCGTGCGCGACCGACTCCGCCCCGGTGGCCTCGACCACCTCGGGCAGCGCCTCCCAGTGGTCCCAGTGCTGGTGGGTGGTCACGACCGTGGCCAGACCGGCGTCGCCGACCAGCGCCAGCAGCCGCTCGGCGTCGTTGGCCGCGTCGATCAGCAGCTGCTGCCCGGTGCGCCGGCACCGCAGCAGGTAGGCGTTGTTGTCCATGGGCCCCACGGAGACCTTCGTGATCACCAGGTCGGCGAGCTCCCGCACCGCCGGCGGTCCGCCCGGGTCGACGTGTCCGGTGTAGCTGCTCACGCGGCCGACCCTACCGCGTCGCCGGCCGGGGGCGGCACGGCTAATTCGCTTCCCGGGTCCGGGTCGCCGCCGTACCGTGGGCGCCGGAGCGCCTCGGGCATCGACGGGAGGTGGGCAGCCATGCCGGTGTGCCGCTCGTCCACGTCCGCCGTCCGCGTCTGAGAGGTGTCCATGACCGTCGAGCTCGCGTCCCTCGGGTGGGACGCGTCCCTGGCCGCCACCTACACCGGGTACGCCACGGACACCGCCGACCAGGTGCCGGGCCGGGTCGCCCGGGTCGACCGCGGCGTGTGCACCGTCCTCACCGCGGCCGGTACGGTCCGCGCCAGCCTGGCCGGCGCGGTGCTGTCCGCCGCCGGTGGCGACCCGGTGGGCCTGCCGTGCACCGGCGACTGGGTGGTCGTCCGCACCTGGCCGGACGGCCGGGTCACCGCCGAGGCGGTGCTGCCGCGCCGCACCTGCGTGGTCCGCCGTACCGCCGACCGGCGGTCCGTCGGCCAGGTCCTGGCGGCCAACGTCGACCTGGTCGCGGCCGTCGAGCCGGTGGACCCCGCGCCCGACCAGGGGCGGGTGGAGCGGCTGCTGTCGCTGGCGTGGGACTCGGGGGCGCAGCCGGTGGTCGTCCTCACCAAGGCCGACCTCGTGCCCGACCGGGACGCGGTGGTGGCGCAGGTGGCCGCGGGCGCCCCGGGCGTGGCGGTGCTGGCGGTCAGCGCCGAGCGGGGCGAGGGCCTGGACCGGCTGCGTGACGAGGTCCGGCCCGGCCGCACGCTGGCGCTGCTCGGCCCGTCCGGTGCCGGCAAGTCGACCCTGGTCAACGCGCTGGTCGGCGCGCCCGCGATGGCCACCCAGCGGGTACGCCGGGCCGACGGCAAGGGCCGGCACACCACCACGTACCGGGCGCTGGTGCCGCTTCCGGGCGGCGGCGCGGTGATCGACACGCCCGGCCTGCGGGCGGTCGGGCTGCTCGACGGCACCGACGGGCTGGACCGCACCTTCGCCGACGTGGCCGAGCTGGTCGCCGCCTGCCGGTTCGCCGACTGCGCCCACGGCACCGAACCGGGCTGCGCCGTCCGCGCCGCCCTGGCGGCCGGCGACCTGGCGCCCGACCGCTGGGAGAGCTGGCGGAAGCTGCAGCGCGAGCTCGCCTCCGAGGCCCGCCGCCGGGACGCCCGGCTGGCCGCCGAGGAGCGGGCCCGGTGGAAGCGGATCCACCGGCCGCGGCCGGGCTCCCGTCCGTGACGGCCCGGTCGGCGGCCGTCGTCACGACGGCGGTGTCGTACGCCGCCGCTACAGTTGCCTGGTGGCCGACCTGTTGAGCGTGCGCGGCGCACGTGAGCACAACCTGCGCAACGTCGACCTCGATCTCCCGCGGGACTCGTTGATCGTGTTCACCGGGCTGTCCGGGTCGGGCAAGTCCAGCCTGGCGTTCGACACGATCTTCGCCGAGGGGCAGCGGCGGTACGTCGAGTCACTGTCCGCCTATGCCCGGCAGTTCCTCGGCCAGATGGACAAACCCGACGTCGACTTCATCGAGGGCCTGTCCCCGGCGGTCTCCATCGACCAGAAGTCCACCTCGCGCAACCCCCGCTCGACCGTCGGCACCATCACCGAGATCTACGACTACCTCCGGTTGCTGTTCGCCCGCATCGGCGAGCCGCACTGCCCCAACTGTGGGCGGCCGATCTCGCGGCAGACCCCGCAGCAGATCGTCGACCGGGTGCTGGCCATGGAGACCGGCACCCGGTTCCAGGTGCTCGCGCCGGTGGTGCGGGGCCGCAAGGGGGAGTACGCCGACCTGTTCGCTGAGCTGCAGGCCAAGGGCTACGCCCGGGTCCGGGTGGACGGGGTGGTCTATCCGCTCACCGAGGTGCCGAAGCTGAAGAAGCAGGAGAAGCACACCATCGAGGTGGTGGTCGACCGGCTGACCGTCAAGGGCTCCGCCAAGCAGCGCATGACCGACTCGGTGGAGACCGCCCTGGGCCTGGCCGGTGGCGTGGTGCTGCTGGACTTCGTCGACCTCCCCGAGGACGACGAGCACCGCGAGCGCCTGTTCTCCGAGCACCTCGCCTGCATCCACTGCGACCTCAGCTTCCCGGCGATGGAGCCGCGTTCGTTCTCCTTCAACTCGCCCTACGGCGCCTGCCCAGCCTGCAGCGGCCTGGGGACGAAGAAGGAGGTGGACCCGGAGCTGGTCGTGCCCGACCCGGAGCTGAGCCTGCGCGAGGGGGCGTTGCAGCCGTGGTCGACGGGGCACACCTTCGACTACTTCCTGCGGCTGCTGGAGGCACTGGCCGAGCAGGAGGGCTTCAGCCTGGACACGCCGTGGCGGGCGCTGCCCAGCCGGGTCCAGAAGACCATCCTCTACGGCAGCCAGGACCAGATCCACGTCCGCTACCGCAACCGGTACGGCCGGGTGCGCTCCTACTACACCGGGTTCGAGGGCGTGGTGCAGTGGCTGGAGCGGCGCCACGCCGACACCGAGTCGGAGTGGTCGCGCGACCGGTACGAGGGATACATGCGGGACGTGCCGTGCGCGGCCTGCGCCGGCGCCCGGCTCAAGCCGGAGGTGCTGGCCGTCACCGTGGGCGGTCGCAACATCGCCGAGGTCAGTGCCCTGTCGGTCGCCGAGTGCGCCCGGGCGCTGCGGGAGATGATCCTCACCGACCGCCAGCGGATGATCGCCCAGCAGGTGCTCAAGGAGATCCACGCCCGGCTCCAGTTCCTCATCGACGTGGGTCTGGACTACCTGTCGCTGGACCGGCCGGCGGCCACGCTCTCCGGCGGGGAGGCGCAGCGGATCCGGCTGGCCACCCAGATCGGCTCCGGGCTGGTCGGGGTCCTGTACGTGCTGGACGAGCCGTCGATCGGGCTGCACCAGCGGGACAACCGCCGGTTGCTGGACACCCTGATGCGGCTGCGGGACCTGGGCAACACGCTGATCGTCGTCGAGCACGACGAGGAGACCATCCGGTCGGCCGACTGGATCGTCGACATCGGGCCCGCCGCCGGCGAGCACGGTGGCCGGATCGTGCACAGTGGTCCCCTGGGGGAGCTGCTGCCCAAGCAGGAGTCGGTCACCGCGGCGTACCTGTCCGGCCGCGCCTCCATACCGGTGCCGGCCACCCGCCGGCCGCGCACCGAGGGGCGGGAGCTGGTGGTGATCGGCGCCCGCCAGCACAACCTGCGCAACCTGACCGTGAGGTTCCCGCTCGGGCAGCTCATCGCCGTGACCGGCGTCAGCGGCTCGGGTAAGTCGACGCTGGTCAACGACATCCTGTACGCGGCGCTGGCCAACCAGATCAACGGCGCCCGGCTGGTGCCCGGCCGGCACACCCGGATCACCGGGCTGCAGCACGTCGACAAGGTGGTCGGCGTGGACCAGTCCCCGATCGGGCGCACCCCGCGGTCCAACCCCGCCACCTACACCGGCGTGTTCGACCACATCCGCAAGCTGTTCGCCGACACCACCGAGGCGAAGGTGCGCGGGTACGGGCCGGGCCGGTTCTCCTTCAACGTCAAGGGCGGTCGGTGCGAGAACTGCGCGGGCGACGGCACCATCAAGATCGAGATGAACTTC
>DATGOE010000119.1:0-14270 GCA_035306365.1 Natronosporangium sp. | reverse complement strand
CGCACTGACCCGCGCAGCCTGGGCGCGGGCGCCGGCGCCGCGTCCCTGCGGTGACATCGCGCTCCACCCCCTCGGCTGCTGCTCAACCGCTACGTTAGCCCGCCGCGGCGTGGGACCGGCAGGCTGCGCTGAGCGTAACCCGGACCCCGGGGTCCCCAGCCCTCGCCGCTCCGGCGCGGGCCGGCAGGCGGCGGGACCGCAGTCGGGGCGGTGGACCTGGCCGGACGGCGGCCCGGCCGGCGCGAGGTCGGCGCGGCGGGTCCCGCCCGCGGGCACGGACGCACCGACGATGGTGTTGACTGTGGCCGTGCGGACGGGCGGGGGCTGGTCGCGACGCTCGGTGCTGGCTGCGGGGGCGGCCGGCGCCGTCGGCCTGCTCACCGGGTGCGCCTGGTGGCGCCCGGACCCGTCCCCGCCTCCGCCGGACCCGCTGACGCCACTGGTGGCGACCGCCACGGCGCTGGTGGCGGCGTACGACCGGACCATCGCCGCACACCCCGACCTGTCGCCACTGTTGTCCCCCGTGCGGGACGCGCACGCCGCGCACGCGACCGCACTGGCGGAGATGATCGACCAGCCGCCGGCCACCACCGCCGCCGCGTGGGTGCCCCCGGCACCGCGTACCGTCCCGCCCGAGCCGGACCGGGCGCTGGCCACCCTGCGGGAGGCGGAGCAGGCCGCCTACGACGAGGCCGCGCAGGCGTGCCTGGCCGCGCCCGCGGTCCGCGCCGCGGCACTCGGCTCGGTGTGTGCCGCGATCGCCACCCACCTGGAGGTGCTGCGGTGAGCAGGGAGTCGTACACCGGGACGATGGCCGCGGCCCTGGCCGCCGAGCACGCCGCGATCTACGCGTACGGGCCGATCGGCGTACGGCTGGACGGGGATCTCGCGGAGGCGGCGCGGGAGGCCGAGGAGGCGCACCGGCAGCGGCGGGACGCGCTGGTGGTGTGGCTGGCGGAGCGGCAGATCGAGGCGCCGCCTCCGCAGCCCGCGTACGACCTGCCGTTCCCGGTCACGCACGAGGCGGACGCGCTGCGGCTCGCGGTTCTGGTGGAGGAACGGGTCGCGGCGGTCTGGCGGGCGGCGCTGGAGCCGGCCGGCCGACCCGAGCGGGAGACCGCGCTGGCGGCGCTGGTGGACGCGGCGGTGCGGGCGACCCGGTGGCGGGCGGCCGCCGGGATCGAACCGACGACGGTACCGTTCCCCGGCGCGCCGTAGGGCCTGACCACAGGTGGTGGATAGCCGTCCGCCTTGACGTCACCATACTGAGTATGCATACTACGTAGCCATGTCGATCAGATATGGCCTGCTCGCGCTTCTCCAGACCGGGCCGCGGTCCGGCTACCAGCTGCGAGCCGCGTTCGAGGCGTCCACCGGCGCCACCTGGCCGCTCAACATCGGCCAGGTCTACACCACCCTGGCCCGCCTCGAGCGCGACGGGCTGGTCCACGCGCTACCGGAGGAGGAGGGGGGACAGCGGCCGTACGAGATCACGCAGGCCGGCCAGGAGGAGGTGGCGCGCTGGTTCACCACGCCGGTGACCCGCTCCGACCGGCCCCGCGACGAGCTGGTCATCAAGCTCGCGCTGGCACTGACGACCCCGGGCGTGGACATCCACGCCGTCGTCCAGGCCCAGCGCACCGCCACCATGCGCGCCCTGCAGGAGTACACCCGCCTCAAGGCCGGCGAGGCCCGGGACGGGGACGTGTCGTGGCGGCTGGTCATCGACGCCATGATCTTCCAGGCGGAGGCGGAGGTGCGCTGGCTCGACCACTGCGAAGCGAGCCTCGCCCGGTACCGCCCGCGGCCCTCCGGGACGCCGGCAGCAGCCGGGCGGCCCGCTCGCGACGCCGCCCCGGAGTACCAGGAGGTGGAGCCCAGATGAGCACACCCGTCCTCGAACTGCGTGAGGTGCACCGCATCCACGGTGCCGGCCCCACCGCCGTCCACGCGCTGCGCGGCGTGTCCCTGACCGTCCACGCCGGTGAGCTCGTCGGGGTCATGGGACCCTCCGGATCCGGCAAGTCCACGCTGCTCAACCTCGCCGGCGGCCTGGACTCCCCTACCGAGGGTGAGGTGCTCGTCGGGGGCACGAGCCTGTCCGGGATGAGCCGCAAGGCGCTGGCCGCGCTGCGGCGGCGGGCCGTCGGCTACGTGTTCCAGGACCTCAACCTCCTCCCGTCCCTGACCGCGGTCGAGAACGTGGCGCTGCCGCTGGAGCTGGACGGGATGCGGGTGCGCCGGGCGCGGCGGGCAGCGGTCGCGGCCCTGGCCGAGGTGGGCCTCGCCGACGTGGCCGACCGCTTCCCCGACGAGCTGTCCGGCGGGCAGCAGCAGCGGGTGGCCATCGCCCGGGCGTTGATCGGCGAGCGCCGGCTCGTGCTGGCCGACGAGCCCACCGGCGCGCTGGACACGGCCACCGGGGAGGCGGTGCTGCGGCTGCTGCGCGCCCGCGTGGACGCGGGCGCGGCCGGCGTGCTCGTCACCCACGAGGCCCGCCACGCCGCCTGGGCGGACCGGGTGGTGTTCCTGCGGGACGGGCGGATCGTCGACACCTCCGGGCCGCTGGCGCAACCCGAGGACCTGCTGGAGCAGGCCCGGTGAGCGGGTGGCTGACGGCGCTGCGGATCGCCCGCCAGGAGGTGCGCCGCGCGCGAGGGCGCGCCGTCCTGGTAGTGGCGCTCATCGGCCTGCCGGTGCTGGCCCTCAGCTTCGCGGCGGCCAGCCACGACATGTTCCGCCTCACCCCGCAGGAGAGCGCGCCCCGCGAGCTCGGGACCGCCGCCGCGGAGCTGCGCTGGGAGCACACCGGCCCGGTCGAGCAGCGGGACGTCCGCGGGGATCTGGTCCGATCGCTCGACGACGGTCACGCGGACGTCGACCTCGACGCCCGCCGCACCGCCGCGGACGTCGCGGCGGTCCTGCCGCCGGGCAGCCGGGTGACCCCCCGCTACCTCGGGGAGTCGTGGATGACCGCCGGAGAGCGGGTGGCCAGGCTCAGGTGGCAGGCGTTCGACCTCGCCGACCCGCTCACCGCCGGTCTGGCCACCGTCACGTCGGGGGACGCACCCCGCGGCGACGGCGAGGTTGCGCTGACCGCCGGCGCCGCCGACCGGCTGGGCGTCGAGGTCGGCGGGCGCATCGACGTCGACGGTCGGGGGTACACGGTCGTCGGCACGGTCCGCTTCCCGGGCGTGCCGGACAACTACTCCATCCCCGGGCTCACCGACGGCGTCGCACTGTTCCATCCCGACCACCTCCCAGCGGAGCCCTGGTCACAACGGTGGCTGGCCGACACACCCCAGCCGGTCACCTGGGAGCAGGTACGCGAGCTCAACCGCCTGGGTGTCGTCGCGTTCTCACGGGCGGTTCTGCTCGACCCGCCGCCGGAGCTGACGCGGTCGTCCTCGGCCCGCGACGCCCGGACCTTCCGCACCGGCACCGTCGTGGCCGGGTTGGCGGCGCTGGAGGTCGTCCTGCTCGCCGGCCCGGCATTCGCGGTCGGCGCCCGCCGCCGCCAGCGCGAGCTCGCGCTGGTCGCCGTCGCCGGGGGTACGCCGGCCCACCTGCGCCGGATCGTGCTGGCCGACGGGGTGGTGCTGGGCCTGTCGGCCGCCGGCGCCGGGGCGCTGCTGGGGGTGGCGGCCGCGGTCGTGGCCCGTCCGGTCGCGGCCGAGCGCCTGTACGACGCGCTCCCCGGTGGGGTGCGGGTGTTCCCGCAGGCGCTGCTGGCGGTCGCCGGGCTCGCCGTCGTCACCGGCGTGCTCGCCGCGCTCGTCCCCGCGTTCACCGCCGCCCGACAGGACGTCGTCACCGCGTTGGCCGGGCGCCGCGGCGCGCGCGGGTTCCGCCGCCGATGGCTGATGGCCGGGCTGGTCCTGGTCGCTGTCGGTGGGGCGGTCGCCGCGTACGGCGCCTGGCAGGTGGTCACCATGGCGGTGCTGGCCGGGCTCGTGCTCGGGCAGCTCGGCGCGGCGCTGTGCGTTCCCGCGCTCATCGGGCTGGTGGCCCGTGTCGGCGGCCGGCTGCCGCTGGCCGCCCGGCTCTCCCTGCGGGACACCGCCCGCAACCGCTCGGCCGCGGCGCCGGCCATCTCCGCGGTGATGGCCGCGGTCGCGGGCGCGGTGGCGGTCGGGATCGCGACGGTCAGCATTGAGGCCTGGGCGGCCGGGTCCTCGTTCCGGCCGCCCGGGACCGCGGTGGCCGGGCTAGGGTTCCCCGACGAGCCGGAGTCCGCGCGGCCGACCGCGGCGGCCATCGAGCGGGCGGTGCGCGAGACCCTGCCGGTGGCGGACCTGTTCCCGCTGTCCAGTCCGGTGTGCCCGGACGGCGACACCGCCGCGTGTTCGGTGTTCGCGGTGGTGCCTCCGGGGAAGCGGTGCCCCTACGTCGCCTTCGACCCCTCGGACCCCTTCTTCGCCGACGGCGGGATGCCCATGGAGGTGTCGCCGGAGGACCAGCGGCGCGCGGCCCGCGACCCACGCTGCGACGTGCCGTTCACCGTGTTGGGGTTCGACACGGTGGTCGACGACGGCGCCGCGCTGGCGGCGCTCACGCAGGTCGACGGGGAGCGGCTCGAACCGGCGGTGGCGGCGCTGCGGGCCGGCGGCGCGGTGGTCACCGACGAGCGCTTCCTCGACGACCGGGGACGGGTCACCCTCGTGGTCTCCACGGCAGACCCGGACCGTCCCGCCACGGACCCGTTCACCGTGCCCGGCTACCTGCTGGCCGGGGGCCACCCGCGCGACGGTGCGATCGTCTCGCCGGCAGCGCTGCGATCGGCCGGGTTCGAGCTCATGCCCATTTCCCTGCTGGTCACGACCACCCGGATGCCGACGCGGGACGAGGCGGACGCGTTCCGGGCCGCGATGGAGCGGCTCGGCAGCTGGGGCTACGTCGAGCTGCCGCCGGGGGCCGGGAACGAGGTGCTCGCGGGGCTCGCCGTGCTCGGGTTCGCCGCCGGCCTGGTGGCGCTCGGCGCCGCCGGCATCGCCACCGGGCTGGCCGCCGCCGACCGACAGCCCGACCTGGCCACGCTGGGGGCGGTCGGCGCGGCGCCGCGGATCCGTCGCCTGATGTCCCTGCACCATTCGGGGGTCATCGCCGGCCTCGGCACGCTGCTCGGGCTGGCCGCGGGACTGGGTGCCTCGGTCGCGGTGCTGTCGGCGATGAACCAGCGGTACGCCGACCAGTGGCCCGCGCCCCCGCCCATCCCGGTCACCGTGCCCTGGCCGTACCTGGCCGGGCTGCTGGCCGTGCCGGTGGTGGCGATGCTCGGCGCCGGGATGCTGACCCGCTCCCGGCTGCCGATCGAGCGGCGCCCGACCTGATCCCGTCCCACCCGATGGGCACCCCGCTCCCCGCGCCGGTACCCCGCTCCCCGCGCCGATCTTGGACGTGTGGTGGCGAACTCATCCGGAATGTCCGGCACATCCGCCACCCAAAGTCCAAGATCGGCGCAGGAGGGATGGGTGAGGGCGCTCAGGTGACGGCGACGCCGATGAGCACGCCCACCAGGTATGTGGCCAGGGCGGCGGCCCCGCCCAGGAGCACCTGCCGGCCGGCCGCGTACCAGCGCGGGCGACCCGTGAACCGGGCGGCGATCGCCCCGGCCGCGGCCAGGCCGAGCCCTCCCACGCTCAGGGCCAGCCACAGCTCGGTGGCGCCGAACAGGTACGGCAGCAGCGGGACCAGGGCACCGACCGCGAACGTGGTGAACGATGAGAACGCCGCCACCCACGGGCTGGGGGCGTAGTCGGGGCTCACGCCCAGCTCCTCCTGCACGTGGAAGCGCAGCGCCTCCTCCGGGTGGTCCCGCAGCGCCGCGGCCATCTGCCGGGCCACGTCCGGTGCGATCCCCCGCTCGATCCAGACGCGCGCCAGCTCCTCGCACTCGCCGTCCGGGTTGCGGAGCAGCTCCGCGCGCTCCCGCGCCACCTCGCGGGCGATCTGCTCGTTCTGGGTCTTCACGCTGGTGTACTCGCCGAAGCCCATCGAGATCGCCCCCGCGATCAGCCCCGCCACGCCGGCCAGGATGATCGTGTCCGGGGCGACCCCGCCGCCGCCGACACCGGCGATGAGGGCGATGTTGGTCACCAGCCCGTCCATGGCGCCGAACGTCGCCGCCCGCAGCCAGCCCCCGCTGACGTCCGAATGGTGGCCGGGTTCGGGGGGACGCCCCTCGGTGGTCTGCGGATCGGCTCCCGGGCCGCGCTCGTCGATCACCTGTCCGACCTTAGCAATCCGGTGACCGGCGGCGTCCCGCCGAGCCGGCGCCGGTCGGTGCACCGCGCCCCGGCGGGACGCGCCCGCCGGGCTGCGGGAGCGTGAGGATCCGCCGGGTTACGGGAGCGTGAGGATCTCGTACCCGTCCTCGGTGACCACCACCGTGTGCTCGAACTGCGCGGTCCACTTCCGGTCCTTGGTCACCGCGGTCCAGCCGTCGTCCCACAGCTCGTGCTCGGGGGTGCCGAGGGTGATCATCGGCTCGACCGTGAAGGTCATGCCCGGCTCCATCACGATGTCGAGGTCGGGCTTGTCGTAGTGCGGCACGTAGAGGCCGCTGTGGAAGGCCTCGCCGATGCCGTGGCCGGTGAAGTCACGGACCACGCCGTAGCCGAACCGGCGCGCGTACGACTCGATGACCCGCCCGATCACGTTGAGCTGGCGCCCGGGTGCGATCGCGCGGATGCCGCGCATCATCGCCTCCCGGGTCCGCTCCACCAGCAGCCGCGCCTCCTCGCTGACCTCGCCCACGAGGAAGGTCGCGTCGGTGTCGCCGTGCACGCCGTGCAGGTAGGCGGTGACGTCCACGTTGATGATGTCGCCGTCGACCAGCACCGTCGAGTCCGGGATGCCGTGGCAGATGACCTCGTTGAGGGACGTGCAGCAGGACTTGGGGAACCCGCGGTAGCCCAGGGTCGACGGGTACGCGCCGTGGTCGCACAGGAACTCGTGCACCACCTTGTCGATCTCGTCGGTGGTGACCCCCGGCTTGCAGTACTCCCCGGCCACCTGCAGGGCCTGCGCGGCGACCCGGCCGGCCGCGCGCATCCGCTCGATCGTCTCGGGTGTCTGCACGTGCGAGCCGGTGTAGGGCCGCGGCGCCGGACGTCCCACGTACTCCGGCCGCGGGATGTGCGCCGGCACGCGACGCATGGGTGACACCACACCGGGCGTGAGCGGACCTCGCGCTGCCATACCGCCAGGGTAGCCAGCGGCGCCAGGCGTGGTCGGCACACCGGTGGCCGCGGCGCGCCCCCGGCCGGCGGACCGGAGGCGGAACCGCGCTAGAAGGCGCTAGAACAGGACGGTCGCGAACGTGCCCACCTGGCGGAAGCCGCACCGCTGGTAGACCCGGCGGGCGGGGTGGTTGTACGCGTTGACGTACAGGCTCACCGTCGGCGCGACCCGCTCCAGCACATCCCGGACGACCGCCGCCAACGCCCCGGTCCCGACCCCGCGGTTGCGCCAGTCCGGCGCCACCCAGACCCCCTGCACCTGAGCGGTGTGCCGGCTCACCGCCGCCAGGTCGGCCTTGAAGATCACGCGGCCGTCGGCCACCCGGACGTACGTGCGGCCCGCGCGCACGAGGTTTGACACCCGCGCCCGGTGTCCCCGGCCGCCGTCCTCGGCCAGCGGCGACACCCCGACCTCCTCGGTGTACATGCGGACGGCCGCCGGCCACACCAGGTCGGTCTCGGCGGGGCGGGCCAGCCGTACCTCCGGATCGGGCGCGACCGGCGACGGGGCGTCGGCGACCAGCAGCGGCTGGTCGGGCCGGACGTCCCGGGCCGGACCCCACGACGGCTCCAGCCGGCGCCACAGCTCCAGTACGGCGTCCGCGTGCCCGATGATCGACGAGCACCGCCGCCGCCGACCGGCCAGCAGCTCCGCGAACGCGGCCACCGCGGCGGGCCCGGCCCCGACCGGGGTCACGTGCGCGCCGGCCCAGCACACCGCCTCCAGGTGCGTGCGCCCGCCGTAGCCGTACAGCGCGTCGCCGCCGCGCCACCGCGACAGTCCCCGCACCGCGACCAGCTCGGCGACGGTCACCGCACCGTACGGGTCGCGGTCGAGGATCCGCTCGACCTGCCTGCGGTCGCTGTCGCCGAGCTGGCGCACCGGCAGGGTCAGCACCCGTCCAGCCTGCCCCGCGGGCCGCCCGCGGGCAAGCGGATCGCGACGACAGCCGCCGGTGGTGGACGGCCGCGGTCCCTCGGCGGTCAGCCGTCCCTCCGCGGCCCGGCGGGCACGCGAGGCGCGACGCGCCTACCGGTGCACCGTCACGGTCGGGCCCGCGCCCGACCCCGCCGGGCGCTCCGCGGCCCCCTCCACCGGTACGCCCATCTCGTCGGCCAGGCGCACCGCCTCCTCCAGCAGCGTCTCCACGATCTGGGACTCGGGGACGGTGCGGACCACCTCGCCGCGGACAAAGATCTGCCCCTTGCCGTTGCCGGCGGCCACACCCAGGTCGGCCTCCCGGGCCTCACCGGGGCCGTTGACCACGCACCCCATCACCGCCACCCGCAGGGGCACCGGGAACCCTTCCAGGCCGGCGGTGACCTCCTCCGCCAGCTTGAACACGTCGACCTGCGCGCGGCCGCAGGACGGGCACGACACGATCTCCAGTCCCCGCTCGCGCAGCCCGAGCGCCTCCAGGATGGCGGTGCCGACCTTGACCTCCTCCACCGGCGGCGCCGACAGCGAGACCCGGATGGTGTCACCGATGCCCTCGGCCAGCAGCGCCCCGAACGCGACCGCCGACTTGATCGTGCCCTGGAACGGCGGCCCCGCCTCGGTGACCCCCAGGTGCAGCGGATAGTCGCACGCCTCGGCGAGCTTCCGGTACGCGGCGATCATGACGACGGGGTCGTGGTGCTTCACGGAGATCTTGATGTCCCGGAAGCCGTGCTCCTCGAACAGCGAGCACTCCCACAGGGCCGACTCCACCAACGCGTCGGCGGTGGCCCGGCCGTACTTGGCCAGCAACCGGGGGTCGAGCGAGCCGGCGTTCACCCCGATCCGGATCGGCACCCCGGCGTCGGCGGCCGCCCGCGCGATCTCCCCGACCCTGTCGTCGAACCTCCGGATGTTGCCCGGGTTGACCCGTACCCCCGCGCACCCCGCCTCGATCGCGGCGAACACGTACTTCGGCTGGAAGTGGATGTCGGCCACCACCGGGATCGGCGACTTGCGGGCGATCGCCGGCAGCGCGGCCGCGTCGTCGGCGGACGGCACCGCGACCCGGACGATCTGGCAGCCGGCCGCGGTCAGCTCGGCGATCTGCTGCAGGGTGGCGTCCACGTCCGCCGTGGGCGTCGTGGTCATCGACTGCACCGACACCGGTGCGTCGCCGCCGACCGGTACGTTGCCGACCATGATCTGACGGCTGCGGCGCCGGGCCGCCAGCCGCGGCGCCGGCGGTGCGGGCATCCCCAGCGTGACTGTGCTCACCACATCCTCCCCACCGTCGCTGACCCTCAGAACGGAAGCCGGACCGGGCTGACGATGTCCGCGGCCACGGTCAGCAGGAAGAACCCGGCCATGATGAGGATCACCACGTACGTCAACGGCATCATCTTGTAGTAGTCGACCCGGCCCGGGTCCGGCCGGCCCAGCCGCACGTACACCCACGAGCGCGCCCGCTCGAACCAGGCGATCGCGATGTGCCCGCCGTCCAGCGGCAGCAGCGGCACCAGGTTGAACACGCCGACAAAGAAGTTCACGCCGGCCAGGAACACCAGCCACGTCGGCAGCTCGCCGCGTTCCCACAGCTCGCCGCCGATCCGGCTGGCACCGACCACGCTCATCGGCGTCTCCGGGTCCCGCTCCCCGCCCAGCACCGCGTGCCACAGGTCCGGGATGCGCTCCGGCAGCCGCCCGACCGCCTCCACGGTGGCCCGGAACAGGGCGACGGTCCGGTCGGCGGCCATGCCCAGACCGTCCACCGGGCCGAACACCGTGCGCGGGATCGTGGGCGTGACGCCCAGGAAGCCGACCCGTTCCAGGTCGCCGGGGCCGATCGCGGACCCTGGCTCGAGGTCCTCCCGGGGCCGCTCCACCACGGGCAGCTCCACGCTGGCCTCGTGCACCACGCCGCCACGCTCGTAGGTGAGGGTGACGGTCTGCCCGCCGGCGGCCCGCACCCGGCTGGTCAGGTCGTCCCAGCCGGTCACGGGCAGCCCGTCCAGGGCGACGATGACGTCCCCCGGCCGCAGCCCGGCCGCGGCCGCGGCACTGCGCGGGTCGCCGGGGGCGCAGTCCCGCTGCCCGCCGGTGGCCGGATCCGCTTCCCACTCCGCCACCGCGCACGGGCTCACCGACTCGACCGTCGGGGCGGTGCGGTTGAGCTTGTCGAAGTCGTTGATCGGGGCGAACGCGAACACACCCCACAGCAGCGCGAAGCCGAGCACGAAGTGCACCGCCGAGCCGGCGCCCATCACGATCGTGCGCTTCCACACCGGGTACCGCCACATCGCCCGGTGCTGCTGGCCCTCCGGGACGTCGTCGTCCTGCGGGGTCATCCCGACGATCTTGACGAAGCCGCCGACCGGGAGCGCCTTGATCCCGTACTCGGTCTCGCCCCGGCGGAACGACCACAGGGTGGGACCGAACCCGACGAAGTACCGGGTGGCCAGCATGCCGAACGCCTTCGCGGTGCCCAGGTGGCCCGCCTCGTGGAGGCAGATCGACACAACGATGCCCAGGGCGAACAGGACCACCCCGACCGCGAACTCCATCGGCTCCGCTACCCTTCAGCCTCTCCCCTCACCGGCCGGCCGTGCCGTCGGGTCCCACCTCGCCGGGCGGCCATCCGGTGATCTCCCGCACGCGGGCACGCGCCCACGCCTCGGCAGCGTGGACCTCCTCGACCGTACCCGGTTCGGACAGTTCCGGCGCACCCTCGAGCACCCGCGCCACCGTGTCGACGATGCCCAGGAACGGCAGCCGGTGCGCCAGGAACGCGGCCACGCACTCCTCGTTGGCCGCGTTGTAGATCGCCGGCCGGCAGCGGCCCGCCTCGCCGGCCGCCTTGGCCAGCGCCACCGCCGGGAACGTCTCGTGGTCGACGGGCTCCAGCTGCCAGGTGTGGGCGGCCGACCAGTCGACCGCCGGCGCGGCGCCCGGCACGCGGTCCGGCCAGCCGAGCGCCAGCGCGATCGGCAGCCGCATGTCCGGCGGGCTGGCCTGCGCCACCGTCGAGCCGTCGACGAACTCGACCATCGAGTGCAGCACGGACTGCGGGTGCAGCACGACCTCGATCCGGTCGTACGGGACCCGGTACAGCTCGTGCGCCTCGATCACCTCCAGGCCCTTGTTGACCAGGGTGGCCGAGTTGACGGTGATGACCGGGCCCATGTCCCACGTCGGGTGGGCCAGCGCCTGCTCGGGCGTGACGTCGGTCAGCTCCTCCCGGCGCCGGCCCCGGAACGGCCCGCCGCTGGCGGTGAGCACCAGCCGGCGTACCTCCGTGGCCGCCCCTGCCCGCAGGCACTGCGCCAGCGCGGTGTGCTCGGAGTCCACCGGCACCAGCTGCCCGGGTGCGGCCGCGGCGCGGACCAGCGGGCCGCCGGCCACCAGGGACTCCTTGTTGGCCAGGGCGACGGTACGGCCGGCGCGGAGCGCGGCCAGGGTGGGGGCCAGCCCGCGTGAGCCGACCATCCCGTTGAGCACCACGTCCGCCGGCCAGCTCGCCAGCTCGGCCATGGCGTCGGGGCCGGTGAGGACCTTCGGCACCCGGAAGTCGCCGGTGGCGTACCCGCGGCGGGACGCCTCGGCGTAGAAGGCGGCCAGCAGGTCCTGGGCGGCCCCGGCCTTCGCGACCGCGACCACCTCGACGCCCAGCTCCAGCGCCTGCGCGGCCAGCAGCGGCACGTTGCCGCCGCCGGCGCCCAGACCCACCACCCGGAACCGGTCCGGGTAGCGCCGCACGATGTCCACGGCCTGGGTACCGATCGACCCCGTGGAGCCGAGCAGGACGACCTGGCGCGGTGAGCTCACCGGTCCATTCTCGCCCGCGTCGGCCCGCGGCCCCGAACCGGTACGCGCGGCCGGCCTCCGCGGTGCCGGTCGCGGGCTACGCGGTGCCTCCGGCCGCTTCCTGGCCGACCGGTACGGCCTCGCGGATGCCGTACCGGCGGTAGACCCGACCCAGCGGGCCGGGCGCCCACCAGTTCCACCGGCCGAGCAGCCGCATGGTCGCCGGTACGAGCAGGGCGCGGACCAGCGTCACGTCCACCGCGATCGCCGCGATCATGCCCACGCCCAGCAGCTTGACGAAGCTGATCTCCCCGGCGGCGAAGCCGGCCACGACCACGATGAGCAGCAAGGCGGCGGCGGTGATGATGCGGCCGGTGCGCTGCAGGCCCCGGGCGACGGAGAGGGTGTTGTCGCCGGTGCGGTCCCACTCCTCCCGTACCCGGGAGAGCAGGAACACCTCGTAGTCGGTGGACAGTCCGAACAGGACCGCGAACATGAGCACGAGCATGCTGGGCTCGACCGCGCCGGTGGAGGTGAAACCGAGCAGCCCGGCCAGGTTCCCGTCCTGGAAGCCCCACACCACCACGCCGAACGCGGCCCCGATCGAGACCACGTTCATCAGCACCGCCTTGACCGGCAGCACGACCGAGCCGAACGCCAGGAACAGCAGCACCATGATCGCCGCGGCCATGAGCAGCGCCATCGAGGGCAGCCCGCGGCGCAGGCTCTCGACCAGGTCCAGCTCGGCCGCGGGCCGGCCGCCGACGAGCACCTCCGCGCCGGCGGGCGCGGGCAGGTCCCGTACCGCGCGGACGGTGTCCCACGCCTGCTCGCCGGTCGGCTCACCCGAGTAGCCGACGGTGAGGAGCGCGGTCGTGCCCTGCCGGGCGGTGACGGCCGCGCCCGTGATCCCCGGCAGCCGCGCGACCCGGTCGGCGAACTGCGCGGCCTGCTCGGCCGCGGCGCCCGCGACGACCACGGTGATCGGGTCGGTGGTGCCGTCGGGGAACTCGGTGTCGATCCGCTCGTCGACGATCCGCGCCTGGGCGTCGGCCGGCAGCACCCGCTCGTCGAGCCCGCCGAACTGGAGCCGGACCACCGGGCTCGCCAGCACCAGCAGCACCACGGCGACGGCGACGACGTACCGGACCGGTCGCCGCATGACGCTGCGCGCCAGCCGGGCCCACCCGCCCTCGGCGGCCCCCACCTCCGGGACGGGGTCGCCCGCGGCGGCCGCGCGCCGCCGCCGGGGCAGGCGGACGGGCAGCGCGTTGATCCGGTCGCCGAGCACGGCCAGCAGGGCGGGCAGCACGGTCAGGGAGGCGAGCATGGCGATGCCGACCGCGGACATGCCGCCGAGCGCCAGCGACCGCAGGAACGACTGCGGGAAGATCAGCAGGCTGGCCAGCGCCACCACGATGGTGGTGCCGGAGACCAGCACGGTCCGCCCGGCCGTGGCGAGGGTACGGGTGACCGCCTCCGACAGCGACGCCGCGGTCGGCAGCTCCTCCCGGAACCGGCTGACGACGAACAGCGCGTAGTCGATCGCCATGGCCAGGCCGATCACCGTGATGGTGTTCACGGCGAAGATCGACACCTCGGTGGCGAGGGTCAGCAGCCGGGTGGAGACGAACCCGCCGAGGATCGCGATGGCACCGACGAGTAACGGCGTGGCGGCCGCCACCACCCCGCGGAAGATCAGCACCAGGAGCACGAGCAGGACCGGGAACGACAGCAGCTCCGCGCGCACCACGTCCCGCTCGGTCTGGGCGTTGGCCTGGTCGAGGAACGCCAGCAGGCCACCCACCTGGGTGGTCACCCCGGGTGCGGCGAGCAGCGGGTCGATCCGCCGGTAGGACTCCAGCAGGGCGTCCTCGTCGTCACCGCCGGCGAGTCGGACCGCGGCGTAGGTGGCGTGCCGGTCGGTCGACACCAGCGACGGGTCGCGCGTGTCGTACCAGCTGGTGACGGCGACGACCTCGGGCTGCTGGCGCAGCCGGTCGAGGGTGGCGGTCACCGGCCCGGCGAACCCGGGTTCGTCCACGGTGGTGTCCTCGCTGGAGTAGAGCACCAGCAGGTGGGTGGCGGCGCCGCCGAACTCGGCCTCGATCCGCTGCTGCGCGCGGTACGACTCGCTGGCCGGGTCGTCGAACCCGCCGCCGCTCAGGTTGCCGAACATCCCGGCGCCCCAGGTGGCGCCGGCGGCCAGCAACGCCAGTCCGGCGGCGAGCACCCACCAGCGCCACCGCACCACCCGCGGTCCCCACCACGCGAACACGGCACCCCCG
>DATGOE010000118.1:0-17975 GCA_035306365.1 Natronosporangium sp. | reverse complement strand
GCTGGCCTTCCACACCCGCGTCACCGCCGCCGACGTGTACCGGGAGGGCATCACCGGGGTCACCGCGGCGGACGTGGCCAGCGCCCGCGAGATGGGCTGCGTGATCAAGCTGTTGTGCCTGGCCGAGCGCACCCCGGAGGGGATCGACGTGCGGGTCCACCCGGCGATGATCCCGCGCACCCACCCGCTGGCGTCGGTGAACGGCGCGTTCAACGCGGTGTTCGTGGAGGCGGACGCGGCCGGCCAGCTCATGTTCTACGGCGCCGGGGCGGGCGGGTCGCCGACCGCCAGCGCGGTGCTCGGCGACATCGTGGCGGTGGCCCGTCACCGGCTGGTGCCGGGCTCCCGGCTGCGGCACACCGGGCTGGAGGCGTACGCCGACCTGCCCATCCGGCCGATCGGCCAGGTGATGACCAGGTACCACGTCCGGCTGGAGGTGGTCGACCGCCCCGGCGTGCTGGCGAGCATCGCCGGCGTCTACGCTCGCCACGACGTGTCCATCGCTACCGTGCACCAGACCGGCCGCGGGACCGACGCCACGCTGGTCATCGTCACCCACGCCGCGCCCGACGCGGCGCTGGCCGCGACCGTGGCGGAGCTGCGGACGCTGCCGGTGGTCCGGTCGGTGGTCAGCGTGGTCCGGGTCGAGGGATAGGTCGAGGGGCAGGGCGTGGGACCGGCCGTGTGGCGCGGAGTGATCGAGACCTACCGGGACCGCCTGCCGGTTGACCCGGACACGCCGGTGGTCACCCTGTACGAGGGCAACACCCCGCTGCTGCCGGCTCCGAGCCTGTCGGAGCGGACCGGCGCGGACGTGTACCTCAAGGTCGAGGGCGCCAACCCGACCGGCTCGTTCAAGGACCGCGGCATGACACTGGCGGTGTCCCGGGCGGTCGGGCGGGGCGCGCGCGCCATCATCTGCGCCTCGACCGGCAACACCGCCGCCTCGGCCGCCGCGTACGCCGCCCGCGCCGGCGTGACCTGCGCCGTCCTCGTACCCGCCGGGAAGATCGCGGTCGGGAAGCTGGCCCAGGCGCTGGTCCACGGGGCGAAGCTGCTGCAGGTGGCGGGCACGTTCGACGACTGCCTGCAGGTGGCCGCGAAGCTGGCGCAGGAGCACCCGGTGGCGCTGGTCAACTCGGTCAACGAGGACCGGCTGTACGGGCAGCAGACCGCCGCCTTCGAGATCGTCGAGGCGCTCGGCGACGCGCCGGACATCCACTGCCTACCGGTGGGCAACGCCGGCAACATCGTCGCGTACTGGATGGGGTACGTCGCCGACCACGCCGCCGGGCGGGCCACCCGGCGGCCGAAGATGTACGGGTTCCAGGCGGCCGGGGCGGCGCCGATCGTCCGCGGGGAGGCGGTCCGGGAGCCGACCACCGTCGCCAGCGCCATCCGGATCGGCAACCCGGCGTCGTGGACGCGGGCGGTGGACGCCCGGGACGCCTCGGGAGGCGTGATCGACGCGGTCACGGACCGGCAGATCCTGGCGGCGTACCGGATGCTCGCCCGCGAGGTCGGCGTGTTCGTCGAGCTGGCCAGCGCCGCCAGCGTGGCGGGGCTGCTGCAGTCGGCGCAGGCCGGGCTGGTGCCGCCGGGCGCCACGGTGGTCTGCACCGTGACCGGGCACGGCCTCAAGGACCCGGACTGGGCGATCTCCACCGCACCCGCGCCGATCACGGTGCCGGTCGACGTGCAGGCCGCCGCCCGCGCGCTCGACCTCACCTGACCTGTCCGGTCGTTTGCGGCGTGTCGGTTTAGATACCGCGAGGCGGGGTATGCGAGCAACGTGGAGTTCCTACTGTGGCTGATCGCCGTGATCCTCGTGATCGCCGGCATCGTGATGCTGTTCCGCCGGCAGTTCCTCTGGGGCATCGTGCTGATCATCGTCGGCCTGCTGGTCGGGCCGGGCGGGGTCAGCGTGTTCACCTGACCTCCGGGTGCCGGCCGCTGCGAGGCCCGGGGCGCTGAGCGCCGCGGGCGTCCTCGGCGTGCCCGGCGACACGTCGGCCGGGGCTGACCCGGGCCCGGCGCACGCCGGGCCGGACGGGGCCGCGCGATAGCGTGGGCCATCGTGCCGTCCGTGCTGTCGGTCCTCGCGCGTCACCGTGACTTCCGGCGCCTGTTCCTCGCCGAGCTGGTGGTGTTCGGCGGCGACTGGTTCGCGATCATCCCCCTGATGTCGCTGCTGACCGATCTCACCGGCCGCGGCGTCTGGGGCGGGCTGGCACTGACCGCCGACACGCTGGCGCTGGCCCTGCTGCTCCCGTACGCCGGCACCGTCGCCGACCGCCTGGACCGCCGCCGGATCCTCGTCACCACCACCCTGGTGGCGCTCGTGGCGGTGATCCTGCTGCTGGGAGTGCGGTCGGCCTCCATGGCGTGGCTGGGTCCGGCGGCCATCTGCGTCCTGGGAGGGGCCAAGGCCTTCTACACCCCGGCCGCGCAGGCGGCGCTCCCCAACCTGGTGCCCCGGGAGGACCTCGCCACCGCCAACGCGATCGCCGGCAGCGCCTGGGGCACGATGCTCGTGGTCGGCGCGTCGCTGGGCGGGGTGCTGGCAGCGGCGGTCGGGCCGTACGCCTGCTTCCTCATCACCGCCGTGTGCCTGCTGGCCGCCACCTGGCTGGTGTGGCGCATCCGGCAACCGATGCAGCAGGGCCGGGCCGTGCGACCCACACCCGCGTCGGCGGCGCTGCGGGAGGCGCTGGGGTACATCCGCCGCCATCCCCGGGTCCTGTCGCTGGTCACGGTCAAGTCCGCGGTGGGTGTGGGCAACGGGGTGCTGGGCACGTTCCCGCTGCTGGCGGCCGGCTTCGGTCTCGGCCCGGCGGGCAACGGGCTGCTGTTCGCCGCCCGCGGCCTGGGGGCGCTGACCGGCCCCCTGCTCATGCGGCGGATCCTGTTACGGCGCGCGTGGCTGCTGCCCGGACTGGGGGTCTCCATGGGCCTGTACGGCGTGGCCTACCTGGGGGTGGCGGCCAGCCCGTGGTTCGCGCTCATGCTCGGACTGGTGGTGGTCGCCCACATCGCCGGCGGCGGCAACTGGACGATGAGCAACTACGCCCTGCAGGTGGAGGTGCCCGACGCCCTGCGCGGCCGGGTGTTCGCCACCGACATGATGATCGCCACGCTGGCGGTCTCGGCCAGCCTGCTCGCGGTGAGCCTGCTGGTGGACCTGGTCGACCCGAGGACGCTGGTGGCGGCGTGCGCGGCGGCGACCCTGGTGTACGCGGCGGTGTGGAGCCTGCTCACCCGCGGGCAGTTCTCCGGCGGCCTGGGCGGCACACCCGACGCCGGTCCGGTGACGCCCATCACGGGCGGTTCGTGAGCCGCCCGGCCGCCCCTAGCATGGCGGCGTGGAGATCGAGTCGGGCCCGGTGACCGTGCGCGTACCGGCGAGCAGTGCCAACCTCGGCCCCGGGTTCGACGCCCTCGGCCTGGCCCTGGCCTGGTACGACGAGGTGACGGCGCGGGTCAGCGCCGACGGCACGACCACGGTCACCGTGGCCGGGGAGGGTGCCGGCGAGCTGCCCACCGACGACCGGCACCTGGTGGTACGGGCGGCCGGGGCGGCCTTCGACGCGCTCGGCGTGGCCCGCCCGCCCCTGTCGCTGCACTGCCGCAACCGGATCCCACAGGCCCGTGGGCTCGGCTCCTCGGCGGCCGCGGTAGTGGCGGGACTGCTCGTCGCCCGGGCCCTGGTCCGGGACGGGCACCGCCGGCTGGATGACGTCGCGCTCCTGCGGCTGGCCGCCGAGGTGGAGGGCCACCCCGACAACGTGGCGGCGTGCCTGCTGGGTGGGCTGACGGTGGCGTGGACCTCCGGCGGCCAGGTCCGGGCCGCCCGGCTGACCCCGGCCCCGCAGGTGCGTCCGGTCGTCTTCGTCCCCGAGCTGCGCGGGTTGACCTCCGCGGCGCGGGCGGCGCTGCCCGACCGGGTGCCGCACGCCGACGCGGCCCACGCCGCCGGGCGGGCGGCCCTGCTCGTCCACGCCCTGACCAGCGCCCCGGACCACCTGTTCGACGCCACCGAGGACCGGCTGCACCAGCCCTACCGCGCCGCGGGAATGCCTGACAGCGCCGCGCTGTTGCACCGGTTGCGCGCGCGGGGCGTCGCCGCGGTGATCAGTGGCGCGGGACCGTCGGTCCTGGCATTGACCCCCGTACCCCCCGACATCGAGGCAGGCCCGCGTGTGTCACGTCACGATCTGGCCGTGGACCATGGCGGCGCTGTCGTCACGACCGGGTAGAGTGAACCGGACGTTGCATTCGACGCATGACACGCCGACGGCGGTCGGTGTTGCCCGTCCCGGACCTGTTGTCTAGGCTTTAGGCAGCACAGCCGCGACAGCGGCGCGATCTGCGGAGATGCTGCGAGCTTCGCAACGCACACACCCCGGGAACAGTCGGCGGCCCTTCCGTCACACCCCTACCAGCGCACGTCGGCCGCGGCCATGACCGACAACGCCGTTGCTGTGCCCGAGGCTCCCGTGGCGGCATGCGGGTGCGTGGGTGACCACCACTCGTGACGCCCCGGGACGGCTTCGGCCCATCGAGGAAGGACACCATTGAGCGACATCACCGATGCCACATCGGGCACCTCCCACGTCGCAGACGCTGACAACCGCACCACTGACGGCCTGTCGGCGAAGCTCCTCCCGGAGCTGCAGAGCATCGCCGCCTCGCTCGGCTTGACCGGCACCGCCCGGATGCGCAAGAGCGAGCTCATCGCCGCCATCCAGCGACACCAGGCTGACGGCGGGGCCCAGGCACGCAACGCGGCGGTCGCGGCGGCCGAGCCGCGCGACGAGGTACGGGCGGAGGTTCGCGCCGAGGCCGCGGTGCCCGGCGACGGGGGCGGCTCCACCCGGGCCACCCGGCCGGCCGGGCCGCCGGATGGTGACGCATCGCGCCAGGCGTCCGCGGGTGAGGTGACCGGCACCGCCTCCGGCTCGACGGGTGGCACGGCTGCGGACGCGGCCGTTGCTGCTCCGGCTGACGGGGGCGCGGCTGTCCACCGTGACGCCGCCGGCTCCGACCAGCCGGCGACGGCGTCCACGTCCGACTCCGGGGACACCTCCTCCGGTGGCGTGGCCACGGCACCCGGGCCGCAGCCGGCGACCCGCGGCGACGCGCCTGCGACCCGCGGCGACGCGCCGGGCGGCCCCGACCGCGATGTGGACGCCGGTGGGGACGCGCGTGGCGACGGACGGGGCGCCGTCGGCGGCGGGGCCGCCGGCGACGTGGCAACAGCCGGCGATGCGACAGCAGCCGGCAACGGGACGGCGTCCGGGGCCGGCGACACCGGCGGCCCGGGCGAGGCCGGCGCCGGCGACACCGACCGTGCCACCCGCCCGGACACCCGCGGCGACCAGGCCCGCCAGGTCCGGAACGGACGGACCGACGAGGACGGTGACGGCGGCGGCCGGCGCGGCCGGCGTGGCCGCTACCGCGACCGCCGGCGCGGCCGGGGCGAGCGTGCCCCTGCCGCCGGCGAAGGCGAGCCCCAGGTCTCCGAGGACGATGTGCTCGTGCCGGTCGCCGGCATCCTCGACGTGCTCGACAACTACGCGTTCATCCGGACCAGTGGCTACCTCGCCGGGCCCAACGACGTGTACGTCTCCATGGCGCAGGTCCGCAAGTACGGTCTGCGCCGCGGGGACGCCGTCACCGGTGCGGTGCGCGCCAACCGCGAGGGCGAGGGTCGGCGGGACAAGTACAACCCGCTGGTCCGCCTGGACTCCATCAACGGCATGGACCCGGAGGAGGCGAAGCGGCGGCCGGAGTTCTACAAGCTCACCCCGCTCTACCCGCAGGAGCGGCTGCGCCTGGAGACCGACCCGCACAACCTCACCACCCGGGTCATCGACCTCATCATGCCGATCGGCAAGGGTTCCCGGGCGCTGATCGTCTCCCCGCCGAAGGCCGGGAAGACCACGGTCCTGCAGAACATCGCCAACGCGATCACGACCAACAACCCCGAGTGCCACCTGATGGTCGTGCTCGTCGACGAGCGGCCGGAAGAGGTCACCGACATGCAGCGCTCGGTGAAGGGCGAGGTCATCTCGTCCACCTTCGACCGGCCGCCGACCGACCACACCACCGTCTCGGAGCTGGCCATCGAGCGGGCCAAGCGGCTGGTGGAGCTGGGCCTGGACGTCGTGGTGCTGCTGGACTCCATCACCCGGTTGGGCCGGGCGTACAACAACGCCACGCCCGCGACCGGGAGGATCATGTCCGGTGGCATCGACGCCACCGCCCTCTACCCGCCCAAGCGGTTCCTCGGCGCCGCCCGCAACATCGAGAACGGTGGCTCGCTGACCATCATCGCCACCGCGCTGGTCGAGACCGGATCGGTGATGGACACGGTCATCTTCGAGGAGTTCAAGGCGACCGGTAACGCGGAGCTGAAGCTCGACCGCAAGATCGCCGACCGGCGGGTCTTCCCGGCGATCGACGTCCATCCGTCGGGTACCCGTAAGGAGGAGCTCCTGCTGGCTCCCGAGGAGCTGGCGATCATCTACAAGCTCCGCCGGGTGCTGCACTCCCTGGAGCCACAGGCCGCGCTGGACCTGCTGCTGGACAAGCTGCGGGAACACAAGACCAACGTCGAGTTCCTCATGCAGATCGCCAAGACCACGCCCGGCGACTGACGCTGGTCCGTCAGGCGGGGTCGCGACCCGCGGCGGGCGGCAGTGGTGTCCCGTCCGTGGGGTCGCGACCCGCGACGGGTGGCGGCTGGGCGGTACCCGAGGTGGGGGCCGGTCGCTGGGCCGGGACGTGGACACCCGCGACGCCGAGGTGGAGCGCGGCCAGCCTGGCCGCCTCCACCACGGCGAGCGGGGCGAACAGGTCCTTACCGTGCCACAGCGGCACCGTGGCGCGGTCCGCCGGCGCCGTCGCCAGGAAGTGGCAGCCGCGCGCGACCGCCCGGGCCGTGTCCCGGTGCCGGGCCGCCCTGGCCAGGGTCTGGACCGCGTAGGCGGTCTCCTCCACGGTGCCCTCCCAGCGTCCCCAGGACCCGTCGCCGCGCTGGGTGCCGCGCAACCACGCCAGGGCCCGGTCGATGGCGGGGCGGTGGCCGGCCGCGTCGTGCAGCAGCAGCGCCCGGACGGCGAGGGTGACGGCGTAGTACGGCGAGGCGTGGTGCCGGTCGCGCCAGTACCCGTCCGGATGCTGATGGTCCCGTAGCCAGCCGGCGGCCAGCTGCGCCGCGGCCGCGAACCGGGATGCCGCCGCGGGGCGGTGGGTGAGGTAGAGCGCGACGCACTCCAGGGCGTGGGCGTTGCCGCTCACCGAGGCCTCGTCGGAGCCCGGCTGGTCGGCGAACCCGCCGGCTGACCGGAACTCCAGCAGCGGTTCCGGAGAGTGCAGGCGCCCGTGCCGCATCAAGGCGGACAGGACCCCGGCGGTGTGGCGGCAGTCGGCCGGCAGGCCGGGCGCGGCCGCCGCACCGGCCGGCCCGAGCGCCTCCTCCAGGCGCCGCAGCAGCCGTGGCGGCACGGGTGGCCGGAAGCCCCCGACCGCCAGCACGTTGAGGACCCACGCGGCCTCGAGGTGGGACAGCGGCGTGACCGACGGGACCGGCCCGCCGCCCCGGGCCTGGACGTGTTTCAGGTAGGCCCGTGCGTGCGGGTCGCCGCTGCCGCCGCCGAGCCATGCCGCGGTCGCGGCCGGCGAGCAGGCGACGGCTCCCTGGCGCGGCTGCACCGAGGGGCTGGCCACCGCGGCCGGACCCAGGACGTCCAGGCAGGGCCACCACCGTTGCGGCAGGGCCCGCTCGGCCAGCTGGGTGCGGACCCAAAGGAGCAGGTCGGCGTCGGCGCCACGCGGCGGTGCCAGCTCGTCGGCGCCGGCGGGCAGGTCGGCGAGGAACGGGTCCTGTCGGCCCCTCCGCACCAGGTCCCGCACCTCGGCCAGCAGCGCGGGGGCGATGAGCGGGGCACCGACGGTGTCGGGGAGCCGCAGCCGGTCCGCCGCTCGCAGCCAGCGGTACAGGGCGTCGACCCCGTGCACCGCGGCCCGGGCGAGCCGCCGGTGCTCTCCTCGGCCGGTGACCCGACGGACCTCCGTCAACAGCGCGCAGACCGCGGCGAGGGTGGGCACCAGCCCGTACGCGTCCGGACCGCCCCACCCGCCGTCGCGCCGCTGGCACCGGAGCAGGAAGTTCACCCGCGCCCCGTGGCCGGCCAGCCACGGTGCCAGCACCACCAACCGGGCGGTCTCGTAGCCGGACGGCGTCACCCGCCCGTCGTCGTCACCGGCAACCTGGTTGAGCAGGTCGGCGACGCGGCTGGCCAGTGAACCGCGACCCGTCCCCATGGTCACCCCCCGAGGCGCCACCGCTGTCGAGCGGAACATTTACGCTCGGCTATCAGTTCGATCGAGACTAACGGCGATGCAGGGAGACGTCACCCCGGTTGGTGCGAATCCGGACAGCACGGGTAACTGGACTCCGACCCGTGCGTGGCCACCGCCCCGTGGCACACTTGGACGTCGACCCGGTACCGGTTCACGCCCGAGCCGGCCGCGACCGGAGCGGCCGGCGGTGACGGCGACCCGGCGACCGACGAGGAGAGGAACGACACCGATGAAGCGCGACATCCACCCGCCGTATGTGGTGACGCGGGTCACGTGCTCGTGTGGCAACACCTTTGTGACGCGGAGCACGCGGACCAGCGGCGAGCTTCACATCGAGACCTGCAACGTCTGCCACCCCTTCTACACCGGCAAGCAGCGGGTGCTCGACACCGCCGGTCGGGTGGCGAAGTTCGAGCGGAAGTACGCCCAGGCCCGGCAGCGCGCCGGCAACACGAAGAAGAAGGCGTAGCTCACCCGGGCACCGGAGGCCGCCCGCGACGCCGTGCGGCAGCACCGGAAGAGACGCCGTGCGGCAGCACCGGAAGAGATACCGTGCGGCAGCACCAGAAAGGATGAGGTTCGGCACCGAATGAGTTCCGTCGAGGCGGGTCGCCTCGCGTCGCTGCTGGCGGAGTTCGCCGAGCTCGAGAAGCAGCTGGCCGACCCCGCCCTCCACGCCGACCCGGCGCGTGCGCGCACCGTCGGGCGGCGGTACGCACAGCTCACCCCGATCCACCGGGTCGCGGGTGAGCTGGAGCGTGCCCGCGCCGACCTGGCCGCCGCCCGCGAGCTCGCCGCCGAGGATCCCACGTTCGCCGCGGAGGTGGAGTCCCTCTCCGCCCGCATCCCGGAGCTGGAACGGCGTCTGGCGGAGCTGCTGGCGCCGCGCGACCCGGACGACCCCAAGGACGTCATCCTCGAGATCAAGGCTGGCGAGGGGGGCGAGGAGTCGGCCCTGTTCGCGCGGGACCTGCTGCGCATGTACCAGCGGTACGCCGAACGCCGGGGCTGGGACACCGAGATCATCGATGTCCAGGAGTCCGACCTGGGCGGGGTGCGGGACGTCGCGCTCGCGGTCAAGACCCGCCGCCCGCCCGAGGACGGCAACGGCGTGTGGTCCCGCCTGAAGTGGGAGGGAGGGGTGCACCGGGTGCAGCGCGTCCCGGTCACCGAGTCCGCCGGACGCATCCACACCTCCGCCGTCGGGGTGCTGGTGATGCCGGAGGCCGAGGAGCTGGAGGTCACCATCGACCCCAACGACCTGCGCGTCGACGTCTTCCGCTCGTCCGGGCCGGGCGGCCAGTCGGTCAACACCACCGACTCCGCGGTGCGGATCACCCACCTGCCCACCGGCATCGTGGTCTCCTGCCAGAACGAGAAGAGCCAGCTTCAGAACCGCGAGCAGGCGATGCGTGTCCTGCGGGCCCGGCTGCTGGCGGTCGCGCGCCAGGAGGCCGAGCAGGCCGCGGCCGACGCCCGCCGGGCGCAGGTCCGCACGGTCGACCGCTCCGAGCGGGTGCGCACGTACAACTTCCCGCAGAACCGGATCACCGACCACCGCGTCAACTACACCGCCTACAACCTCGACCTCGTCCTCGACGGTGAGCTGGACGCGGTGCTGGATGCGCTGGCCGAGGCGGACCGGCGCGCCCGCCTGGAGGGCCAGCCGGCGCTGGCCCGCTGACCGGTCGTGGCACCCTCAGCGCCGGTCGGGACCGGCCGGACACGCCGCGCCGGGGCGGCCGGCCGCGACCTCCGAACGGCCGCCGGCCGCGGCGTCCGGGCCGCCGGGGCGGCCACTGTCGATTCCTCCGCCATCGACTCCCGCCGCGTCGCCCCGGTTGGCCGGGGGCCCGACCCGCTCCCACGTGACCGTCACGGCGATCCGGGTACCGGGCACGAGCTTCGCCCAGTCCTCGGCGTCGACCGCCTCGCGGATCCGGCGGGCCACCTCCGTGGCGTGCGCCGCCGAGGCCTCCGGCAGGACCACGACGAACTCGTCTCCGCCGTACCGGGCCACGAAGTCGCCGCGGCGCATGACCCGCGCGAGCAGCCCGGCCACCCGTTGCAGCACGAGGTCCCCGGAGAGCCGGCCGTGTACCTCGTTGACGGCCGCCAGACCGTCCACGTCCACCGTGCCGACCACGGCCCGCTCGCCGCGGCTGACCATCAGCGCCAGGTAGCGGTCCAGGTGCCGGCGGTTGGGCAGCCCGGTCAGCGGGTCGGTGACCGGCTCGCCGCCGTGCCGGGCCACCGCCCGACGCAGGTCCTCGTGGTCGAGCCTGGCCGCGATCCCCTCCAGGAACATGTCCCGCAGCCGGTCGGTCCGCTGCGCGGCGAGGCGGAAGGCGTACCGGTCGGCCTGGTGCGCGGCCGCGTGGTCACCGGCGGCCGTGAACGCCAGGCTGCGCAGGCGGGCCGGCTCCGCCGGGCCGAACGTGTCCGGGGAGACGGTCACCGCCTCCAGCCGCGTGAGCGCGTCGGTCGCCTTTCCGGAGGCGATCATGAGGCACACCTCGCCGAGCAACCGCATGTCGCGCGCCCGCTGACCCTCCACACCGGCGGCCAGCAACGGCCGCGGGTCGATGGGCGGGGGCTCGTCCAGGGCGGCCCGGCGGGCCAGCGCGTACCCGAACGCCACCTGCCCGCTGGGGCGCAGGATCCGGTCGCCGTACTGCTGCTGTTCCTCGCTCAGGTCCCGCAGGACGCGCAGGCACCCGTCGGTGTCGCCGTGGTGGTCCATGGACAGCGCCATCCGCAACCGGATGCTCGGCACCGCGAACAGCTCGACCGCGACGCCCGCCCGGGCGCCGATCTCGCGGGCGCGTTCGATGGCGCGCAGCGCGTGGCCGTGGAAGCCGAGGTAGGAGTAGGCCATCGCCAGGTCGTGCCAGCCCCAGGCCAGGTCCGCGTCCGGCTCGGTCACAGAGCTCAGCGCGCGGGCCGCGTACACCAGGTGCGTCACCCCGCGCTCCGGCGCACCCTGCTGGCGGGCGGCGAGCGCCGCCAACGCGTGCAGGTGGCCGTGGGGGTAGGGCTCGGTCAGCTCCCGGATGGCGGCGAACGCCTCGTCCACCGCCGCGGTGTACTGTGCCGTGCGCCCCAGGTTCACCAGCGCGCACACCCGGTCAATGTGGGCACTGGCCAGCGCGTAGGGGTTGGTGACCGTCCGCAGTGCGCGTTCGGCGTGGCGGAGGGCAGCCGCGGTCCGGCCGTGGATCTGCAGCTCCCGAGACCCGGAAACGACCTCGGCGTCGTCGCCGAAGTGCTCGCGCCAGGTCACCCCGCCCTCCACCTCCCAACGGTGGTTCCGGCGAACCCCCGCGGGGTTGATTATCGTTCGCCGGGCGCCCGGCTGAACAGTCCCCGGGGCACCTACCGGGCCGCACCGTCCCGATTGGTGGGAGTCCGGGAAGGAGGGTCGCGTGACGACGTCGTTGCGTGACCAGCTCGCGGCGGCGGCCCGCCGGCTCGAGGCCGCCGGCGTGCCGTCCCCCCGCACCGACGCGGAGCTGCTGGCCGCGCACGTGCTCGGCGTGCCCCGCGGCCAGCTGGCGATGGCCGGGCCGCTGACCGGGTCCCGGTGGCGGCGCTTCACGCGGTTGGTGGCCGCCCGCTGCCGGCGGGTTCCGCTGCAGCACCTGACCGGCACCGCCGCCTTCGGTCACCTGGAGCTCGCGGTCGGGCCGGGCGTGTTCGTGCCCCGTCCGGAGACGGAGCTGCTGGCCGAGTGGGCGGTCGCCCGCGACGGAGCGGTGATCGTGGACCTGTGCAGTGGCAGCGGGGCGCTGGCGCTGGAGATCGCCCACGAGCTGCCGCGGGCGACCGTGTACGCGGTGGAGCGCTCCCCGGCCGCGCTGCGGTGGCTGCGGCGCAACGCCGCCGCACGCGCCGCCGCCGGCGACCGCCCGGTACGGGTGGTCGCCGGCGACGCCCGCGACCCGGCGGTGCTGGCCGAGCTTGACGGCACCGTGGACCTGGTCGTGTGCAACCCGCCGTACGTGCCGGCCGCAACCGCGGTGGCGCCGGAGGTGCGCAGCGACCCGCCCGAGGCGGTCTTCGGCGGCGCGGACGGGCTCGCCGTCATCGTCCCGGTGATCGACCGCGCCGCCCGGCTGCTGCGGCCCGGAGGATGGTTCGGTGTCGAGCACGACGACAGCCACGGGCGGGCCGTGCCCGAGCTGCTGCGCCGCGACGGGCGGTTCCACCGGGTCAGCGACCACCGGGACCTGGCCGGGCGCCCCCGGTACGCGACCGCGCAGCGGGCCGGATGACGCCCCGGTCGTCCCTGCCGGTGCGATCGCCGGGCAGGTGGCAGACTTGCTTGCCGTGAAGGTGTACGACTGCCGGTCACCCGCCGAGCGGGACCAGGGCGTCGCGGCGGCGGTCGCCGCCGTGCGGCGGGGCGACCTGGTCGTGCTGCCCACCGACACGCTGTACGGGGTCGGGTGCGACGCGTTCCAGAAGCAGGCGGTCGCCGCCGCCCTGCGCGCCAAGGGCCGCGGCCGGGACGTGCCCACCCCGGTGCTCGTGGGGTCCCGGCGGACCCTGGACGGCCTGGCCCAGCGGATGCCGGCCGTGACCCGGGACCTCGTGGAGGCGTTCTGGCCGGGTGGGCTCACGATCATCGTCGAGCACGCCCGCAGCCTCGACTGGGATCTCGGCGACACCGGCGGCACCGTCGCGGTACGGATGCCCATGCACCCGGTGGCGCTGGAGGTGCTGCGGGAGACCGGTCCGATGGCCGTCTCCTCGGCCAACCGGCACGGCCAGCCACCGGCCACCACCGTGGAGGAGGCCAAGGAGCAGCTCGGCCACGCCGTCCGGGTGTACCTGGACGGCGGGCCGTGCCCGGCGCCCGTACCGTCCACCATCGTCGACCTGACCGGCGAGGTGCCCCGGCTGCTGCGGGCCGGTGCGGTCACCGCGGACCGGCTGCGGGAGGTGCTCCCGGACCTGGTCGAGCCGGAGCCGGCGGTCACCACGGGTCGGGCGGCGGCGGGGCCGGCCGCCGCGGGGAGGGAGTGAGGCGTGCCGCCGTTTACCGTCCTGCACGTGTGCATGGGCAACATCTGCCGGTCGCCCATGGCGGAGCGGCTGCTGCGGGCGGCGGTCGCCGAGCTGTCCGGCCTGCCGCAGGACAAGGCCGAGGCACTGGTGCACAGCCACAGCGCGGGTACCGGCGGATGGCACGCCGGCGAGCCGATGCACCCGCCGGCGGCCCGGCAGGTGCGCGCCCGCGGCGGCGACGACGCCGGGTTCACCGCCCGCCGGCTGGAACCGGCGCACATCGACGCCTCCGACCTGGTGCTGTGCGCCACCGTCGACCAGGCGTACCACGTGCGCAGCCTGCGGCCGGACGCCGCGTCGCGCACCTTCGTCATGGGCGAGTTCCGCCGGTTCCTGTCCCGGACGGACCTGGCGGACCTGCCGCCGGTGGACCTGAGCCCGCACGGTGTCCACGCCCGCGGGGTGGCGCTGGTCGCCGCGGTGGACAAGGCCCGGGACGGTCGCCCGGCGCGGCCGACCGACGAGGTGGACGACCCGTTCGGGCACGGCGACGGCACGTACACGCGGGTGGCCGACGAGATCGAGGACACGGTGCGGTCGCTGGCCGCCGCCCTGCTCGGCCCGGCCTCACCGCCGGCCGCCCGGGGACCCGCCGGCTGACCCTGCCGGCCGCCGGGGCGGTCGACCCGCCGGCGTTCCCGGTCAGCCGTGGACGTCCGGACCGGCGCGGGTCAGGGTGACCCGGATGAGCACCCGCCGCTCGCGCTGCATCGCGGCGCGGTACTCGTCCCAGTCCGGGTGCTCCCCGGCGACCGCCCGGTAGTAGTCCACCAGCGGCTCCATCGCCTCGGGCAGGTGCACGACCTCCGCCTCACCGTCGACCTGCACCCACTCTCCGAAGAACCGGTCGGTCATCACGCACAGCGACACCCACGGGTCGCGGGTCACGTTGCGGGTCCTGCGGGCCGTCTCCCGGGTGCTCACCACCGCCCGGCCGGCGTCGTCCACACCCACCAGCACCGGCGACATCTGCAGCCGGCCGCTGGGGTGGCGGGTGGCCATGACGGCCCGGTGGTGTCGGCGCAGGAACGCGCGCGCCTGCTCCAGATCCATGATCGGACCCTACCCCGGCCCCGCGCCCGGGGCCGGCCGCAACGGCGGCCGGTACCCTACGGCGGTGGGCACGTTCGCAGGGGTCACCGGTCGGCCGGATCCCGGCGCGCCCGTGGCCGCCGGTGCCGGTGCCCGGTTCGGGTGGCGGCTGGCGCACCTGCCGGTGGTGCTCGCGGCGACCGGTGGCCTGGGGGTGGTCGCGCTGGCCGCCGGTTGGCTGGCCGGCGGTGCGGCGTCCGCGGCCGGGGCCGCCGCCGGGGTGGCGTTGGTGGCCGGCAGCTACCTGCTCACCACGCTGCTGGTGGCCTGGGCGGACTCGGTCGACGTCCGGCTGGTGCTCCCGGTCGGCCTGACCACCTACCTGGTCAAGTTCACCGTCATCGGCATCGTGATGGCGGCGGTGGTGGCGACCGGATGGGACGGGCTGCCGGCGCTGGGCGTCGGCGTGGTCGCGGCCGTCGTGGTCTGGACGGGCAGCCACATCTGGTGGACCGTGACGCACCAGCCGCGACTGGAGTACCGAGCGCCCCGGCGTGCGCAGGCGCCGACGGTCGACTGACGCCGGCGCGACGCCGCACGGGTCCGGCCGCTCCGGCCGGTGACCACCGGTCGGGCCCCAGACCGGACCCGCGGGAGGGTCGGGGCCGTGAGGCTGATAACCTTCGCCGCGTCATGGTCGATGACCAACCGTCGCCACGGCCTGGCCCGGACGGGGAACCGGACGGAGCAGGCCAGGGATGGACCGCGATCTCGTACCTGATCACCGGCATCCTGGTGTGGGGGGTCATCGGCTGGCTGGTCGACCGCTGGCTCGACACCGGTGGCGTGAGCATCGCGATCGGGACGGTCATCGGTGCGGCCGGCGGGGTGTACCTCATCGCCCGGCGGCTGGGCGCCTGAGCAGGAAGGACGACGGTGCGCGAACGGATCGGGGAGTTCGCCGCGGCGGCGGCGCCGTTCCCCCCCGACGTGGAGGAGAACTTCTTCCTGCCCGCCATCGTCGAGGGCACGTACCCCTGGTTCACCAAGGTCACCGTGCTCATCTGGCTGGCGGTCGCCCTGCTCATCGTCTACTTCGTGTGGGCGTACCGGGACCCGAAGCTGGTGCCCACCAAGCGGCAGTGGATCGCGGAGTCAATCTACGGTTTCGCCCGTAACAACATCGCGGTCGACATGATCGGCCGGGAGGGCGTGCGGTTCGCGCCGTACCTGACCACCCTGTTCCTGTTCATCCTGGTGAACAACCTGTTCGGGATCATCCCGGGCATCCAGTTCTCGCCCAACGCGCACATCGCGTTCCCGGCCTTCCTCGCGGTGATCAGCTACGTGCTGTTCATCGCCGTGGGCATCCGGCAGCACGGGCTGCTGAAGTACCTCAAGGTCCAGCTGGTGCCGCCGGCGCCCGCGTTCGTGCTGCCCATCCTCATCCCGATCGAGTTCTTCTCGAACCTGATCGTGCGGCCGGTCACCCTGGCGCTGCGGTTGTTCGCCAACATGTTCGCCGGCCACATGATCCTGCTGGTCTTCACCCTCGGCGGGTTCGCGCTCATGAACGCCAACGCGCTGCTGTTCCCGGTCTCGCTGGTGAGCTGGCTGATGACCGTGGCGCTGACGTTCCTGGAGGCGCTGATCGCGATCCTGCAGGCCTACATCTTCGTCGTCCTGACCGCCAGCTACGTCCAGGGGGCGCTCGCCGAGGGACACTGACCCGCTCAACCGGTAAACCGCGCACTCGCGCACCGACAACGGAGGAAACCACACCATGGATCTCGCACAGATCACCGGCTCGCTCGGCGCGGTCGGCTACGGGCTGGCCGCGATCGGCCCGGGCATCGGCGTCGGGATCATCTTCGCCGCCTACATCCAGGCCACGGCCCGCCAGCCGGAGTCGGCCCGGATGACCCAGCCGTTCATGTGGATCGGCTTCGCGGTGGTGGAGGCGCTGGCGCTGCTCGGTATCGCCTTCGGCTTCGTCTTCGCCGCGCCGCAGTGACGGACCGACCGGCCACGACCGACCGACCGGCCAACGGGAGACAGTCATGCCGTACCTGACCCGGCAGCTCCTCGCGCAGGAACACCAGGAGCACAACCCCATCGTGCCGCTGTGGGAAGAGGTGCTCATCGGCGCGATCGCCTTCGCCCTGTTGTGCTTCGTGCTGATGAAGTTCGTCTTCCCGCGGATGGAGCAGATGTACCAGCGGCGGGTGGACGAGATCGAGGGTGGCCTGCAGCGCGCCGAGGCGGCCCAGGCGGAGGCGAACCGGTTGCTGGAGCAGTACCGGCAGCAGCTGGCCGAGATCCGCACCGAGGCCGCCAAGATCCGCGACGACGCCCGTGCCGACGCCGCCGCCATGCGGGAGGACGTGCTGGCCAAGGCGCGGGAGGAGGCCGACCGGATCATCGCCGCCGGCCGGGAGGCGCTGGCGACCGAGCGGGAACGGCTGATGCGCGAGCTGCGCGCCTACACCGGCGAGCTGGCGGTCGAGCTCGCCAGCCGGATCGTCGGCGAGGCCCTGGCCGACGAGGCCCGGCGGTCCGGGACCGTCGAGCGCTTCCTCGCCGAGCTGGACGGTGACGACGGCGGCGCGGTGAGGGTGGGGGCACGCTGATGCAGGCCGCCAGCCGCCAGACCTACGCCGCCGCCCGGGAGCGACTGGACGGGTACGCGACCGGGGCGACCACGGCCCAGCTGCGGACCGTCGCCGACGAGCTACTGGCGGTGGCGGGGCTGCTGGAGCGTCAGCCCCGGTTGCGGCGCGCGCTGGCCGACCCCTCCCGCTCCGGCGAGGACCGCTGCGGATTGCTGCGCGACGTGCTGGGCACCCGGGTGGGTGCGGACACCCTGACGCTGCTCGACGCCCTGGTCTCGGGCCGCTGGTCGGCGGCGGCCGAGCTGGTGGACGGATGCGAGGAGCTCGGTGTGCAGGCGCTGCTCGCCGCGGCCGAGCGGGACGGGATGCTGGCGGAGGTGGAGGACGAGCTGTTCCGCTTCGGCCAGATCGTCTCCGGTAACCCGGCGCTGGCGGCCACGCTGGCCGACCGCACCGTGCCCGTGGCGCGGCGCGCCGAGCTGGTGGAGGAGCTGCTGCGCGGAAAGGCCACCGACCTCACCATCCGGGCGGTCCAGGTGGCCCTGGGCGGGTTCGGCGGCCGTACGGTCGCCGGCGCGCTGACCCGGCTGGTGGAGCTGGCCGCGCAGCGGCGCCACCGCAGCATCGCGTACGTGACCGTGGCCGCGCCCCTGACCGAGGAGCAGGAGCGGCGGCTGGGGGCCGCCCTGGCGGCGCGCTACGGTCGAGACATCTCGTTGAAGACCACTGTCGATCCGCGGGTGCTCGGGGGGGTGCGGGTGCAGGTGGGGGCTGACCTCTACGACGGCACCGTCGCCCGCCGGCTCGCCGAGGCCCGGACCGCCCTGGCATCGGGCTAGCTGTGACGAAAGGACGAGGATGGCCGAGCTGACCATCTCGACGGAGGAGATCCGC
>DATGOE010000117.1:0-30899 GCA_035306365.1 Natronosporangium sp. | reverse complement strand
AGGGTGAGGGTCTCCACCGCCACGATGAGCGTGATCAGGTCGCGGGAGTACGCCAGGGCCACCCCGCCGGTCATGGACGCCGCCAGCAGGAAGCAGTACTCGCCGGCGGGCAGGTGGCGCACCGCGCCGGTGGACAGGCCGAGGACCGCGAGCGTCAGCAGCCCGAACAGCACCGCCACCGCCGCGGAGGTGCGGTCGGCCACGTACGAGCACGCCCCGCCGTCGGCCACCAGGCAGAAGGTCTCCCGGACCGGGCCGGTGCCGACCGCCCACGCCGCCGCCGCGACCGCGGCCGCGCCGACCGCCGTGGCCGCGACCGTCAGCCGCGGCCGCGCCAGCCCCAGGTCGACGAGCAGGGCCAGCACCGCCGTGCCGCCGGCCAGGTAGACCGGCAGCAGCGCCACGTGGTCGATGCTCTGGATCACGGTGACACCACTCCCGCCAGGGCACTCGCCGGGTCGTACGCCATGCCGAGGACGAGCACGGGCAGCACCCCGATCACCAGGGCCAGCAGCGCCAGCGGCGACCACGCCACCAGCTCCGGCCGGGTGAGCCGGTCGGTGACCGCGACGGCCGCCGGACCGTGGCTGACCCGCCGCAGCATCCGCAGGAAGTACGCGGCGGTCAGCGCCGCCCCGGTCGCGGCGACCACCCCGAGGGTCACCCACAGCGCGCCGCTACGCTGCACCGCCGCCACCACCGCGAACATCTCACCCCAGAAGCCGGCCAGGCCGGGCAGCCCGAGCGAGGCGATCGCCCCGAACCCCAGCAGGCCGGCCAGCACCGGGGCGTGCTCGCGCAGCCCGCCCAGGCGGGCCAGCTCGCCGGTGTGGGCCCGGTCCTTGATCGCCCCGGCCAGGAAGAACAGCAGGCCGGTGATGACCCCGTGGGCGATGTTGCCGATCAGGGCCGCCTGGATGCCCACCGCCGACAGCGTGGCGATGCCCAGCAGCACGAACCCCATGTGACCCACGGACGAGTAGGCGATCAGGCGCTTCAGCTCGGTCTGCGCCAGGCACACCAGAGCGCCGACGATGATGGCCGCGACCGCGAGCACCCCGACCACGGGTGCCGCCCACGCCGCCCCCTGCGGGGTCACGCCGACGCCGATGCGGATCAGGCCGTAGGTGCCCATCTTCAGCAGCACCCCGGCGAGGATGACGCTGCCGACCGTGGGCGCCTCGGTGTGCGCGTCCGGCAGCCAGGTGTGCAGCGGCCACAGCGGCGCCTTGACCGCGAAGGCCAGCGCCAGCAGCGTGAAAGCCACCAGCTGGGTGGTCCGGGACAGCGGGCCGCCGCCGGTGAGGGCGGTGATGTCAGCGGTGCCGGCGCCCGCCACCACCACGAACACGCCCACCAGCAGCAGCACCGAGCCGAGCAGGGTGTAGAGGACGAACTTGCGGGCGGCGTGCCGGCGCCGCTGGCCTCCCCACCCGGCGATGACCGCGTACATCGGCAGCAGCACGACCTCGAAGAAGACGAAGAACAGCACCAGGTCCAGCGCGAGGAACGTGCCGACGATCCCGACCTCGACGGCCAGCAGCAGCGCCACCAGGGTGCGGCCGCGCCCACCCTCGGGCACGTGCCTGAGGGTGTACAGGCAGCACAGCAGCGTCAGCAGGGTGGTGAGCACCACCAGCGGGTACGAGATCCCGTCCACCCCGAGGTGGAACTGCAGGTGCAGCCACGGCACCCAGTCCACCTGGATCCGGTGCCACGGCTGCACCGGCGCGTCGATCCCGACCACCCAGCCCCGCCCGTCGTACAGGGCCACGCTGGTGGCGAACGCCAGCCCGGCCGCCACCGTCCCGGCGATCCGGCCACCGCGCTCGACCCGCCGCGGCAGCAGCGCCACCAGCAGGGCACCGGCCGCCGGCAGCGCCAGCGTCGCCAGCAGGAGCACCTGACCCGCGCTCACCCGGCACCTCCCACGGCCACCGCCGCCAGCCCCAGCAGCACCGCGCCGGCCAGCACCGCGGTCGCCGCCCGCGGCAGCCCCGCCCGGTGGGCGCGGGCCAGCAGCCCGCCCAGCGACCCGGTACCCCGGCCGGTGCCCTCCACCGCGCCGTCGACCAGCCCTTCGTCCCCGGCGCGGACCGCCCGCGCCAGCGCCCGCACCGGCCGCACCACCAGCGCGTCCTGCACGTCGTCGAGGTGGAAGCCGCGCGCGAACACCGCCCGCGCCGGCCCGAGGTAGCGCGCCGGGTCGGCGGACGGGTCGCGGCGCCACGCCAGCCAGGCCAGTGCCACGCCGGCCGCCACCGCCACCAGGGGCACCACCAGGAACCCGCCGAGGTGGACCAGCTCCTGCTCGGCGAGCACCGGCTCGGGCGCGGGCGCGCCGGCGGCGTACTCACCGCTCCAGGCGGCAGGGTCGGCAGTGGACAGCCACGGCACCCAGGTGTCGGCGAAGGCGGCGAAGCCCAGCAGGGCGCTCGGCACCGCCAGCACCACCACCGGCCACGCCATCAGCGGCGGCGGCTCGTGCCCGGTACCTGAGGCCGCCGGCCCGAAGAAGGTCCGCAGCCACAACCGGGTGGCGTACCAGGCGGTGACCACCACGGTGGCCAGGCCGGCGGCGAAGACCAGCGCCGCGACCGTGCCGGCACCGCCCGACGCGGCCTGCAGGATGGCGTCCTTGCTCCAGAAGCCGGCCAGCGGGGGCAGGCCGACCAGGGCGCCCAGCCCGATCGTCATCGACCAGAACGTCACCGGCATGCCGCGACGCAGCCCGCCCATGGCGGACATGAGGTTGCTGCCCACCGCGTGGATGACCGACCCGGCGGCCAGGAACAGCAACGCCTTGAACGCCGCGTGGGTGAGCAGGTGGAACAGGGCGGCGGCGGTCGCGCCGACGGCCAGCGCCCCGGCCATGTACGCCAGCTGCGAGACGGTCGACCAGGCCAGGACGCGCTTGATGTCGTCGGCGGCGGTGGCCGCCAGGGCACCCAGCAGCATGGTGACCGCGGCGACCACGCCGAGCACCGCCAGCAGCCCGGTGCCGGTGCTGAACACCGGGTAGAGCCGGAACACCACGTACATCCCGGCGGCCACCATCGTGGCCGCGTGGATGAGGGCCGAGATCGGGGTGGGGCCGGCCATCGCGTCCGGCAACCAGGTGTGCAGCGGGAACTGGGCGCTCTTACCGGCCACGCCGGCCAGCAGCAGCAGCCCGGCGGCGGTGACCACCCCGGCCGGCAGCTGGCCGGCCACCACCGCCGACAGCACCTCGGCGATCCGGAAGCTGCCGGCGTGCACGCCGAGCAGGATGATGCCCAGCCAGAACCCGACGTCACCGACCCGGGTCACGAGGAACGCCTTGACCGCCGCGCCCGGCGCCTCCGGCAGCCGCCGGTCGTGGGCGATGAGCAGGTAGGAGCAGATGCCCATGACCTCCCAGCCGACCAGCAGCACGATCAGGTCACCGGCGACCACCACCAGCAGCATCGCGGCGGTGAACAGCGACACCTGCGCCGCGTAGGGGGCGTAGCGGTCGTCGCCGCGCAGGTAGTCGACCGAGTAGACCTGCACCGCCAGGGCCACCGCCCCGACCGCGACCGCCACCAGCAGGGCGGCGTGGTCGACCCGTACGCCGAACGTGACCGCCAGGTCGGCGAAGCGCACCAGCTCCACGTACCGCCCGTACGGCTGGTCGAGGCCGACCAGCAGCGCCACCGCCAGCAGCAGCGCGGCCGCGGCCCCGGCGACGGCCAGGCCGGCCGCCAGCCGGCGGCGCGGCAGCGGCACCAGCAGACCGGCCAGGGCGGCGGCGAACGGCACCGCCGGCAGCAGCATCGCCGCGCTCACGCCACCGCCTCCCCGCTGGCGACCCGCCCCGGCACCGCCGGGACGCCGTCGCCGTCGACCGTCCCGGGCACCCCGTCGGCGACCTCCACCTCCGCCGGTTCGGACAGCGGCACCGTGTCGACCGCGACGGAGGCGCGCAACCGGAACAGTTGCAGCACGATCGCCAGGCCCACACCCAGCTCGGCGGCGGCGATCACGATGACGAACAGGGCGAAGACGTGGCCGGTGTACGGCGTGCCGACCGCGGCGAGCGCGGCCCGGACCGTGGTCGCCGCGGTGACGAGGATGAGGTTGACCGCGTTGAGCATCAGCTCCACGGCCATGAGCAGCAGGATGGCGTGGCGGCGGCGCAACACGCCGAACGCGCCGATGCCGAACAGCGCCGCGGCCACGACGTACGGGATGACGGGGCGCATCAGGTGCCGGCCTCCTCCGGGCCGGACCGCTGGTCCGGCGGCGACCCGCTGTCCGTCCGGGACACCGCGACCGCGCCGACCAGGGCGGCCAGCAGCAGGATCGACAGCACCTCGAACGGCAGCACCCAGTTGCCGAAGATCTCGTCGCCCAGGGCGCGCACGCCGCCGGGTTCACCGAAGCTGACGGTCGTCCACCGGTAGGCGTCCACGAACAGGGCGGCCAGCCCCAGCCCGGCGCCACCGCCGATCAGCAGCGCCGGCCAGGCCGGCCGGTCGAGGTCGGGGCTGGCGCCCGTGGGGGCGCGGGTGAGCATGATCGCGAACAGGAGCAGCACCACCACCGCGCCGACGTAGATGAGCACCTGCACCCAGGCCACCAGCTCGGCGGTGAGGACCAGGTACATGCCGGCGAGCGCGGCCAGCGCCACGACCAGGTACAGCCCGGAGCGGACCACGTGGCGGGTGGTCACGACCGCCAGCGCGGCGCCGACGGCGACGGCGCCGAGCCCCAGCAGGAGCGCGTCCGCGGCGGTCATGCGGCGGCGCCCTCTGCACCGGCGGCCGCGGCCGCGGCGGCCTCCTCCTTGGCCGGCTCACCGTTGGGGTCGTGCGCCGGCGGCGGGGGCACCGTCGCCATCCACTGGCCCAGTCGCTCCTTCTCGTGCAGCAGGTCGCGGATGTCGTATTCGGCGTACTCGAACTCCGGCGACCAGAACAGCGCGTCGAACGGGCACACCTCGACGCAGATCCCGCAGTACATGCACAGCGAGTAGTCGATGGCGAACCGGTCGAGCACGTTGCGCTGGCGGGGCCGGGCCGCGCCGGGGACGTGGACCTCCTCCTTGTGGGAGTCGATGTAGATGCACCAGTCCGGGCACTCCCGGGCGCACAGCATGCAGACCGTGCAGTTCTCCTCCAGCAGCGCGATCACGCCGCGGGACCGCGGCGGCAGGTCCGGCGCGACGTCAGGGTACTGCCGGGTGTGGGACCGGCGCGTCATCGTGCCGAACGTGACCGCCAGGCCCTTCGCGAGCCCCGATCCTGGAACTCCACCCATGAGCCACATCCTGCCTTCCCGATCCGGTCCGCGCGACTCCGCGCCCGGGCGTCACATCACCAGCCGCACCGCCGCGGTCAGCACCAGCTGGCCGAGCGCCACCGGGACCAGCACCAGCCAGCACAGGCGCTGGAGCTGGTCGACCCGCAGCCGCGGGTACGCCACCCGGATCCAGATGATGACGAACGACACCGCGGCGATCTTCGCCAGCGTCCAGAACCAGCCGAGCTGGACGTCCAGCCCGAACGGCCCCTTCCACCCGCCGAGGAACAGCACCGTGGTCAGCGCCGCGATCACCACGATCCCGGCGTACTCGGCCAGCATGAGGAACGCGAACCGCAGGCCGGTGTACTCGGTCTTGTAGCCGAACACGAGCTCGGTGTCGGCGATCGGGGTGTCCAGCGGCGGCCGGCGGATCTCGGCCACCCCCGCCACGAAGAACACGAACAGCGCCGGCAGCTGCCACAGCAGCCACCACGGCTGCCACGCCTCCACGATCCCCGGCAGCGACAGGGTGCCGGCGGCCATCGCCACCGACGCGGCCGCGAGCACCAGCGGCAGCTCGTACCCGAGCAGCTGGGCGGCGCCGCGGATACCGCCCAGCAGGCTGAACTTGTTCGCCGACGACCAGGCCGCCATGAGGACGCCCACGATCGGCACGCTGATCACCGCCAGCACGAGGAACAGGCCGATGTCCAGGTGCTGGCCGACCAGCCCGCCCGGACCCAGCGGTATCACCAGCAGGACCAGCAGGTAGGGCAGCAGGGCCACGGCCGGTGCGAGCTGGAAGACCGGACGGTCGGCACCGCGGGGCGTCATGTCCTCCTTCTGCACGAACTTGATCCCGTCGGCGATCAGCTGGGCCCAGCCGTGGAAGGCGCCGGCGTACATCGGACCCAGCCGGCCCTGCATGTGCGCCATCACCTTGTGCTCGGCCTGCCCGACCACCAGCGGCAGCAGCAGGAACGCCACGAGGACCGCCACCACCCGGATGAGGATGTCCAGCCAGACCGGCACTGCTCACCCCTCCCCGCCGCCGCCCGGCGCGGCGTTGCCGTCGGAACGGCCGGCGGCCCGCGGACCCCACTCGCCCGGTGCCGGCACGCCCGGTGGGCGCATCGGCTGCCGGCGGCCACCTCCGGCGTGCGACTCGCCCGGCTCCTTGGCACCGGGCCACGGCTTGGCCACCCGGGCGGCGAGCACGAAGTCCTTGCGCAGCGGGTGGCCCTCGAACTCCGGGGCCAGCAACAGCGGGGACAGGTCCGGGTGGCCGGCGAAGTCGATCCCGAACATCTCGTGGGTCTCGCGCTCGTGCCACGACGCGCCGGGGTAGATGTCCACGACCGAGGAGAGCACCGGCGCCTCCCGCCCGACCCGGGTCCGCAGCAGCAGGCCGTGCCGGTGGCGGGTCGACCACAGGTGTGCGACCACGGAGAAGCCCTGGTCCAGCTCGTCGACCGCGGTGAGCCAGTCGAAGAAGTCGCAGGCCAGCTCGGCGTCGTCGCGGGCGTGGCGGACCGCGGTGGCCCACAGCTGCGGCGGCACGTCCACGGTGACCCGCTCGTGCCCCGGACCGCCGCCGGAGCGGCTCACCTGTGCCTGCTCGGGTCGGCCGAGCAGCGCCAGCAGGCGGTTGCCGATCTCGTCCGGCGTCATGCGCCCGATCATAGGCGCAGCCCGGCGGTGCGTACCGCCCCGCGTCCCGTGCGCCCGGTCGGTGAGGTACGCCCGCAACCGGACCGCAACCGCACGCGGTGCGGCGGCGTGTAGTCCGCGTCAGCCAGCGGGCGTGTGGTCCGCGTCAGCCAGCGACGACGGGAGTGCGGATGCCGGCACGCAGTGAGGTGCCCGAACGGACGGAGGGACCGTCCGTGACGGTCGGCGGCCCGGGTGGGAGCGCCAGCTTCGAGGAGCTGTACGCCGCCCACTTCACCGACCTGGCGGTGCAGCTGTACGCGTACTTCGGCGACCGGCAGGAGGCCCAGGACGTCGTGCAGGAGGCGTTCTGCCGGGCGCTGGCGCGCTGGTCGAGGATCTCCCGGTACGACGACCCGGTGGCTTGGGTCCGGCGGGTGGCCTGGAACCTTGCCGTCAGCCGGTGGCGCCGCACCCGGACGGCCCTCGCGGCGCTGGCGCGGCTGCAGCGGCAGCCCGACCGCCGGGTCGACGGCCCCGGTCCGGACCGGGTGGCACTGGTCGCCGCGCTCGCCACCCTGCCGGCGCGGCAGCGGCAGGTGGTGGTCCTGCACTACCTTGCGGACCTGCCCGTGTCCGAGATCGCCGACCAGCTGGGCATCCCGCCCGGCACCGTCAAGTCCTGGTTGCACCGCGCCCGCGCCGCCCTGGCGGTGCAGCTCACCACCACCACCGGGCCGGCCCCGCAGCCGGCCGACGACCCCACACGGAGCGGAGACAGCGATGACCGACCCGATCGATGACCTGACCGTGCGCACCGCGTTCCAGAGGCTGCGCGCGGACGCGACCACGGCGATCCGGCCACCGGGCGTCGCCGCGGCCGGCCGGAGCGTCCGCCGGCGGCGGTACGCGGCGTCGGCCGCCGGCGGCCTCGCCGCGCTGCTGGTGCTGAGCTCAGGCGCCGCCGCCGCACTCTGGTGGCAGGCGCCTTCCGGCACCGGGCCGGCGCCGGTGATGACCGCGGCCGGCCCGTCCACGACCCCGGGCCCGTCCGCCGGTCCCACCGACCGGCTGTCGCTGATGGAGACGACCGAGGCCGCCCTGAACGACCTCGTGGGCGTCGACGCCATGCTCGTCCTGTACGCCCCGGGGAGCGCCGGCGAGCAGGATCACGCCCTGGAGGTGCGCGGGAAGGACCCGGTGGGGTCGTCCACCGACGGGCAACCGGACACCTCCCCGGGCGCCTACCACGTGACGGTGGTCTGCGGCGGCGCGGGCGGCGAGGCCACCGCCACCTTCACCACGGGTGACCGGACGGCGACCGTGACCGCCACCTGCGCGACCACGGCCGAGGAGATCTCCGCCGGCGCGGCGACGACCACCGTGGAGGCCGGCGACATGGCGGACGTCATCGCCGGCCTGGAGATGCGCGCGGACGCGCCCGGCGAGGAGCGGGTCGTCATGCTCGCGCTGAGGCCTGCCGACTGACCCGGCCCGCCGACCTCACCTGGTCCGTAGCAGCGGGGGCGGCCGGCGCGCGCGCCGGCCGCCCCCGTCGCACGTCAGCGACCGCCCGTGGGAGCGCGCACCAGCGGGGCGGACAGGGCCGCCGGGTCGGGCCGCGGGACCCCGCCGATGCCGGACTGCTCGCCGGCGATCTTCTCCTGCAGGCGGAGGATGCCGTGCAGCAGCGCCTCCGGCCGGGGCGGGCAGCCGGGCACGTACACGTCGACCGGGATCAGCTGGTCGACCCCCTTGGTGACCGAGTACGAGTCCCAGTACGGGCCGCCACAGTTGGCGCAGGCACCGAAGGAGATCACGTACTTCGGCTCCGGCATCTGCTCGTACAGCCGCAGGACCGCCGGCGCCATCTTGTCGGTGACCGTGCCCGAGACCACCATCAGGTCCGCCTGCCGGGGGCCGTGCGCGAACGGGATCACGCCCAGCCGGATGAAGTCGTGCCGGCCCATGCTGGTGGCGATGAACTCGATCGCACAGCACGCCAACCCGAAGTTGAACACCCACAGCGAGTAACGCCGCCCCCAGTTGAGCACGAAGCGGATCGGCTCGCCGAGCACCGCGGGCAACGTGGCCATGGACGCCACCCTACCGTCCGGGGCCGGTGGCGTCAGTGGTCGTGCCCACCGCCGTCCCGACCGTGGTCGTGCCTGTCGTGCATGTCGACGTCGTGCCGGCTGGGCCCGCCGTGATCGTGCCCCGCGGTAGGAGGTAGGGCCGGCCGCGTTCGGCGTCGCCGCCTTCTCCTCGGCGCTGGCGCTGGGCGTTCCCCTGTTCGTGGCCGCCTGGACCGGGCACCTGTGGTGGTCGGCCGCGGTCACCGGCCTGGTCGCGGTCTTCGGTGTGACGTACCGGCTGCTCAGCGGTGACGGGGAGCCGGTGGCGCAGATCGCGTTGACCACCCTGTTCGACGTCTCGCTCATGGCCGTGGTGGTGCTGCTCGGGGAGGCGCTGCGCAGCCGGCGGGCGCTGCGGGAGGAGGCCACACTGCGGCTGCGGCTGGCCGGGCAGGAGCACCGGCGACGGCTCACCGCCGAGCGCATGCGCGCCGCCCGGGACCTGCACGACGTGCTGTCCCACACGCTCGCGCTGGTCGGCATCCAGGCCAACGTCGCCGCCGAGAGCCTGGACACCGCGCCCGAGCGCGCCCGACAGGCGCTGGAGAACGTGCGGCGCGCCACCCGCGACGCCATGTCGGACCTGCGCAGCACCATCGCGGTCCTGCGGGAGGAGACCGGACCGCAGGGCGACCCCGTTCCCGCCCCCGGCCTGGCGCAGCTGCCGGAGCTGGTGGAGTCGGTCCGCGACGCCGGGCTGGCCGCCACGCTCACCCACACCGGCGAGCCGACGCGGCTGCGCCCCGCGGTCGAGCTCGCCGCCTACCGGGTGGTGCAGGAGTCGCTCACCAACACCCTGCGCCACGCCGACGCCACGTCGGTCACGGTGGTGGTCGCCCACGAGCCGGGCGGGGTACGGGTCAGCGTGCTCGACGACGGCCGCGGCCACCCCCGCCGGCCGGCCGCCGACGGCGGTGCCGGATCGGGCCTGCGCGGAATGGCCGAGCGGGTCCGGGCGCTGGGTGGCACGCTGACCAGCGGACCGGCGGCCGCCGGCGGGTTCGTGGTGGAGGCGTGGCTGCCGGCCGATGGGGAGGAGACGTGACCATCCGGGTGCTGCTCGCCGACGACCAGGAACTGGTCCGCTCGGGCCTGAAGGTGCTGTGCGAGCACGACGGCGACATCACCGTGGTGGCCGAGGCCGCCGACGGGGCGCAGGCGGTGGAGCTGGCGCGCCGCACGCGGCCGGACGTGGTGCACATGGACATCCGGATGCCGGTGATGGACGGCATCGCGGCCACCCGGCGGATCGTGTCCGACCCGGAGATAAGCCCGGCCGTCCGGGTGCTGGTGCTGACCACGTACGAGCACGACGCGTACGTGTTCGAGGCGATCCGGGCCGGTGCCAGCGGCTTCCTCAGCAAGGAGGTCAGCCCGGCCGGGCTGCGGGAGGGGGGTGCGGACGGTGGCGGCCGGCCAGTCGCTGCTGTCCCCCGGGGCGGACCCGCTCGCTCATCGAGGCGTTCGTGGCCCGCTCACCCCGGGAACCCGACGCCGAGCGGCTGGCCGTCCTCACCGACCGGGAGCGGGAGGTGCTGGCGCTGGTCGGGCGCGGCCTGTCCAATGTCGAGATCGGACGGATGCTGTACCTCAGCCCGGCCACGGTCAAGACCCACGTCAACCGGGCGATGACGAAGCTGGACGCCCGCGACCGGGCACAGCTGGTGGTGGCGTACGAGACCGGGCTGGTCCGCCCGGGTGAACCCGGCCCCGACCACGGCTGAGGCCGGCCGGCGGCCGGACACCGGCTCACCCGTGGACCCTCGCCTCGATCGCGTCGAGGTCGCGCACCGCGTAACGGTGGTGCTCCCACTCCTCCTCCAGGATCGTGTGCAGGCACGAGAGCACGGTCTCCTGGTAGTCGGGGTTGTGGGGGTTCCGGCGCGCCGCGACCAGCTCGTCCGGAGTGACGGTGGCGAGGAAGTCGCGCACCATCGCGACCCGACCCGCCCGGACCTCGAGCACCTCGTCGTATGACGGCGTGGCCGTCGTGAGGACCGACGTGTCGAACTCACGTTCGGTGCCCTTGTCGACCTGACCGATCGGGTGGAACGGCTGGTCGAGCTGCAGGATCGCCCGGCCCAGCCACATGTCCGTGGCGAAGACCAGGTGCCGCAGGGTCTGCGCGAACGACCACTCGCCGTCCACCGACACGTCGACCGTGCCGGCCGGCATCGCGGCGACCCGCGCGAGCGTCGCCGCCCACGTGCGCTCCAGCGCCGCCCAGGCCGCGCGCAGTCCCTCCGGGTCCGTCGCGCGCCGGTCGGCACGACCGGGGAAGCGGCGGTTGAGCTCCGCCTCGACGAACGGGGTCACGTCGACGCCGTTGACGTGCAGGGCACTGCCGCCCTCCAGCAGCCACGGTGACTCGATCTCCGCGCCCGCCACGTCGACGCCGCGCATCACGACGCCGGACAGGTCGGCCCCGACAAACCGGGCGCCCCGCAGGTCCGCGCCGACGAACACCGCCTTCCGTAGGTCCGACCGGGTGAACGTGGCCATGTCTCCTCCTCGCCGGGTGGCCTCAGCGAGGCCGGTGGTGGACGGACCGTCAGCCGCCGTCGCGCGGTGCGGACGCGCCGGCCGAGGTCCGCGGAAGACCCGACCCTACGACCCACCTACGACGTCGGGAACTCGTCGTGGTCCGGGTACCACGCCGCCGCGCGCATGTCGACCCGGTCCCCGAGCATCGGCGTCCCCTCGGCGAGCAGCCGGCGCCGGGCCCGCTCCTCGTGCCCGGGCACCAGCCGGCCGTCTGCGGCGACCACCCGGTGCCACGGCACCGCACCGCCGTACCTGGCCATGATCGTGCCGACGCGCCGCGGCGACCGCCGGCCGGACCGGTCGGCCAGCGCGTCGGCGATGGCGCCGTAGCTCATGACCCGCCCCGGTGGGATCCGCTCCACCAGGTCGAGCACGGCCTCCGCGTACTCCTCGGCGCTCATGCCGGTTCCGCCGCCCCTGCCGGCCCCGCCGTCCGGCCCGCCGCCACCGGTCGCCACGGGTGGTCAGCATATGGGAGGCGCCCGCCGGGCGCCGGGCGGCGAGGGGGAGAATGGCGCCGTGCGGACCGACCCCCGACCCGACCCGGTGCCGGCCGCGGTGGCGGCGGCGCGCCGCATCGTGGTCAAGGTCGGCTCGTCGTCGCTGACCACCGTGACCGACGGCCTGGACCCGCAGCGCCTCGACGCGCTGGTCGCCGCCCTCGCCGCCGCCGGTGACCGGGAGCTCGTCCTGGTCTCCTCCGGGGCGATCGCCGCCGGGCTCGCGCCGCTGGGCCTCGCCCGCCGGCCGCGCGACCTCGCCACCCAGCAGGCGGCCGCGAGCGTCGGGCAGGGCCTGCTCATCGGGCGGTACGCGGCCGCGTTCGCCCGGCACGGCCGGACCGTCGGCCAGGTCCTGCTCACCGCCGACGACATGACCCGGCGCGCCCACTACCGCAACGCGTACCGCACCCTGCGCACCCTGCTCGACCTCGGCACGGTCCCGATCGTCAACGAGAACGACACCGTCGCCACCGACGAGATCCGGTTCGGCGACAACGACCGGCTGGCCGCGCTGGTCGCCGCCCTGGTCCACGCGGACGCGCTCCTGCTCTTGTCCGATGTGGACGGGCTGTGGACCGGTGACCCGGCCCGGCCGGGCGCGCGGCGGGTCGAGGTGGTGGCCCCCGAGGACGACCTGTCCGGGGTACGGCTGGGACCGGCCGGCCGCTCCGGGGTCGGTACCGGCGGCATGGTCACGAAGGTGGAGGCGGCCCGGATCGCCACCCGCGCCGGCATCCCGGTGGTCCTCACCCGCGCCGACCTCGCCGGCCGCGCGCTGGCCGGCGAACCGGTCGGCACGCGGTTCCTGCCCTGCCAGCGCCGGCCCTCCGCCCGGCTGCACTGGCTGGCCCACGCCACCACCCCGCGCGGGCGGCTGTACCTCGACCCGGGTGCGGTCACCGCGGTGGTCGAGCGGCGCAAGTCCCTGCTGCCGGCCGGGATCACCGCGGTCGACGGTGGTTTCATCGCCGGCGACCCGGTCGACCTGGTCGACGGCGACGGCCGGGCGGTGGCGCGGGGCCTGGTCAACTACGACGCCGTCGAGCTGCCCCCCCTGCTGGGTCGCAGCACCGCGGAGCTGGCCGCCACGCTCGGGCCGGCCTACGAACGGGAGGTCGTGCACCGCGACGACCTCGTACTGCTGGAACGGAGTGCAGGATGACCACACCCGCGAACACCGCCGGTACGGATCCGCTCCGGTCGGGTCCCGACCCCGCGGGTCCCGACCCCGCGGTGACCGTCCACGCGCAGGCGGTCCGCGCCCGTGTCGCCGCCTCCCGGCTGGCCACGCTCACCCGTACCCGCAAGGACGCGGCCCTGCACGCGATGGCCGACGCGCTGGAGAAGCAGTCGCCGGAGGTCCTGGCGGCCAACGCCGCCGACCTCGCGGCCGCCCGCGAGGCCGGCACCTCCGCGGCGCTGCTGGACCGGCTCGCGCTCGACGAGCGGCGGGTCGCCGCGATGGCCGACGCGCTGCGGGACATGGCGGCCCTGCCCGACCCGGTGGGCGAGGTGGTGCGCGGGTCGACGCTGGCCAACGGGCTGCGGCTGCAGCAGATCCGGGTCCCGTTCGGCGTGGTCGGCATGATCTACGAGGCGCGGCCGAACGTGACCGTGGACGCCGCCGGCATCTGCCTGAAGTCGGGCAACGCCGTGCTGCTGCGGGGGTCGTCGTCGGCGGCCCGCTCCAACGCGGCCCTCGTGGAGGTGCTGCGCGGCGCGCTGGCCGACACCGGCCTGCCGGCCGACGCGGTGCAGCTCGTGGACGCCAGTGACCGGGACTCCGCCCGGCAGCTCATGCGGGCCCGGGGCCTGGTCGACGTGCTGATCCCGCGCGGCGGCGCGTCGCTGATCCGCTCGGTGGTGGAGGAGTCCACCGTGCCGGTGATCGAGACCGGGGTGGGCAACTGCCACATCTACGTCGACGCCGCCGCCGACCTGGACATGGCCAGCCGGATCGTGCTCAACGCCAAGACCCAGCGCCCCAGCGTGTGCAACGCCGCCGAGACGCTGCTGGTGCACGCCGCGGTCGCCGACGCGTTCCTGCCCCGGATCCTCGCCGAGCTCACCGGGGCCGGGGTGACGGTGCACGGCGACCCGCGGGTGTGCGCGGTCCGCGCGGACGACGCCAGGGTGGTCCCCGCCACCGAGGAGGACTACGCCACCGAGTACCTGTCGCTGGACATCGCGGTCAAGGTGGTGGACTCGCTGGAGGACGCGATCTCCCACATCGGACGGTACGGCACCGGGCACTCGGAGGCGATCGTCACCGACTCCGCGGCCGCGGCGGCCGAGTTCACCGCCCGGGTGGACGCGGCCGCGGTGCTCGTCAACGCCTCCACCCGGTTCGTCGACGGGGGTGAGTTCGGGTTCGGCGCCGAGATCGGCATCTCCACCCAGAAGCTGCACGCCCGCGGTCCGATGGCGCTGCCGGAGCTGACCTCCACCAAGTTCGTCGTCACCGGCGCGGGTCACGTCCGCTGAGGGGTGCCGTCACCGGGAGGGTGCCGTCGCCGACGGTCATCAGTCGGTGCGGCCGCTGCCGGCCAGGGCGACGCCGAGGCCCACCATGGTGAGCCCGGCCGCGCCCCCGACCAGCTCCAGCCGGCGCGCCGAGCGGGTGAACCACGCCCGGGCACCGCTGGCCGCCAGGCCGTACCCGCTGTCACTGGCGAGCGCGATCAGGCCGAACACCGCGCCGAGCACGAGCATCTGCAGGCTGGCGTGGCCGGCGCCGGGGTCGACGAAGTGGGGCAGGACGGCGGCGAAGAACACCGCGCTCTTCGGGTTCGTCACCCCCACCACGAAGCCCTCCCACCAGGTCCGTCCGCCCCGCTGCGGCGGGCGGCCGGCGGCCAGCGCCGCCGGCAGCGCCCGGCGGTGCCGGAACGCGCGGATGCCGAGGTAGACCAGGTACGCGGCGCCGACGAACTTGATCACCTGGAAGGCGACCGCCGACGTCTGCACGATCGTGCCGATCCCGACCGCCACCGCGGCGGCGAGGGCGACACAGCCGGCGGCGTTGCCCGCCACCGTCGCCAGCGCCACCTTCCGCCCGTAGGCCAACGCCCGGCTGATGACGAACAGCACCGACGGGCCCGGGGCCACGATGAGCAGGAACGAGGCGGCGGCGAACGGGAGCAGGTGGTCCAGCGGCGGCACCCGCCCAGGCTATCCGCCCACGGCGGTGCGGCGCCGGTGGCGCACCGGCGGGGGCGAGCCCGTCGGGCCCGCTCCGGGAGGTCGGCGGTGCTCACCCCCCGGCCGCGGCGCGCCCGGCGCCACCACGTCACCCGCTGGCGGTACATCGCCGCCCGCAGGTACGTCTCCGGGTTGCCCTCGATCCGGCTCCAGCGCCGGTACGCCTCGGCCAGCACCGATTGCAGGAGGTCCTCGGCCTGCTGGCGGTCCGCGGTCAGGGCCAGGGCCATCCGGAACAGGCTGTGCGAGCGCGCCTCGACGCAAACCGCCGAAGTCCCGTTCCGTCCCGGCGTTCATGGCCCAGCCCGGTCCCGCTGCGCGATCCACGCCCCCACAGACGCCGGGCCGGGCCGCTCTGCTGCATCGGGAGTCGACGTCGACGCCGGTCAGCGGCAGGCCCGGATCGCCGTCAGCGTGGTGTGGACGACGAACGCGTCCCCGTCCTCGCTGGGCCACGACCCGTCCGAGCGCTGGGTCTGCGCCAGGCGCTGCCGGGCCGCGGCCACGAACGGGTCGTCCGCGGGCAGGCCCAGCCGGCGCAGCGCCGCCGCGGCCCACGCCAGCCCCGACGGCGGGATGTCGTCCAACCGCCGCCGCAGCACCAGGCGCATCCGGACCGACTCGCCGTAGCGTCCCTGTCCGAACAGCACCGCCGCACCCAGCCACCCCGTCACCAGGTACGACGGCCACGTCCCGTCCTCGGCCAGGCTGGCGGCCAGGGCGTCCGCGGCATGGGCGACCACGCCGGCGTACGCGCCGCCCACCCGCCGGTCCAGCGGACCGCCGGACCGGGCCTGAAGGCCTCCGGCGGACAGCCAGAACGCCGCGTTCGCGGTCAGGTACAACCGGGCCTCCGGGTCGCCCGGCCGGGCCCACGGCGGGGCGGACTCCGCCAGCGCCGGGTCCTCCTCCCACGTCCCGTCGGGCCGCTGGGTCACCGCCAGCCAGTCCATCGCCTGCCGCGCCGCCGGCCGGCCGAGTGCGCCCAGGTCGTCCAGCTCGGCGAACCGGAAGCAGGTGGCGTCGACGGAGGGCACCCGCTCATCCTCCCGCCCCGGCCATCCGGCGTCGCCGACCTGGCCGGCCTCGACGATCTCGAGCACGGCCGGATCCGGGTGGGCGCCGGTGCGCAGGTACGCCAACCGGGCCCGGTCCACCTCGTCCCCGTGGGCCACCACGTACCCGATGGCGGCGTCCAGGTCGACCTGCGCGGACGGCGTCACGAGCGCAGCGTACGGCCTCAGTACGTCGGCAGTGAAGGGTCGACCTGCTTGACCCAGGCCAGCACCCCGCCCTGCAGGTGGACGGCGTCGCGGAACCCGGCCGCCTTGACCGTGGCCAGCGCCTCCGCCGAGCGGACGCCGGACTTGCAGTACAGCACGATCTGCCGGTCCTGGGGCAGCTCCGCCAGCGCCTCCCCGGACAGGATCCGGTCCTTCGGGATGAGCACGCTGTCCGGGATCCGGACGATCTCGTACTCGGCCGGCTCCCGCACGTCGACCAGCAGCACGTCCTTGCCGGCCTGCTGCCACTCCTGCAGCTCGGCGGCGGTGATGGTGGCGTCGGCGGCCGCGGCCTGCGCCTCGGCGGAGACCACGCCGCAGAAGTCCTCGTAGTCCTCCAGCAGGTCGGTCTGGGTGGCGTTCGGCCCGCACAGCACGCAGTCGGGGTCCTTGCGGACGTTGATGGTGCGGTAGCTCATCTCCAGCGCGTCGTAGACCACCAGCCGGCCGACCAGCGGCTCACCGGTACCGGTGATGAGCTTGATCGCCTCGGTGACCTGAATGGATCCGATGGAGGCGCACAGCACCCCGAGCACGCCACCCTCGGCGCACGACGGGACCATGCCCGGGGGCGGCGGCTCCGGGTACAGGCACCGGTAGCAGGGACCGTGCTCGGCCCAGAACACCGAGGCCTGGCCGTCGAACCGGTAGATCGACCCCCACACGTACGGCTTGCCGAGCAGCACCGCCGCGTCGTTGACCAGGTACCGGGTGGCGAAGTTGTCGGTGCCGTCGAGGATGAGGTCGTACCCGCGGAAGATGTCGAGGATGTTCTCCCGGTCCAGCGCGGTCTCGTGGGTGACCACGTTCACCTGTGGGTTGATCTCGCGGACCCGGTCGGCGGCCGACTGGACCTTCGGCCGGCCGAGGTCGGACTGCCCGTGGATGACCTGGCGCTGGAGGTTCGACTCGTCCACGGTGTCGTAGTCGATCACCCCGAGGGTGCCGACCCCCGCGGCGGCGAGGTACATCAGCGCCGGCGAGCCCAGCCCACCCGCGCCCACGCAGAGCACCTTGGCGTTGCGCAGTCGCTTCTGTCCGGCCACGCCGACGTCCGGAATGATCAGATGGCGCGAGTAGCGGCGGATCTCGTCAGTGGTGAGCTCCGCGACGGGCTCCACGAGTGGGGGCAGGGACACGGCTCAACTCCCAGGGTCGGATCGGTCGACAGGGTCCATTCTTGCGCGGTCCGTGCCGGGGTGACGGGGTCGCCGTGTGACGTGAGCCACGGGCCGCCGGCCACCGCACGCCCGACCTACGCGTCCGGGAACGGCCACGGGTTCGGCCGGCAGCCGTTCAGCGAGATCGACTGCTGCTGCATCACCGGTGCGAGCGCGCCGGGCCCGGGGCAGAACTCGTGACCGAACCCGAGACCGTGGCCGATCTCGTGGTTGACGAGCATCTGGCGGTACCGCTCCAGCGGCACCCCGGCCGCCACGTACTCCGGCACCGACATCCGCCACCGGCTCAGGTTGAGGACGACCTGACCGTAGTAGTGGCAGGAGACACCGCCCTCGGGCAGGCCGACGCCGATGATGTCCATGCCCGCGCTGCCGCACATCCGAGCCGCGGTCCCGCTCGTCACCAGGCTGACGGTCAGGTCGTGCGCGGCGTCGCCGGGCACGCGCTGGAACCGGGTCCGCCCGTCGGCGGTCCAGCCCCGCGGGTCCCCGAGGGTCGCCTCGACGAACCGGGCCACCTCGTCGGGATCCTCGTCGATGTTCGTCTCGACCGCCACGCGGAAGCGCACCAGCCGCCCCTCCGAACCGATCTGGTCGCCGGTTCCCCGGGCGTACCGGACCTCTCCGGGACCGTCGGTGGGGAAGTCGCCGGGCAGCGACACCGGCGGCGGGGTCGTCGGCTCGGGCTCGGGCGACGGGGTCGGTGGAGCGGTCGTGGCCGGCGGGGTCGTGGCGGCCGGGGGCGGGTCGGGTGCCACCTCCCCGGGTGGGAACAGCACCAGGTACCCGCTGCTCAGCAGGGCGGCCGCCACGAAGGCCAGGCTGACCGCCAGCCGGCGCCTGCGCCGCCGCGCGGGCGCGGGCCGGTCCGCCGGTCCGTGTGCCGGCCCGGGCGCCGGCCGGCGCGGGTACGGCGGCCGCGGGGTTGCGTACGGGTGCGGCCGCGGCCCGCGGTGGCGCGCCGTGGGCGCCACACCGCGACGCCGTGGGCGGGGCGTCCCGGTCGCGCCGGGTCCACCGAAACCGGGCATGGCCCACCAGTCTGGCACACGTCCCTGACAGCCGGCACCTGCCCGCCAGCCGCCGGCGGCCGGCACCGGCGCGGGCACGCCCGGCCCGGTCGGGCCGGATCAGGAGCGGGGCAACCGCCAGCGCCGGGCACCGTCCGGCTTCGGCGGCCTGCCGGCGACCTCGTCCAGCATCCCCACCACCGCCCGGGCGACCAGCCGTGGCACCTCCATCTGCGCCACGTGCCCGACGCCGTCGAGCATGAGCAGCCGGCTGTCCGGGATGGTCCGCGCCGCCTGGGGCGCCACCCGGATGTCGACCAGCCGGTCCTGCCGGCCGCCGATGACCAGGGTCGGCGCCCGGATCTCCGCGGCGGCCCGCCACAAGGACCCGGTGCCGGGCAGGTACGCCCGCACGAACGCCGCCACCAGGCCGCGCATGGTCCGCAGGTACGCGTCGACGTAGTGGCCGAGCCGGTAACGCAGCCGGATCTCCTCCACCGCCTCCGCCAGGCGCTGCGGGGAGACCCGGCTCGGGTCGGCGTAGACCGTCTCGATCACCCGGGTGGTCAGCTCCTCGGGCGGGATGTCGGCCAGCATCCGCGCGGCCAGGCGGCTGGCCCGGGGCACCGCCAGCAGCGGCAGGAGCTGGCCCTGGGCGGTGCGGCGAGGGTCGAGGAAGGGCAGCGCGGGGGAGATCAGGGTGAGGGTACGGACCAGGTCGGGGCGCACGGCGGCGACCTTCACCGTTACCGCACCGCCCAGCGAGTTGCCGAACAGGTGCACCGGCCCTCGCCCGGTATGCTCGATCCAGCGGATCACCCGGCCGGCCAGCGCCGTGAGCGTGTACCGGTGGGTCGGGTCGCTGTGGCCGAAGCCCGGCAGGTCGATCGCCTGCCCGTGCAACCGGTCGGCCAGCAGCGTCGCCAGGTCGGTCCAGTTGAGGGACGAGCCGCCCAGACCGTGGACGTACACGGCGGGCTCGGACGCCGGACCGGTCGGCGGCGTCTCCCGCACGTGGACCATCGCGCCGTCGAGCGGGACCCTGCGACCGGGCCGGGCGGGCGGAGGGCGGTCCAGCGGCGGCACGGCACTGTCCGGGGCGAGCAGCGCGCGCCTCATCTGGCCACTCCGGGCGCCGCTGCCTCAGCCGGCGAGCAGGGCGTCCAGCCGGCGGTTCACCGCTCCCAGGGTGGCCCGCACCGCCGCGTGCCGGGCGTCACCGTCCACCACGGCGGAGCCCGCCAGCTGCTCGACCCATCCGCCGCAGACCAGCATCACCACCACCACGGCCACCTCGGTGCTGCCGAACGGGACCACGCCGGTGTGCTCCACGAAACAGCGGGAGGGCCGGTCGGATCGCGCCGTCCCGTCGATCAGCTGGTCGATCGCCTTCGCGGCGGACACCGCCGCCAGGCGCACCACGTACGAGTCGATCGCCGGGCCGCTGGCCAGACCGATCGCCCGCCGCCCGCCCGCGGCGAGCTGGACCTGCACGGTGGCGTGCGTGCCCACCACGTTGACCTGGACGTTGTCGATCACCACGCGCGGTCCGTACCGGGTGCCGGGCGGCGGAAGGGGCCGGTCCTCCCGCGACGCCGGGCCGGCGTCGGGCTCCGTGCCGGTGGAGGCCCGCGGTCCGGCGGCGTCCGGCCGCGGCGCGGTGGCGTCCGCAGTGGCGGCATCCGACGGGCTCTCCTGCCTTCGCCGGCGGTCGCCGGCGCCGGAACCGGCCGGGGCGGTGGCCTCCCGCGGCGCCCGGCGGGCCGGTGGGACGTAGTGCGGGGCGGCGGACAGGCCCATGCGTTCCTGGAGCATCCGGGCCACGACGCGGCTGACCTGGACCGGGTCGGCGTCCTCGGACAGGTCCAGGCGCAGGGTGTGCGCGCCGGTGTGGCTGGCGCGCAGCGTGGCCGCCCGCACCCCGGGCACGGCCCGGACCGCGGCCAGCACCTCGTCCACGTTGAACCCGTCGCCCGGCGCCGGCCTGGGCACGTCGCCGTGGCGCAGCCGGGTGGCGATGCGCGCCAGCTCGGGTGCCTCCGCCGGCGGCGCCACGGCCGGCGGCTCGCCGAGGTCCGGTACGTCCGGTTCGGCCGGCACGCGTTGGGGTAGGTCACCTCCCCGGCCGCGGATGCCGCCGGTGGGCGGTGTCCCGCCGCCCCGGGTGGCGGCCGGCGGCGCGGAGGGCGCCTCGCCGGCCGACGGCGCCGAGGCCGACCCCGCGACCGGTACCGCAGCCGGTGCCGGGGCCGGGGACGCCGGTGCGACCGCCGGGGCCGCCGATGCGGACGCCGGCGCGGCGGCCGGCGCGTCGTCCCGGTGTCCGCCGGGCTCCGCGGCGGGCGACGGCTCGTCCCACTGGTAGGGCGCCGGAGACGTGGGAGCGAACCGGACCGCCTCCCGCCACAGCGGCGGCTCGGTCAGCGGCACACCACCGGGCGGGGTGGGGTCGTCCAGACCCGGTGCGGCGCCCGTGCCGGCCCCGCCGGCACCGACCGCGGTCCGGGCGGGTGCCGGTGACGGTCGGGCCGGCCGCGGCGCCGGCTGTTCAGGCGACCGCTCCGGCGACGCCTCCGCCGGCCGGCCCGGGTGTGCCCGCAGTGCCTCGCTGATCGGCGTGCGCCAGCCGGAGGTCCCGGCTGCGTCGACACCGTTGCGGGTGGCCCTGCCGTCGTTGCCTGTCCGCTCGTCCACCGTTCACTCCTCGGTCGCCCACCGTGAGGGTACCGTGCACGACCCGTTCCGATAAGGTCCGGCGGACCGAACCTTGAGCCACTCGGGCGTAGGAAATGATGTACTGGACACCACGCACCGATGGAGGAAGGGATGGCCGCTACGATTCCCACCGCCGCCCGGACCGGCCGGCTGCCGAGGTCCGCCAGGCGCAGGCAGCTGCTCGCCGCCGCCCAGGAGGTCTTCGTCGCCCAGGGCTACCACGCGGCCGCCATGGACGACATCGCCGAGCGGGCCGGTGTCTCCAAGCCCGTCCTCTACCAGCACTTCCCCAGCAAGCTGGAGCTGTACCTGGCACTGCTCGACCAGCACTGCGAGGCGCTGGCGACCCGCGTCCGTGAGGTCCTGGCCAGCACCACCGACAACCGGGAGCGGGTGCACGCGGCGATGCGTGCCTACTTCGACCTCATCGACCACGAGAGCGAGGCGTTCCGGCTGGTGTTCGAGTCGGACCTGCGCAACGAACCGTCGGCACGGGAACGGGTCGAGCGGGCCGAACGGGAGTCGATCGAGGCCATCGCAGACACGATCATGGCCGACACCGGGGTCGGGCGGGCGCGTGCCGAGCTGCTCGCCGCCGGGTTGGTGGGCGCGGCCCATACCGCCGCCCGGTTCTGGCTGGCCGGCGGCCGGACGGTGCCCAAGGAGGAGGCGGAGGAGCTCCTCGCGGCCCTCGCCTGGCGGGGCATCGCGAGCTTCCCGCTGCAGACCGAGGCCCAGGCCCAGGTATCGTCGGCGGCGAACCCGTAGCCCGCGCCGGGGCGGCCCGGACGCCGGGGCAGGAGCGCAACCAGCAGGCATCGCACCGAGCCAACGAGCCGAGGAGTCACTGGTGGAGGTCAAGATCGGCGTGCAGAACGCTCCCCGCGAACTGACGCTGGAGAGCGCGCAGACGCCGGACGAGGTGGAGAAGGCGGTGACCGAGGCCCTCACCTCCCGCACCACGCTGCAGCTGGTCGACGAGCGGGGTCGCCGGGTGATCGTCCCGGTCGACAAGCTCGCCTACGTGGAGATCGCTGAGCAGCCCGCCCGCCCGGTCGGCTTCATCCCCGCCTGAGCGGCCGGCCGTCACCGGATCGCGACGCGAGGCGCCGCCGGCGCCCGCCCTCACCTGACTGTTCAGGCCGACCTAGACGCTGTTCAGGCCGACCTAACTGTTCAGGCCGACCGTGGCCATGCGTTCGCTGTGGGCGTGGATCAGGCGCTTGAACAGCGCCTGGACCCCGGCCTGGTCCCCCGAACCCGCCACGATCAGCCCCGCCAGCAGCGGGCGGGCCGCCGCGACCCGGTGCGCCTGGCACAGCGCCTCCCCGACCAGCCGGCGCGCCCACATGGACAACCGGCTGCGCACCCGTTCGTCCTCGCGGACCGCTTCGCCGATCTCCGCCGCGGCGTACTGCTGGTACCGCGACTCGTGGAGCACCCGGAGCACCAGGGCCCGGTCGCGCTCGCGCAGGAACGCGGCCACCTCCCGGAAGAAGTCGTCGGCGATGCCCTCGCCCACGTACGCCTTGGTGAGCGCCTCCAGCCAGTCATGCGGCTGGGTCCGGTCGTGATAGTCCCGCAGCGGTTCGAGGTACGGCGCCATCGCGTCCGCCGGTTCGACCCCCAGCTCGGTCAGCCGGCGGGCCAGCAGCCGGTAGTTGGCCATCTCGGCGCCGGCCATCTCCGACAGCACCGCGCGGCGTCGCAGGTCCGGGGCGAGCCGGGCGTCGGCCGCCATCCGGTCGAACGCCAGCAGCTCGCCGTAGGCCAGCATGCCGAGCAGGTCGGCCACGGCGGCCGGGTCCGGGTCGCTCCTGTGCTGCATCCCTGGCAGGCTAACCCGCCCGCCGACCGCACGCGTACGGCCCTGTCCCGCCCCCGGGCCCGCCACCGCACCCGCACGCCGCGTCGCCGCGGCTCCGGCTCCGGCCGAGGCCGCCAAGGCCCCTCCTCCCGCCCTTCCGGCGCGCCATCCGCCGAGGTCAGGAGGCAGTGACGTATGCTTGGCCACGTATGATGGCGCGGGACCGTGGGCAGTGCGCCCACGGCGCGTGTGCCCGCTGGCAGACCACGCACCGCGCGCCGCACCTGTCAGCTCGCGCCCCGTTGACCGGGGGCGCCCGTCCACCGGCGTCGCGCACGCCGGTGGCCCGATGAAGGGGAACCGACAACCACCCCATGACCCGTACCGAGACAACCAGCGAATCCCGGCACGCACCCGCCGGCGCCGCGCCGAACGGCAGCCGGTTCCGACCCGTCCGCCCGGACAGCCCGACCTTCGCCGCCCTCGGCGTCCGCCCTGAGACGGTCGAGGCGCTGGCCGCGGTCGGCATCACCCAGACGTTCGCGATCCAGGAGTACGCGCTGCCCATCGCGCTGCGGGGTTCCGACGTCATCGGCCAGGCACCCACCGGCACCGGCAAGACCCTCGCCTTCGGAGTGCCGCTGCTGGAGCGGGTCACCGCACCCGGGGAGGGCGCGGCGGGCGTACCCCAGGCGCTGGTGGTCGTCCCCACCCGGGAGCTGGGGCTGCAGGTGGCGGACGACCTGGCCACCGCCGGCGCCACCCGGCAGGTACGGGTGGTGGCGATCTACGGTGGCGTGGCGTACGAGCCGCAGGTCGACGCGCTGCGCCGCGGCGTGGAGGTGGTCGTGGGCACGCCCGGCCGCCTGCTCGACCTGGCCCACCAGGGACACCTGCGCCTGGACGCGGTGCGCACGCTCGTGCTCGACGAGGCCGACCGCATGCTCGACCTCGGCTTCCTCGACGACGTCGAGCGGATCCTGGCGATGCTGCCGGCCGAGCGGCAGACCATGCTCTTCTCGGCCACCATGCCGGCCCCGATCGTGGCCCTGGCCAGGCGGTTCATGCGCACGCCGGTCACCGTCCACGCGAGTGACCCGGACGCGCCGGAGCAGGCGCCGCAGACCCGGCAGCTGGTCTACCGGGCACACGCGCTCAACAAGATCGAGATGGTGTCCCGGATCCTCCAGGCCCGCGACCGCGGCCTGACGATGATCTTCGCGCGGACCAAGCGTGGCGTCGACAAGATCGCCTCCGAGCTCGAATTCCGCGGGTTCGCAGTGGCCGCGGTGCACGGCGACCTCGGCCAGTCGGCGCGGGAGCGGGCGCTCCGGGCGTTCCGCAACGGCAAGGTCGACGTCCTCGTCGCCACCGACGTCGCCGCGCGGGGTCTGGACGTCCTCGGCGTCACCCATGTGATCAACTACGACTGCCCGGAGGACCCCGACGCCTACACCCACCGGATCGGGCGCACCGGACGCGCGGGCGCGACCGGGGTGGCGGTGACGTTCGTGGACTGGGAGGACCTGGCCCGGTGGGGCCTGATCGACAAGACCCTCGGACTGGGCGTGCCCGAGCCGCCGGAGACCTACCACACCTCGCCCTGGCTCTACACCGACCTCGACATCCCCACCGACGTGACCGGAGAGCTGCCGCACGCCCAGCGGTCCCGGGCCGGCCTCGCCGCCGAGCAGGAGGAGGACCTCGGCGGGCGGTCCGGTGGCCGGCGCGGTGACCGGCGCGCCCGCCGTGACCGGCCACGCTCCCGTGGCGGCGGGACGGGCAGCCCGCGCGGTTCCGACGGTGACGAGTCCACGCCGGGATCGCGCCGCCGACGTCGGCGGGCCCGGGCGGGATCACCGCGGCCCGCCGGCGACGTGGCCGCCGGTGCCTCCCCCGGCCCGGACGGGTCCGACCGGCCGGCCGGTCCGGACGGCCCGGCCGCTGCGGACAGCGCCGTGACCGGCGACACCTCGGCGGCGCAGCCGGCCGCCGACGCGGGTACCCGGTCCCGCAGCTCCCGCCGCCGTCGGCGGCGCCGCAGCGGCGGCGCCGCGGCCACCGCGGCCGCCGCCTGAGCCGAGCGGTTCCGGCGGGTCCCGGCACGCCCTCCCGTAGCCTTGACGGCATGGTGGACCGGTCGCCGGATCGGCCGGGCCGGCGGCGCGACTTCTCCGACCGGCTCACCGCGCCCCTGCCCGGACCGCGTGACGTGCTGCGGATGCTGCGGCAGATGCCGCCGGCGCAGGAGCTTCTCGCCGGGGCGGCCGCGATCCCGGTCGCGCCGGCGGGCCTGCCGCCGCTGGCCGGCGACCGCGCCGCGGTGACCTGGGTCGGCCACGCCACCTTCGTCATCCGCCTCGGTGGGCTGACGGTCCTGACCGACCCGGTGTGGTCCCGACGGATCCCCGGGGTCCCGCCGCGGGTGACCCCGGTGGGCCTGCCGTGGGAGGACCTGCCACCGGTCGACGCGGTGGTCATCAGCCACAACCACTACGACCACCTGGACGCACCGACCATCCGGCGCCTGCCGCGGGACACGCCCGTCCTGGTGCCGGCCGGGCTCGGCCGGTGGTTCCGCCGCCACGGGCGGCGGGCCGTCGTCGAGCTCGACTGGTGGCAGTCCCACGAGATCGGCCCGGTCCGGTTCGACTTCGTGCCCGCCCACCACTGGAGCCGCCGGGGGCTGTTCGACACCTGCCGCAGCCTGTGGGGAGGCTGGGTGCTGTCGCCGCCGGGCGGTCCGCGGATCTACTTCGCCGGGGACACCGGGTACGGGCACTGGTTCGCCGAGATCGGGTCCCGGTACCCCGGCATCGAGCTGGCGCTCATGCCGGTCGGGGCGTACGAGCCGCAGTGGTTCATGCGTCCGGTCCACCTCAACCCGGAGGAGGCGGTCCGCGCCTGCGACGACCTGGGCGCGACCCGGATGGCGACCATGCACTGGGGCACGTTCCTGCTGTCGGCCGAGCCGGTGACCGAACCACCGGAGCGGGCCGCCAAGGCGTGGGCGGCCGCCGGCCGGCCCCGCGACGACCTGTGGGACCTCGCCGTCGGAGAGACCCGGACGCTGTAACCATGCCGGAACCGCTCCAGCCCGCGCTGGCCGAGGTGCGCGACCTGCTGCTCGGCGCCGCCCTGGTCCGGGCGGTGGCCGCCGGGCGGCGGCGCGGACGCACGCCGTCGGTGGTCCGCGCGGAGCTGCGACCCGTCCGGCTCCGCGACGGGCACCGCCTGCAGGTGGTCACCTCGGACGGCCTGCGGCCCGTGACCCGCAACCTCCCCTACGGTCCGGAGGCCACGTCGGCGGTCGACGCCCTGCTCGCCGAGCCGTTCGGCAGCTGGCGGGTGGAGACCACCGGGGTCACCCTGCAGCTGCGGGTCACCAAGCGCGGCGACGCCCAGGTCCACCGTGGACCCGGGGTGGCACCCGCCGACCTGGCGCACGACCGCCCCAGCCACCACCTGCTGGACCCGGGCGACCCGTTGTACGACGTGATCGGGGGCGGCGCGGCCAAGCGCCGGCAGGTCGACGCGTTCCTCCGGGCGCTGGCGGCGACCCTGCCCGACCACGGCCTCCCCGAGCCGCTGCGGGTCGTCGACCTGGGGTGCGGCAACGCGTACCTCACCTTCGCCGCGTACCGCTGGCTGACCGGCGCGCGCAATCTCGACGTCCGCCTGACCGGCGTGGACGTGCGCGACGACCAGCGCCGGCGCAACACCGCCCTGGCGGACAAACTGGGCTGGGGCGACCGGGTGTCGTTCGTGGCCGGCACGATCGCCGAGGTGCGGGTGCCGGAGCCACCGCAGGTGGTCCTGGCGCTGCACGCCTGCGACACCGCCACCGACGAGGCGCTCGCCCGAGCGGTCGGCTGGCGGGCACGCTTTGTGCTGGCGGCGCCGTGCTGCCACCACGACATCGCCGCCCAGTTGCGGCGGGCGCCGGGACCGTACCGGGCGCTGACCCGCCACGGCATCCTGCGGGAGCGCTTCGCCGACGTGCTGACCGACGCGTTGCGGGCGGCGCTGCTGCGCCGCTGCGGCTACCGGGTGGAGGTGGTCGAGTTCATCGAGTCGCGGCACACTCCCCGGAACCTGCTGCTGCGGGCGGTGCACACCGGCGCGGCACCCACCCCGGACCAGGAACGGGAGTACGACGAGCTGGTGTCGACATGGTCGGTGCGGCCCAGGCTGGCGGACCTGGTGCCGGACATCCCGGTCCGGCCCGCCCGACGGTGACCCCCGCACGGTGCCGCCCTACGGTGCGCCGTGGGACGGGCGCGGTCGGCGCCGTGGTCCGTGCCTCAGGAGGACCGCCGCGGTCCGTGCCGCGCGGACGGCCTCCGGACGACCGGCGGCGGCGCGGACGCGGCGTCACCGACGCGGGCTGTCGAGCACCAGCACCCGCGCGTGGATCTGGGTGCGCTGTTGCAACGCCGCCCGCAGGGCCCGGTGCAGACCGTCCTCGAGGTAGAGCGTGCCTTCCCACTCCACCACGTGCGGGAACAGGTCACCGTAGAAAGTGGAGTCATCGGCGAGCAGCCGGTCCAGCGCCAGCTCGCGCTTGGTGGTGGTGAGCTGGTCGAGCCGCACCTGGCGGGGCGGGATCTCGGCCCACTCCCGCGGACTCAGGCCGTGGTCAGGATACGGACGTTCAGCGAGCACCGCTTTGAAGATCACGCCGCCTCGACCTCCTCCCTCCGGCTCGACGTCGCGGGGCGCCGTGGTCAGGGTAGCCGGAGGGGACGACCCCACCGGCCATGGTGCGCGACCCGGTCCAGCCCGTACCGGCCCCGCGCCAAGGACGGTGACCGCCAGTCCTTGGCAGGGTAACCCACGGTCACCGCCCCGATCGGCACCAGCCCCTGAGGCACCCCGAACGCCTCCCGGTACGCGTCGGTCCGCTCCGGCGGGATGCCGAAGAAGCACGCACCCAGGCCCTCGTCGACGGCGGTCAGCAGCATGAGCAGGGTCGCCATGCCGGTGTCGATGTGCCAGTACGGGACGGGCCAGCGGGACTCATCCCGGTCTGTCCAACCTTTGTCGGATTCGGCGTACCGGTCCAGGTAAGCGTCCTTATGCGAGTGTGCGACGATGATGAGCGGAGCTGTCCGCATCCCCGTCAGCCACCGGCTGCGAGCCCCGGGACCGGCGGTGGCGTCCCAGAACCGGTCGCGGTCGGCCGGCTCGTCCAGCACCAGGAACGCCCAGCCCTGGGAGAACCCGGCGCTGGGCGCGCGGATCGCGTGCTCCAGCAGCCGCCGGACCGTCGCCGCCGGCACCGGCCGGGTCGGGTCGTACGTGCGCACCATCCGCCGGCGTCGGACCACCTCGGCGAACTCCATCAGACCTCCTCCCCGGGCCTGCCGGGGTCCCCGCCGGTCACGCGCCGACCGGCCGGGACACCGGCCGGCGGGATGCCAGCGGCTAGGGTGCCAGCCGCTCCACCACCCACCCGCCACCGGACACCCTGCGGTACCGGAGCCGATCGTGCAACCGGTCCCGGCGGCCCTGCCAGAACTCCACGGTCTCGGGCACGATCCTCAGCCCGCCCCAGTGCGGGGGAGCCGGCACCCGGTCGCGGAACCGTTCGGCGGCGGCGGCGACCGCCGCCTCCAGCTCCGCCCGGGAGGAGATCACCTGCGACTGCGGGCTGGCCCAGGCCCCCAACTGGGAGCCGCGGGGACGGGTGGCGAAGTACTCCTCGACCTCCGGCCTCGGCACCAGCTCGACGCCGCCACACACCACGACCTGCCGGCGCAGCGGCACCCAGGCGAACACGAGCGACGCGTGCGGGTTCGCCAGCGCCTCGCGGGCCTTGCGCGACCGCAGGTTCGTGAAGCACACGAAACCGCGCGCGTCGTAGTGCTTGAGCAGGACCGTCCGGGCGCTCGGGCGACCGTGCCCGTCGGCGGTCGCCAGGGTCATCGCGTTGGGCTCCGGCAACCCCGCCGCGATCGCGTCGGCGAGCCACGCGCCGAACTGGGTCGCCCAGTCGCCGGCCAGGTCGTCCTCGGTCAGGCCGCGGTCCGGCTCGTACTCCTCGCGCAGGGTGGGCAGCGGCGGCAGGTTGTCGCTCATGCTCCCCATCCTGACCATCCCCGTCCTGACCGGGCGGCCCGCCCGCCACAGGCCGCCGCGGCGGCCGGCCGTGCCGACTCGGGGACGGGCTCGACCCCGCCACGGCCAGCGGGGCAAGATGGCGGGAGGACACCGGCGCGCCGCGCCACCGCGTGGGCACGGTCGAGGGGACCTGGGAGAGCCGAGATGCAGGACTTCGTACCCGGCCTGGAAGGCGTGATCGCGTTCGAGACCGAGATCGCCGAGCCGGACAAGGAAGGCGGTGCGCTGCGCTACCGGGGCGTCGACATCGAAGACCTGATCGGCCGCGTCTCCTTCGCGAACGTGTGGGCGCTGCTGGTCGACGGGGAGTTCGGCCCCGGGCTGCCGCCGGCCGAGCCGTTCCCGGTGCCGGTGCACTCCGGCGACGTCCGGGTCGACGTGCAGTCGGCGGTGGCGATGCTCGCCCCCTACTACGGCCTGGGCCAGCTGTTGGACATCTCGGACCAGCAGGCGCGCGACGACCTCGCCCGGGTGTCGGTGACCGCGCTGAGCTTCGTGGCCCAGTCCGCCCGCGGCCTGGGGCTGCCGGCGGTGCCGCAGCGGGAGGTCGACAAGGCGGAGACGATCACGGAGCGGTTCATGCGACGCTGGCGGGGCGAGCCGGATCCGCGCCACGTCCGGGCCGTCGACGCGTACTGGATCGCCGCGGCCGAGCACGGCATGAACGCCTCGACGTTCACCGTCCGGGTGGTCGCCTCCACCGGCGCCGACGTGGCCGCCTGCATCTCCTCGGGGATCGGCGCCCTGTCCGGGCCGCTGCACGGCGGCGCGCCGTCGCGGGTGCTGCACATGCTGGAGGAGGTGGAGCGCACCGGCGACGCCGCCGGCTACGTGCGCTCGGTCCTGGACCGCGGGGAGCGGCTGATGGGCTTCGGGCACCGGATCTACCGGGCGGAGGACCCCAGGGCGCGGGTGCTGCGGCGCACCGCGCGCGAGCTCGGGGCACCGCGGTACGAGGTGGCCGAGGCGCTGGAGAAGGCGGCGCTGGAGGAGCTGCACAACCGGCGCCCGGACCGAGTGCTCGCCACCAACGTCGAGTTCTGGTCCGCGGTGGTGCTCGACTTCGCCGAGGTCCCGCCGGAGCTGTTCACGGCGATGTTCACCTGCGCCCGGGTGGCCGGCTGGAGCGCCCACATCCTGGAGCAGAAGCGGCTCGGCCGGCTGGTGCGGCCGACGGCCCGGTACGTCGGTCCCGGTCCCCGCCCGCCGGAGTCGGTGCCAGGCTGGGACTCCATCCCCCACCGGTGACGACACCTCCCCCACCGGCGACCGCGGGCGCACCCTCTACGGTTCGGGGTGTGGTACGCAAGCGGGTGCTCGTCGCCGGCCTCGTGCAGGGGGTCGCCTTCCGGGACACCTGCCGTCGGGCGGCGCTGGAGAACCGGGTCACCGGCTGGGTCCGCAACCTGCCGGACGGCACCGTGGAGGCGGTGTTCGAGGGCGAGCCCGACGGTGTGGAGCGGATGGTGGCGTGGGCCCGGC
>DATGOE010000116.1:0-3209 GCA_035306365.1 Natronosporangium sp. | reverse complement strand
CCAGTGCCCCGCCGCGATCGAGGTGGCGATCCCGGCCGGGGTGACGGCCAGGTACCACCACGGTGCGAGCTGTACGGCGGCGGTGATGACGGCGAGTAGGCCGGCGATGGTGGCCAGGGCCGCGGCCGATGCGGCGACGGCGACGCTGACGGTTCGGGAGCGCTCCCACGCTGTCGCGGGCGGCGGCTCCGGTGGCACGGTCGGCCCGGTCACCGCGCCGGCTCCGGCTGCACGCGGCGGGTGACCTGGTGGACGGCGGTCATCATCATCGGCTCAGCGCCGGTCGGCGGCGCGGTGGCGATCAGGACCATGTCGCCGGTGTGCTCGACGGAGACGACGCGCCGCCACCCGAGGGTGGTGCGGATGTGGTCGTCGGGTCGCAGGTCGGCGGCGTGAACGGTTTCGGTCACGGTGTCTCCATGGTGCGCGGGTGGGTTGTGCGCCCGGCCGCCGCGCCACCCCTCGGCAGCGACGGCCGGGGCCTCTATGGGTGCTCCGGCCCTGTGCGGGGCGCATCCGGGCCGGAGCGTGGCGCCGACATCTCCCACTCACCCCGGGAAAGGTGCTCAAGATCGGCCGGCGCTGTCCCCGCGTGCGACCGAGGGGACTCAGCTAACGTACAGGTGCCACATCTACCATGTCAATATGGCTGGCGTGATTCTCCCAATCTCCGTGGTCTCCCTGGTAGACCAGGTATCCTCACCCTCGCGACCGAGGGAGATGACCATGACGCGATGGGAGAGGCTCGCCGAGCACATCCGCCGGCAGATCAGAGACGGCATACTCCGCCCTGGGGAGCTGATCCCCAGCTACCGCGAGCTGGGCGAGATCCACCAGGTGTCCTACGGCACCGTGCGGCAGGCCCTGGCAGTGCTCCGCGTGGAGGGCTGGATAGAGGGAGAGCCGGGGGTCGGCGTACGGGTGCGGGAGGATCATCCGTCATGACGCTGGCGGGCGGCTCGGCCGTCGCCGCGCGGTCCTGACCGGATCGTCCCCCGACCTGCCCACCACTGCCCGCCTGTCTGGGATGTCTCCAGACGCGCACTGTGCCAGGTCCGGCCCCGCCCCACACTGTGAGTGAGTGAGTGAGCAATAGCATCCCGTCATTGGTTGGGGGCGCGTGGCGGGCGTGTCCTGGGGGGTGGCTCCGTCGCGAGACGGAGGTGGGGAGTTGTCGGAGAAACGCACGCGCGTCGTGATCTTCGTGCCACCCGGGCCGCGTGAGGTCCGCCACTGGCGAGACTGCCTGGAGCACATGCGCCGCCGCCACCGCGGTGCCGTGCTCGCCGGAGTGGCGCACGATGTCGAGTCACTGTCGCGCATGTGGGTGGCCGGCGAGGCTGACGTGGTGGTGGTCGCCCGCCCGGCGCACCGGGACATGCTGGTGCACGCGGTGGAGGTGGTCACGGATGTGCAGTGGCGGCAGACACGGCGGACGCGGCGGGGGACGCGGCGGGTGTGAGGAGCGGGAGCGCGGCGATCGCCGCGCGCCGCCGCTCATCGGTCACCAGCGTGTACACGGCGGTTGTCTGCGGGCTGGCGTGGCCGGCGATCTCCTGCGTCACCCGTAGGTCGCCAAAAGCGGCCTGGATGTTGGTGAGGCACCAGTGCCGCAGCCGGTGCAGGCTCATGCCGGGCATCGCGAGGTCCTGGTGGAGGTGGGTGACGGCCCGGGCGGACACGCTGCGGCCGGACAGCCGCCGGCCGGTCACCGTGGAGGCGGCGACCGGCCCGGGCGGCAGGCCGGCGACCGCGTCCAGCACCAGCGGGTGAGCCGGCACCACCCGCCATTTGCCGCCTTTGCCGTGCAGCCTGATGCCGTCGCCGGTGATGTGCTCCCGGTCGAGCCGGCTGATCTCGATGCAGCGCAGCGCGCCGTACGCGGCCAGCAGCGCCCAGAAGCGCACCGGCTCGCGGGCGTGGTCGAGGATGTACGCCAGCTGAGCGTCGGTGCACGGCCGGGGCACACCGCGCGGCCGCTTGGGCCGGTCAAGGTACTCGGTCGGGTCGATCTTCAGGGCTTGCTCCCTGGTCGCCCACCGGTAGAACGCTCTGAGGGTGCTCCAGTAGGCGTACCGGGTGGCCGGCGACCAGCCGTCGCGGCCGAGCCACTCCTCTATCTCCCGGTCGGATGCGTTGTCCAGCCCGCGGGGTAGCTGCCGGTCGGCGCGGTGGAGGGTGGCCGCCCAGTCCCGGATGGTGTAGTCGGCGGACCGGCCGGTGCGGTGCAGGTAGGCGGTGAAGTCGTCAATCAGGTCATCAGCACTCATGGGTGGATGCTGCTGTCTCTCGGTGATGACCGGGCTCAGGCGGTGGGGCGGTTGAGGCGGCCGGTGCGCCGCTCGCCGGGTCCGGTGGGGGCGGGTCCGGGGCGGACGGCCGGCCGGGGTGTGGGGTGGCTGGGGCGTGGCCGGGTCGTCCGCTCGGGTGGCGCGGCGTGGCCGGGTGTTGTGGTGGAGGTGGCCTGGGTGGCGGCCCGGCGTCGGCCGTTTTCGGCGGTTGCGTAGCTCATGCTAGTTTCACCGGCCTTTTTGAGCACCCGGGGCGCCAGCGGCTTGGTTCGCTCACGCAACTTCGGGCCGTGCAGCAGCCAGAGGTAGTCGCAGCCTGTCCGCTCGGCGATCTGCCAGGCGCGCTCGACCACGTCGCGCGGGATGACGTTATCGCGCTCCCAGCGCCGCCATGTCTCAACGGCTATGCCGCATGCGTCGGCCGCCTCCTTCAGGTTGCCCCAGCCCATGCGCTGCCTGACCAGCGCGAGCCTGGCGCCAAACGTCGAGTCGTCCGCGATCCATCCTGTCCGGTGCGACTCCATTAATTCGGTCATGACGCACAGGATACAGCAACACGCACAGGAAACAAGGTTTTGCTACACGAGTGGTGCTTGACACCGCGCGTGGTGATACGTACCGTGTGGTGCATGACATCACGAGCGACGCTCCTCACCGCTGCTGAGGTGGCTCAGGAGTTCCGGCTCGATCCAGAGACGATCCGCCGCTGGGCGCGCGAGGGCCGCATTCAGGCGATCACCCTGCCATCTGGCCTGTGGCGGTTCCGCCGCGAGGACATCGAGGCCCTGATCAACCCGGACCCGGAGCGGGCCACGTGAGCCCGCAGACGCCGGCGCCCAACGACGACCGGCCACCAGCCCGCCCAACCGACAACCGACCACCCACCCGACCCCGCCCCGCGCCACCACCACCAAGGGG
>DATGOE010000115.1:0-9924 GCA_035306365.1 Natronosporangium sp. | reverse complement strand
GCCGCGCCGATGAACGCCTGCTCCGAGATGGGGGTGTCCCACACCCGCTCCGGGCCGAACTCCTTGAACAGCCCGACGGTGGTCTTGAACACCCCTTCCGCGGCGCCGATGTCCTCCCCGAGGCACACCACGGTGGGGTCGCGCCGCATCTCGCGGGCGATGCCCTCGGCGATCGACTCCCGGTACGTCACGTCCGCCATGTCGCGCTCCCGTCCGCCCACACGTCGACCAGGGCCTGCGCCGGATCGGCGTCCGGCGCCGCCTTCGCCGCCTCCACCGCCGCCGCGACCGCCTGCCGTGCGCGCTCGTCGGCCGCGTCCACATCGGACTCCTCCACGCCGAGCTTGAGCAGGCGTTCCCGCGCCAGCTTGAGCGGGTCGCGGGCCAGCCACTCCTCCAGCTCGCCCTCGGGCCGGTACTTGGCCGGGTCGGTGCGGCTGTGCCCGTAGTGCCGGTAGGTGCGGGCCTCGATCACGGTCGGCCCGTCGCCGGCACGGGCCAGCTCGGCGGCGCGCCGCACGGTGTCGTGCACCACGACCACGTCATTGCCGTCGATGAGCTCCGACCGCAGCCCGTTGGCGGCGGCGCGGTCGGCGGCGGGGTTGGGCACCGAGGTGACCGAGCCGATCGGCGTGTACTCCATGTAGAGGTTGTTCTCGCACACGAAGATCACCGGCAGCTTCCAGATCGCGGCCAGGTTGAGAGCCTCGTGGAAGGTGCCGATGTTGGTGGCGCCGTCGCCGAAGAAGGCCACCGCCACCTGCCCGGAGCCGCGCAGCTTGGCCGACCAGGCGGCGCCGGCGGCGATCGGCAGGTGGGCACCGACGATCGCGTAGGAGCCCATCATGTTCCGCTCGGCCTTGGTCAGGTGCATCGACCCGCCCTTGGCCTTGCAGACGCCGGTCGCCTTGCTCATGAGCTCGGCCAGGCACTCCTCCGGTGTGGCGCCCCGCGCGATGGCGTGGTGGTGGCCGCGGTAGGTGGCGAAGACGTAGTCGTCGTCGCGCAGGGCCGCGCTGGCGCCGACCGCCACCGCCTCGTGCCCGGCGGCCAGGTGGGTGGTGCCCTTGACGAGCCCGTCGAGGAACAGCCGGTGGGCCGCGTTCTCGGTGTACCGGATCACCGCCATCTGCTCGAACAGCTCCAGCAGGCGGGCGGCGGTGATCTCCCCGGATCCGGTCGCCGTGGTCATGGCTGCCGCCCTCCGCGGCCGGCCTCGGTGTTGAGGTGCGACTGCGCCTCCCGGTTGAGGTTGAGCGGCCCGTCCACGGTGTAGTAGGTGCGGCCGGCGACCAGGAGCTCCTCGGCCGGGAACTTGGTGATGACCTCGCACCCGTCGGCGGTGACCACCACCTCCTCCTCGATCCGCGCGGCGCTCCACCCGTCCGCGGCCGGCCAGTACGTCTCCAGGGCGAACACCATCCCCTCCTCGATGGTCTCGGGATGGTCCAGCGAGACCAGCCGGCTGAAGATCGGCTTCTCCCAGATGGCCAGGCCGACGCCGTGCCCGTACTGCAGCGCGAACGCCGCCTCCTCGTCGGGGAAGCCGAACTCCTCGGCGCGCGGCCACACCGAGACGATGTCGGCGGTGGTCACCCCCGGCTTCACCATGGCGATGGCCTGGTCCATGTACTCGCGGCAGCGCACGTACGCGTCGCGCATGGCGGGCGAGGCGCTGCCCACGGCGAAGCACCGGTAGTAGCAGGTGCGGTAGCCGAGGTGGCTGTGGAGGATGTCGAAGAACGCCGGGTCGCCGGGCCGGATCAGCCGGTCGGAGTAGACGTGCGGGTGCGGCGAGCAGCGCTCGCCCGAGATGGCGTTGACGCCTTCCACGTACTCGCTGCCGAGGTCGTAGAGGACCTTGCTGACCAGCCCGACGCACTCGTTCTCGCGGACGCCGGGACGCAGGAACCGGTACAGCTCCTCGTACGCCGCGTCGACCATCGCGCAGGCCTGGGTCAGCAGCGCGATCTCGTCCGGTGTCTTGATCTTGCGGGCCTCGAGGAAGACCTGCTGGCCGTCGACGACCGTCAGGCCGGCGGCCTGCAGGGCGGACAGCACCGGCATCTCCACGATGTCGACCCCGAGCGGCTCGCCGGTCAGGCCGTGCTCGGCGAGCACCTCGTGGACCTTACGCGCCACCTCCTCGGCGATCCCGGCGCCGGGGTTGAACGCCCCGCGCAGGGTCGAGATCCCTGCCCGCGCCCGTTTGGCCCCGTCCAGCCACGGGTTGTACAGCTGGTGGTGCCGGGCGGCTGAGCCGAAGTCCCAAATCACCGGTTCGCCACCGCGCGGCAGCAGGGCGAACCGGATCAGCTTGTCCATCGCCCACGTGCCGATGTGGGTGGCGGTCATGTAACGGATGTTGGAGAAGTCGAACGCCAAGAGGGCGCCGAGCTCACTACCTTCCAGGGTGGCCCGCAACCGGTTGAGCCGTTGCTCGCGGAGCCGGGTCAGATCGACCCGTTCCTCCCAGTCCACCGCGTTCGGGCCATAGGTGTGGATCGCCATGGTGCAATCACCTCGCTGCGGTGGGATGTGCGTCACCATAGGGCGCGCGCGAGAAGAGTGTCAAGTGATACTAAACGAGCTGTTGAACACCGGCTGCGGAGGTGGTGCGGATGGCGGCGCCGGGCGTGGGGCGACTGGGTGCCAGGCTGCGGGAGGAGCGTGAGAAGCGGGGCGTGACGGTGCGGGGTCTCGCCCGCGAGGTGGGCGTCTCCGCGAGCATGATCTCGCAGATCGAGACCGGCAAGGCCCAGCCGTCGGTGAGCACCCTGTACGCGATCACCTCCGCGCTCGGGATCACCATCGAGGACGTCTTCACGCCCAGCGCGGAGATCGACACCGGAGCCCCGCCCGGACCGGAGGCGGCCCGCGAGGCGCTGCGCGGCCACCGGCTCGGCCCGCTGGTGCGGCCGGACCAGCGGCGGGTGCTGCAACTGGACACCGGGGTGACCTGGGAGCTGCTGGGCGACCTGCCCCGGCACACGGTCGACTTCCTGCGGGTGACCTACCCGCCCGGCAGCAGCAGCTCATCCAGTGGCGGCCTGATGCGCCACCCCGGCAGCGAGTACGGCCACCTGCTCAGCGGCGAGCTCAAGCTCACCCTGGGTTTCGAGGAGATGGTGCTGCGCCCCGGCGACTCGGTCTGCTTCGACTCCACCACTCCGCACCGCTACCACAACGAGGGCCGGGAACCCGCGGTCGGGATCTGGTTCGTCATCGAGCGCGACCGCTGACCGCCCTTGTCCCACGCGGTTGTCAGGGCGCCCGCCGGCGGATCTCCTGATAGACTTGCAGCGGACTTAGTCCGCTGACTTAGTCGGATAGCCCGGGCCAGGAGGTACGGTGGCCACCGTCGTCAACGTCCACGAAGCCAAGACCCACTTCTCCAAGCTGCTGGAGCGGGCCCACGCCGGCGAGGAGATCATCGTGGCGAAGGCCGGCCGTCCGTACGCCCGGCTGGTGCCGCTCGCGGCCGAGCCGGGTGGCCGGCGGCCCGGTCGCCTGCCGGGTCGAGTCGGGGACGAGTTCTTCGAACCTCTCCCTGACGAGGAGCTGCGGTCCTGGGAAGCGGCCTGATGCGGATCCTCCTCGACACCCACGCGTTGCTGTGGTGGTTCACTGACGACGCCCGACTTTCCGCCAACGCGAGAGAGGCGATCGGCGACATGGGCAACGAGGTCTTCGTCAGCGCGGCTTCGGCGTGGGAAGTCGCCGCCAAACAACGGCTGGGCAAGCTCGATGGTCTACCCCCGGTTGCCGAGTGGTTCGGAGAACTGACCGCTGCCGACGATTTCGTCCCCCTACCGATCACCATCCGGCACGCTCTCCGCGCCGGCGGCTACGACGTGCCGCACCGGGATCCCTTCGACCGGATGCTGGCGGCGCAGTGCGAACTGGAGGGACTCACGCTGGTGACGTCGGACAGGGCGTTCGCGGAGTTCGGCGTCGGCACGATGTGGTGATCCGGGTGAGGGTCGGGCCGGGATGTCGATGGCGACCGGGCCGCCGTCCCGCGACCACGCCCCACCGTACGCCGTGGGAGCGACACCGCGCCCGTAGCAGCCGATCGCCATCGGACAGCCGGTCCCGCTTCGCCACGGCGAGGTCTGACCGTACGTCGTCGAGCTGGCCACGATCGTAGGACCGGCCGGTGAGCGCACCTTCTGGCACAGGCTGGGGTGGTGGTTCCGCGACTGGGAGTACCGTGCGATCACCGAGCGGCTGTCGGTGCGGCACGTGCGGGTGCCACCGGGCCGGGAAGCGGAGGCCGCGCGGGTCGTGGCGGAGGTCACCCGGGCCGCCGCGGGGGTCACCGGGCAGGGTCCTCGCGCGGCCGGCACGCGGTGAACAGCGTGCGGCCCCGCGGTGGAGCGGCTCAGTCCGGCACCCGGCGCCAGGCGCCGTCACTGGCGGACGTGGCCATCGACGCGTACGCGCGCAGCGCCGCCGACACCGGCCGGTCGCGGTGCGACGGGGTGTACGGCCGGTCCCGCTTCTCCTGCGCGACCCGGCGGGCGGCCAGCTCCTCCTCCGGCACCTGGAGGGTGATGGTGCGGGCCGGGATGTCGATGGCGATCGGATCGCCGTCCCGCACCAGGGCGATCGGGCCGCCACCGGCCGCTTCCGGCGACACGTGCCCGACCGAGATGCCCGACGTGCCGCCGGAGAACCGGCCGTCGGTGACCAGCGCACAGTCGCGGCCCAGGCCGCGCCCCTTGAGGAACGACGTGGGGTAGAGCATCTCCTGCATGCCGGGGCCGCCCTTCGGGCCCTCGTACCGGATGACCACCACGTCGCCGGCGACCACCGAGCCGCCGAGAATCGCCTCGACCGCCTCCTCCTGCGACTCGTACACCTTCGCCGGGCCGCGGAACACCAGCCGGTCCTCCGGCACCCCGGCGGTCTTGACCACGCACCCGTCCGGGGCGAGGTTGCCGTACAGGATCGCCAGGCCGCCGTCGGCCGAGTACGCGTGGGCCACGTCCCGCACGCAGCCGTTGACCGGGTCGGTGTCCAGCGACTCCCACCGGTTGTCGGTGGAGAACGGCTCGGTGGTGCGCACCCCGCCCGGTGCGGCGTGGAACAGCTCCACCGCCTCCGGCCGGGCGGACCCGCCGCGCACGTCCCAGTCGGCCAGCCAGCGCTCCAGCGAGGGGGAGTGGACCGCGTGCACGTCGCGGCGCAGCAGCCCGGCCCGGTCCAGCTCACCGAGGATGGCCGGGATCCCGCCGGCCCGGTGCACGTCCTCCATGTGGTACGTGGGGGAGTTGGGCGCCACCTTGACCAGGCACGGCACCCGCCGGGAGATCGCGTCCACGTCCGCCACGGTGAAGTCGACCCCCGCCTCCCGCGCGGCGGCCAGCAGGTGCAGCACGGTGTTGGTGGACCCGCCCATGGCCACGTCCAGCGCCACCGCGTTCTCGAACGCCGCGCGGCTGGCCACCGCCCGCGGCAGGACCGAGGCGTCGTCGTGGTCGTACCAGCGCCGCGCCAGCTCGACCACCAGCCGCCCGGCCTCAAGGAACAGCGCCCGGCGGGCGGTGTGGGTGGCGAGCGTGGAGCCGTTGCCGGGCAGCGCCAGCCCGATCGCCTCGGTGAGGCAGTTCATCGAGTTGGCGGTGAACATGCCCGAGCAGGACCCGCAGGTCGGGCAGGCGGACCGCTCGATCGCGTCCAGCTGCTCGTCGGTGACCCCCTCGTCCGACGCGGCGACCATCGCGTCGATCAGGTCGAGCTTCCGGCGGACCACCCCGTCGACCGCCACCGTCCGTCCGGCCTCCATCGGGCCGCCGGAGACGAACACCGTGGGGATGTTCAGGCGCAGCGCCGCCATCAGCATCCCCGGAGTGATCTTGTCGCAGTTGGAGATGCAGACCAGCGCGTCCGCGCAGTGCGCGTTGACCATGTACTCCACCGAGTCGGCGATGAGCTCGCGGCTGGGCAGCGAGTAGAGCATGCCGGAGTGGCCCATGGCGATGCCGTCGTCGACCGCGATGGTGGAGAACTCCCGCGCCACCCCGCCGGCCTGCGCGACCGCCTCGGCGACCAGCGCCCCGAGGTCCTTCAGGTGCACGTGCCCGGGGACGAACTGGGTGTAGCTGTTGGCGACCGCCACGATCGGCTTGCCGAAGTCGTCGTCGCTCATCCCGGTGGCGCGCCACAGGGCACGCGCCCCGGCCATGGTCCGGCCGTGGGTGCTGGTCCTCGATCGCAGCTGCGGCATACGCCCAGTCTGGCAGCGCGGCGGCGGCCGGGCCACGCGCCGCGACCGTTACCACCATGTGGGAAGAGTTGACTCAGGCTCTGGGATAGGGCAGAGTAGTCGTCGTGCCGTACCGGTCTTCGCGAGTACTTACCTGAGCGCGCTCCCGAGGTGGGGAGCGCGCTGGCCCCGTGCGACGACGCACGCGGGCCTTTTGTATGCGCATCGCCGGGCGGCGCGTCCGGCGGTGCACGACGCCCGCCCGGCCACGGCGGCCGGCCGGGACCCGACCGACACCCGACCACCCGGACCGATCCGGACTGAACCGAACCGAGGCGATGAGATGACCAGACCGACCCCGCAGCTGTTGGCCCAACGAGCCGCCCGGCGGGGCACGGTGGCACCGGTCCCGGCGGAGACCGCCGGCGACGCCGCCACCGCCCCCCGCCTGCCCACCACCGGTGCCGGCGCACTGGTGCGGTCGTTGGAGGCGCTCGGGGTAGAGGTGGTGTTCGGCATCCCGGGCGGGGCGATCCTGCCCGCCTACGACCCGCTGCACGACTCGTCCGTGCGCCACGTGCTGGTGCGCCACGAGCAGGGTGCCGGTCACGCCGCCACCGGGTACGCCCAGGCCAGCGGCCGGGTGGGGGTGTGCATGGCCACCTCCGGCCCGGGCGCCACCAACCTCGTCACGCCCCTGACCGACGCGTACATGGACTCGGTGCCGGTGGTGGCGATCACGGGGCAGGTGCCGAGCGGGTCGATCGGCTCCGACGCGTTCCAGGAGGCCGACATCAGCGGCATCACACTGCCGGTGACCAAGCACAACTACCTCGTGCAGTCCGCACACGAGATCCCGCGGGTGCTCGCCGAGGCGTTCCACCTCGCCAGCACCGGGCGGCCCGGGCCGGTGCTGGTGGACATCCCCAAGGACGTGCTGCAGGCGGCGACCTCGTTCGCCTGGCCGCCCACCCTGGAGCTGCCCGGCTACCGGCCGACCCGGCATCCGCACGGCAAGCAGATCGCCGCCGCCGCGCGGCTGCTCACCGGCGCGTCGCGGCCGGTGCTGTACGTCGGTGGCGGGGTGCTCAAGGCCCGCGCCACCGAGGCGCTGCGGCGGCTGGCGGAGGTGACCGGGGCGCCGGTCACCACCACGCTCATGGCCCGCGGCGCCTTCCCCGACTCCCACCGGCAGCACCTGGGGATGCCGGGCATGCACGGCACCGTGGCGGCGGTCTCCGCGCTGCAGAAGGCGGACGTCATCGTGGCGCTCGGCGCCCGCTTCGACGACCGGGTCACCGGCCGGCTGGACTCGTTCGCGCCCGGCGCGCTGGTCATCCACGCGGACATCGACCCGGCGGAGATCGGCAAGAACCGGGCGGCGGACGTGCCGATCGTCGGTGACGCCCGGTTCGTCCTCGAGGAGCTGGTCACCGCGGTGGAGGCCGAGCACGCCGCGGGCCGCCGCGCGGACCTGACCGCCTGGTGGGAGTACCTCGACGACCTGCGCCGGCGCTTCCCGCTGGGGTGGGAGGAGCCGTCCGACGGGGCGCTCGCCCCGCAGTACGTCATCAAGCGGCTGGGCGAGATCGTCGGCCCGGACACGATCTGGGTCGCCGGTGTGGGCCAGCACCAGATGTGGGCCAGCCAGTTCATCCGTCACGAGCGGCCCGGGCACTGGCTCAACTCCGGCGGCCTGGGCACGATGGGGTACGCCGTGCCGGCGGCGATGGGCGCCAAGGTGGCCCGCCCGGACGCCACCGTGTGGGCCATCGACGGCGACGGGTGCTTCCAGATGACCAACCAGGAGCTGGCCACGTGCGCCGTGGAGGGCATCCCCATCAAGGTGGCGGTCATCAACAACGGCAGTCTCGGCATGGTGCGCCAGTGGCAGACCCTGTTCTACGACGGCCGGTACTCCAACACCGACCTGAGGACCACCGTGCGGGTGCCCGACTTCGTCAAGCTCGCCGAGGCGCTGGGCTGCGTCGGGCTGCGGTGCGAGACCGCCGACGCGGTGGACGCCACGATCGAGCAGGCGATGGCCGTCACCGACGTGCCGGTGGTGGTCGACTTCGTGGTCAGCCGCGACGCCATGGTGTGGCCGATGGTGCCGGCCGGGACCAGCAACGACGAGATCATGTACGCCCGGGGCGTGCGCCCCATCTTCGACGACGACGACGCCTGAGGGGACGGCGATGAGCAGGCACACGCTGTCGGTGCTGGTGGAGAACAAGCCCGGCGTGCTGGCCCGGGTGGCGGGGCTGTTCTCCCGCCGGGGCTTCAACATCGACTCACTGGCGGTGGGCGAGACCGAGCACCGGGGGATCTCCCGGATGACCATCGTGGTCAACGCCGCCGACCTGCCGCTGGAGCAGGTGACCAAGCAGCTCAACAAGCTGGTCAACGTGCTCAAGGTGGTGGAGCTCGAGCCGGACGTGGCGGTGCAGCGGGAGCTGCTGCTGGTCAAGGTGCGGGCCGAGCGTCCGGTGCGGTCGCAGGTGCTGGACACCGTGCGGCTGTTCCGGGCGCGGGTGGTGGACGTGTCGCCGGACACGCTCACGATCGAGGCGACCGGCACCGCCGACAAGCTGGACGCGTTGCTGCGCGACCTGGAGCCGTTCGGCATCCGCGAGATGGTCCAGTCCGGCATGGTCGCGATCGGCCGTGGCTCCCGGTCGATCACCGCCGGACCCGCCCTGCGCGCGGCCGCCTGACCCCACCGACCTGACCGCACCGACCACGAACCCGTACCGGACGACCGAGGAGAGAGCGATCCATGACCGCCCAGGTGTACTACGACGACGACGCGGACCTGTCCCTGGTGGCCTCCCGCCCGGTGGCGGTGATCGGCTACGGGAGCCAGGGTCACGCCCACGCCCTGTCGCTGCGTGACTCCGGTGTGGACGTCCGGGTGGGGCTGCCGGAGGGCTCCCGCAGCCGCGCCCGCGCCGCCGAGGAGGGGCTGCGCGTGGTCACGCCCGCGCAGGCCAGCCAGGAGGCCGAGCTCATCATGCTGCTGGCGCCGGACACGGTGCAGCGGCACGTCTTCGCCGAGTCCATCGCCCCGGCCCTCACGCCGGGCAAGGCGCTGTTCTTCGGCCACGGGTTCAACATCCGGTACGGGCTGATCGACCCGCCCGCCGGCGTGGACGTGGCGATGGTCGCCCCCAAGGGCCCCGGCCACCTGGTGCGGCGCCAGTTCGTGGACGGCAAGGGGGTGCCGGTGCTCGTGGCGGTCGAGCGCGACGCCACCGGCAAGGCCTTCGAGCTCGCGCTGTCGTACGCGAAGGCGATCGGGGGTACCCGGGCGGGCGCGATCCGCACCACGTTCGCGGAGGAGACCGAGACCGACCTGTTCGGCGAGCAGGCGGTGCTGTGCGGCGGGGCGGCCGCGCTGGTGCGGGCCGGGTTCGAGGTGCTGACCGAGGCGGGCTACGCGCCGGAGATCGCCTACTTCGAGTGTCTGCACGAGCTCAAGCTCATCGTCGACCTCATGTACGAGGGCGGGCTGGCCGGGATGCGCTACAGCGTCTCGGACACCGCCGAGTACGGCGACCTCACCCGTGGCCCGCGGGTGATCGACGAGCGGGTGAAGGACGAGATGCGGCGGATCCTGGCGGAGGTCCGGTCGGGCGAGTTCGCCCGGGAGTGGATCGCCGAGGACGAGGCCGGTCGGCCGAACTTCCAGCGGCTCCGGCAGGAGGGTGCGG
>DATGOE010000114.1:0-2227 GCA_035306365.1 Natronosporangium sp. | reverse complement strand
GACCTGGCGGACCGCGCCGCCGGGCGGGACGTGCGCGGTGAGCCGCACGTAGGCCGTGTCGTGCTCCGGGTCGTACGCGATGTGCACGGGTTTCCTCGGGGGTTCCGGGCCGGCCGGGTTCAGGCCAGCCACTGGTCGTAGGCGAGGTTGGCGACCAGGGCGAACACGACGACCAGCAGGACGACGCGGACGAAGCCGCTGCCCCGCTTGAGCGCCGTGTGCGCGCCGAGGGTGCCGCCGGCCAGGTTGAACACGGCCATCAGCGCGGCCAGCTGCCAGAGCACGGCGCCCTGCCAGGCGAACATGGCGAGCGCCCCGGCGTTGGTGCAGCAGTTGACGATCTTGGCGGTGGCGGAGGCGGTGACCAGGTCGAGGTGGAGCAGGGCGGTGAGCGCCAGCACGAGGAAGGTGCCGGTGCCGGGACCGACGAGTCCGTCGTAGAAGCCGATGCCCAGGCCCGCCAGGCCGATCGCCGCGAGGGTCCGGCGGCGGCTCACCGGGCCGGGTGCGGGGGCGGTGCCGAAGGCGGGACGCAGGATGACGAAGGCGGCGACCGCGAGCAGCACCACCATGATGACCGGCTTGAGGACCTCGGTGCTCATCCCGGCCGCGAGGAACGCCCCGCCCGAGGAGCCCGCGAGGGCGGCCAGCCCGATGCGGACGGCGGTGCGGACGTCGACCGGCGCCTTGCGGGCGTAGGTCACCGCCGCGCCGGTGGTGCCGACGATGGCGACCGCCTTGTTGGTGCCCAGGGCGTGCGCGGCCGGGGTGCCGGCGGGCAGGCCGAGCAGCAGGGCGGGCAGGAGCAGCAGCCCGCCGCCGCCGACCACGCCGTCGACCCAGCCTGCGGCGAGGGCGGCAAGGCAGAGCAGGACGACCGCGGTGAGGGAGATGTCGGGCATGCCCGCGACCCTATGGACGGGATAGATGGTACGTCCATCAAGATGAGCGTTTGTTGAGGTCGCGGGCGGGACGGGGCGGCACCGGCAGGGGCTCCGGGCCTGGCGGCGGGCCCGCGGGCGGGCCGGCCCTCCTCACACCCGCCGCCGTCCGCCGCTGAGATCAGCGTTCCGCGCGGGAAACAGAAGGGATGCCGACGGGAAACACCCGCACCGCACGCTCAAGGGCATGACCTCGAATGAGCGTGTGGTGGTGATCGGCTCCGGCCTCGCGGGCGTACGACTCGCCCGCCGGCTCGGCGAGCTCGGCACGCCCGTGACGCTGATCGGCGAGGAGGAGCACCGGCCGTACAACCGGGTGCTGCTCGCCGAGGTGCTGGCGGGGCGCTACAGCCCCGAGGTGATCGCCCTGCCGGCGCCCGCGGAGCTGACCCGGGCCCGGGTGACCGGCATCGACCGCGCCGCCCGGACCGTCACCTGCGCCGACGGCACGGTGGTGGAGTACGGCCGCCTGGTCCTGGCCACCGGATCCAACCCGGTGCTGCCGCCGCTGCGCGGCCTGTTCACGGCGTCCGCCGAGGAGCACGAACTGCCCGAGGGGGTGCACGCCTTCCGCACCATGGACGACTGCCTGGGCCTGGCCAAGGCGGTCCGTCCGGGGGTGCGGGCGGTGGTGATCGGCGGCGGGCTGCTCGGTGTCTCCGCGGCCCGCGCGCTCGCCGTGCGCGGCGCCCAGGTCGTCCTCGCCCAGCAGGCCGGGCGGCTCATGGAACGCCGGCTCGACCCGGCCGCCTCCGCGCTCATCGAGCGGTATCTGACCGGCCTCGGCGTGGAGGTGCACACCGAGTGCCGGGTGCGGGACGTGCGCTGCGTCGCCGGCGCCGTCCGCTCGGTGGAGATGGCCGACGGCTACGCCCTCGACGCCGACCTCGTGGTGCTCGCCTGCGGCGTCCACCCGCGGGTGGGGCTCGCGCAGGCCGCCGGGCTCGAGGTCGGCAAGGGCATTCTCGTCGACGACGAGCTGCGCACCTCCGACCCGTCCATCCACGCCGTCGGCGACTGCGTGCAGCACGCCGGCACGGTGTACGGGCTCGCCACCCCGGCCCTCGAACAGGCCGACGCGCTCGCCGCGCTGCTCGCCGGGGACACCACCGCCCGCTACACCGGCACCCGCTCCCTGACCCGGCTCACCCTGGCCGGGCCGGACAGCCCCTTCGACCTGGCCGCGTTCGGCGAGACCGAGGCGCTGCCGGGCGACGACGTCGTCCAGCTCACCGACGCCACCCGCGGCACCTACCGCAAGGTCGTCGTCCGCGACGACCGCCTGG
>DATGOE010000113.1:0-29632 GCA_035306365.1 Natronosporangium sp. | reverse complement strand
CGGCATCCTCACGCCACAGGCGGGGGAGGTCACGGTCGGCGGGCTGGTGGTCGACCCGTCCGACCGCGCGGGGCTGGCCGAGGTCCGCCGCCGGGTCGGCGTGGTCTTCCAGGACCCCGACGACCAGCTGTTCCTGCCCACCGTGGGAGAGGACGTCGCGTTCGGCCCGGGCAACCTCGGCCTGCGGGGCGAGCGCCTGCGCGAGCGGGTGGAGGGTGCGCTGGCTGCCGTCGGCATGAGCGACCGCCTCGACCGGGTTCCGCACCACCTCTCGTACGGCGAGAAGCGGCGGGTCGCGGTCGCCGGCGTGCTCGCCATGGACCCGCAGGTGCTGGTGCTGGACGAGCCGTCATCCAACCTGGACCCCGCCGCCCGCCGGGAGCTGGCGGAGATCCTGTCGTCCCTGCCGGTGACCCTGCTGATGGTCACCCACGACCTGCCGTACGCGTGGCAGCTGTGCTCCCGCGCGGTGATCATGGATGAGGGCCGGATCGTCGCCGACGGGCCGACCGGCGCCCTGCTGGCCGACGCGGACCTGCTCGCCCGCCACCGGCTGGAGCTGCCGTACGGGTTCTCGGTCGACGGCCCGGCTCAGCCGGCCGCCGCCGCGTCCTGACCGGTCGCGTGGAGCCGCCGCAGGGCGACCGCGCCGCCGGCGAGTGTCCCGGCACCTGCGGCGAGCACGGCGGTGACCGCGAGCCGCGCCCACACCGCGTCGAAGGGGACCGGCGCCACCGCGCGCGCCAGTACCGGGGCGTCGCCGAGCCCGCCGAACAGCACCAGGCAGGTGCCGGTGAGCACCAGCAGGAACAGGGCGCCGTCCTCGGCGCGCCGTCCCGGCCGCGCGGCCCGGGCGAGCAGCCAGGTGCCGACCGCGACCGCCGTCACCGCCGACAGGGTCAGCCAGACCCGGCCGGTCAGCAGCCAGCCCAGCACCTCGGCGGGGCTGCCGGCGCCGGCGTCGACCTCCCGCGCGGCCGCGTACCCCAGGGCGGCGCCGCCGCCGACGACCGCGGCCGCGCCCAGGCCGGCCCGGCCGCCCCGGGTGTGGCCGGCCAGGCCGAGCGCGGCCAGCGCGACCGTGGCGACGCCGGCCGCCGCGCACCAGGGCCACGGGGACGGTGCCGGCACCCGCTCCACGACGCCGGTGACGGAGGCGGTCGCGTCGCCTCGCGATACCGGAATCGTCCACGCGCGTGCCCGCGGCGAGCCGGTCCCGACCGGCTGCGCCCGGTCCCAGGTCATGCGCTCGTCGTACCAGCGCGCGACCGTGCCGTCGGCGACCCGGTGCCACCGCGGTGGCGCGTGCGGGTCCGCGGCCACCGGCCCGGCCATCGTGCCGGCGGGGTCCGGCTCGGGTGGGGCGGCGGAGGAGTGGGCGTTCGCGTACACGCCGTCGGGCCGGACCTCCAGGTACGGTTCGCCGGCGTACCCGAGGACGCGTACCGGCTGGTCACCGGCGGTGGTCAGCTCCAGGGCGGTGCCCGCCTCGATCAGGCGTACCCGGACCCCGGGCAGCGGCGGCTGGATCCCGGTGATCTCGGTGCGGTCGTTGGTGCCGGCGGGGGCGTCGGCACCGTGGGCCCAGGCCGCCGGCGCCGGTGCGACCGCGCACACGGTCGCCGCGGCGACCGCCGCGAGCGCCCGCCGGGCCCCGGCCAGGGTCACGAGCCTGGGCGGGCCCGGGCCACGGCGGCCTGCACCGCCTCGGCGGTGGCGGGTACGTCCTCGCCGTTGACCCGCACGGTCGGCGTACCGGTGACGCCCTCCCGGGCGGCGTGGGCGGTCACCTGCTGGGTCCAGCCCCGGTAGGTGCCCTCGCGGACGCACTCGGCGAAGCCGGGGTCGGTGATGCCGGCGTCGGCACCCACCTCGATGAGCTCGTCGTCGGTGAGTCCCGGGCCGCCGGAGGGCGGCTGCGCGGCCAGCAGGGCGCGCACGTACCCGGGATGGGCCCCGGCGTCGGCGGCGCACCCGACCGCGCCGGCCGCCCGGGTGGAGTACCTGGTCGTGGACGCCCGGTCCAGGAAGGCCACCGGGTGCTGGACGCGGGTGATCGTGCCGTCGGCCACCATCCGGTCGAGGAGCTCGCCCGCCGCCTCCTCGAAGGTGGCGCAGTGGGGGCAGTGCAGGTCGAGCCAGATCTCGACGGTGACCGGACCGTTGCCGTCGACCACTCCGGTGCCGTCGGCGGTGGCCGACGCCGGCGTGGCGACGTCGTCGTCGCGTTGACCGGAGTAGATGGCCAAGCCGATGAGCCCGGCGGCCAGCAGCGCCACCACGGCGAGGACCGAGATCCATCCGACCGGGCGGGGCCGGGCGGTGACGGCCTTCCGGTCGGCCCGCGCGGCCGGGCGGCGTGAGGAGGCGGGCCGACCTCCGGTGGCGCCGGACCGCCGTCCGGTGCCCTCCGACCGGCGCCCGCCGGGGCCGGACTGCCGCCCGCCGGGGCCGGGCTGCGTTCCGGCGGGCCGGGACTTTCTGCGCTTGCTCATGGCCCCTCCCGGGTGCTCACGACCGCACCCGCCGCTGGGAGGCCAGGCGCGCGTCGAGCGAGAACCTTGTCACCGGATATATCACCAAAAACATGGCCACGACCAGGAGCCCGAGGTCGCGGGCGATCTCGGACAGGTACGCCGGGTCCACGCCCTCGGCCAGGTCGCCGCCGCCCCCGAAGCAGCCGCAGTCGATCCGCAACCCCCGCGCCCACGCCGACGCGATCCCGGTGACGAACGCGGCCAGCAGCAGCGCCGACACCGTCGCGGCCACCCGGGTGGCCACCCCGACCAGCAGCAGCGCCGCGAGGACCAGCTCCACCATCGGCAGGGCGGCGCCGATCGCCACCGACACGTCGTACGGCGTCAACCGGTACGCGTGGACCGCCCGCCCGGACGCGGCCAGGTCGCCCACCTTCGCCACGCCCGCGGCCAGCCACACCCCGCCCAGGAGCAGCCGGCCGGCCGTACCCGCCCAGGGCACCACGGCACGCCACCGCGCCGCGGCACCTCCCCACCTGGTCACACCGGATTAGTCGGCACCCGGCACCGGCCGGTTCCTCCTCAGGCCACGGCGGCGGTGGCCAGCGCCTCGATGAGCTCCGAGCGCGCCCGCGCCACCCGGGACCGGATCGTGCCCACGGGGCACCCCTCCACCCGCGCGGCCTCCGCGTACGACAGCCCCGCCACCTGGGTGAGCAGGAACGCGCTGCGGCGCTCGGGCGGGAGCCGCCGCAGCAGGTCCCCGGCGGAGAGCACACCCGCCGGATCCGGCTCGACCACGTCGCCGGTGGCGGCGAGACCGGCCAGCCGGCCCGACAGCCGCCGCTGCCGGCCGAGGGCCCGCAGGTGGTCGGCGCACGCCCGCTTCGCGATCCCGAACAACCAGGTACGGGCGTTGGCCCGGCCCTCGTAGGCGGGGAGTGCCCGGAACGCCCGCAGATACGTCTCCTGCGTCAGGTCGTCGGCGCTCGCCGGGTCGACCAGGGCGGCCACGAACCGCCACACCTCCGCCTGGGTGGCCCGCACGAACGCGGCGGCGGCCACCGGGTCGCCGGTCCGGGCCGACAGTGCCCACCCGGTCGCGTCGTCGCCGCTCACGCCCTCACACCCTACCGGCCGCCTCCGCCGGCGAGTCCGGCTGAACCGGCGCCGCGAGCCCCGCGTGGGAACCAGCAGGCTACCCGGGGGCGACAGACCGGCATGGGCTGCGAGCAGGTACGCGAGGCACTGTCCGCACGGTTGGACGGCGAGGAGACGGGGATGGCCGCGGCGCGGCTGGAGGCGCATCTGGCCGGCTGCGCGGGCTGCGCCGCCTGGCTGGCGCAGGCGGAACGGCTCGACCGCATGGTCGCGCACGCGCAACCGGTCCCGCCGGACCTCACCGCCGGGATCCTCGCGGCCGTGGCGGCGGACCCGCGCACGCGGTCGCGCCAGGCGGCCGAGGCCGTCCGGCGTACCCGACGGATGATCCTGCGGGTCGCGCTGGCGGTGGCGGCGGCCGTCCAGGTCGTCGCCGTGCTGCCGGTGCTGGCCGGGGCGGATCTGCACCTCAGCCGGGAGATCGCCAGCTTCGAGATCGCGATGGCGGTCGGGTTCGGGCTGGCGGCGTGGCGCCCCGAGCGCGCCCGCGGGTTCGTGCCGGTCGCGGTGGTCCTGGCGGCCGCGCTCGCCCTCACCAGCGTCGTGGACGTGCTGTCGGCCCGGACCGCACCCGCCTACGAGGCCGGGCACCTGGTCGCGGTGGTCCAGGCGGGCCTGCTGTGGGCGCTGGCCAGGTATGAGCGGCGCGGTCCGCGGATCGCCGGTCCCGCGGCGGGGACGGCGTGAGCGCACCCGCGCGGGCAGGCCGACGCCGGGCCGGCGCCCGGGCGGGTCGGGCGGCGTTCCTTGGCGGCGTGGTCGGGCTGCTGCTGGGGCTCGCGGCCCCGGCGCTCCCCGCCGCCGCCCACGCCTACCTGGTCGACAGCGACCCCGCGGCCGAGGCGGTCCTGCCGGCTCCACCCGAGCGGATCGTGCTCACGTTCTCCGAGTCGGTGCGGCTGGTACCCGACGGCGTCCGGGTGCTCGGCCCGGACAGCCAGCGGGTGGACCGCGACGCACCGGTGGTGCGCGGCCCGGTCGTCACCGTGCCCGTGCCCGGCGACGTCCCGCAGGGCACGTACCTGGTCAGCTACCGGGTCATCTCGGCGGACGGCCACCCCGTCTCCGGTGCGCTCACCTACTCGGTCGGGTCGCCGTCGGCGGTGCCGCCGGCTTCCGCCGGCGCCACCGCCGACGGCGACCCGCTGCGCGGCGCGGTCAGCGCCGTCCGGTACGTCGGGTACGCCGGCCTGGTGCTCCTGGTCGGGGCGGCGGTGGCGCTGGCCCGGCTGTGGCCGCGGCGGTTGTCCCGGACCGGCGCCGCCCGCCTGCTGTGGACCGGGGTCGGGCTGGTCGCCGTCGGCACCGTGGCCGGCGTCTGGCTGCAGGTGCCGTACACCACGGGCGGGCCGGTGACCGACGTCTCCGCCGCCGCGGTCGCCGACGTGCTCGCGACCACGTACGGCCGCGCCCACCTGGTACGGCTCGGCGTGCTGGCGGCGGCGGTCTGGCTGCTGCGCCGCGTCACCGCCGGCCGGGCCACCCGTGGCGACCTCGCGGTGCTCGCCGTGCTCGGCGCCGTCGGCCTGGGCACGTGGCCGGTCGCCGGCCACCCGGTCACCACACCCGCGCCGGCGGTGTCCGTCGCGGTCGGCACCCTCCACCTGGCGGCGGCCGCGTTCTGGCTGGGCGGCCTGGTGGTGCTCGCCGGCATCCTGCTGCGCCGCGCGGACGACCGCGAGCTCGGCGCGATCCTGCCGGTGTGGTCGGTGTGGGCGGCCACGGCGGTGGCGGTGCTGGTGGTCGCGGGTGTGGTCCAGGCGGTGCTGACCGTCGGCACCCCGGGCGCGGTGCTGTCCACCCGGTACGGGCTGCTGCTGACCGCGAAGGTCGCGCTGGTCGCGGTGGTGGTGGCGGTGGCGGCGTACTCCCGGCGGACGGTCAGGCGGCTGGCGGCCAGCGCGCCCGCGGGCCGGCCGCGCGGCCTGCGCACGGCGGTCGCGCTCGAGGCCGGCCTGCTCGCCGGCGTGCTCGTGCTCTCCTCGGTACTGGTCCAGACCGTGCCCGCGCGCACCGAGATGGCGGCCGCCGAGGCCGCGGGGACCACGGACACCACGACGTCGGCGTCGGGGCCCTTCACCGCCACCACCCACAGCACCCTCTACGCGCTGGACGTCACCGTCGACCCGGCCGCGACCGGGGTCAACACCGTGGACCTGCGCGTGTACACGCACACCGGCGAACCGCTGCCGGTGGTGGAGTGGCGCGGGACCGCGTCCCTGCCCGCCGCGGGCGTGGACGGGGTCGACATCCGGCTCTCGGCGGTGGGCGACAACCACGCCCGGGGCGAGGTGAACCTGCCGCTGGCGGGGGAGTGGGAGCTCCGCCTGACCGTGCGGATCTCCGAGATCGACCAGGCCACGGTGCTGGTGTCGGTGCCGGTCGGTCCGGGTGGCTGACGCGGTCGCGCGGCCCGCGCCGGCCGGGCCGGCCGGCGGGGCGGGTCGGTGCCGGCCCGTAAGCTGGCACCCGTGACGGAGGCGACCGGCTCGGATCTGCTGGTGTGGGTCGACTGCGAGATGACCGGCCTGGACCTGGCCAAGGACGCGCTGATCGAGGTTGCCGCCCTGGTGACCGACGCGGACCTCAACGTGCTCGGCGACGGCGTCGACCTCGTGATCCACGCCGACGAGAGCACCCTGGCGCTCATGCCGGAGGTGGTGCGCGAGATGCACGACCGGTCCGGGCTGACCGAGGAGGTGCGCCGGTCGACGGTCACGCTGGCGGAGGCGCAGGACCGGATCATGGAGTACGTGACCTCGTTCATCCCCCGGGCCGGCATCGCCCCCCTGTGCGGCAACTCGATCGCCACGGACCGGGCGTTCCTCGCCCGGGACATGCCCCAGCTCGACGCGTACCTGCACTACCGGATGATCGACGTCTCGTCGATCAAGGAGCTGTGCCGGCGCTGGTACCCCCGCACCTACTTCAGCCAGCCACCCAAGGGTCTCGCGCACCGGGCGCTGGCCGACATCAGGGAGAGCATCCGGGAGCTTGAGTACTACCGGCGCACGATCTTCGTGCCGCCGCCGGGCCCGGACGTCGAGTCGGCCAAGCAGATCGCGGACGCGCTGTAGCCGTCGCCGGCCACCGCCGCGGCCCCCCGGGTCCGCTGCCGCGACCGGCACCCGCCTCGGGCGCCGGGCACCCCGACGGGCGGGTATCATGGGTCGGCGATCACGACCGGACGGGTCTCCGGTCGCGCCGTGGTGGCCGTAGCTCAGCTGGTAGAGCACCGGGTTGTGGTCCCGGGTGTCGGGGGTTCGAGTCCCCTCGGTCACCCCACTTCGCGAGGAGGGTCGCCGGCCGCCCGCGCGCACCTCCGTTGTCGTCAGGACCGGGCCGGGTCAGGGGACGATGCGCTCCACCGCCGCGCCGCCCTCCTCGGCGAGGGTCCGGCGCGCCCACTCGATGTTCTCCGGTGTCGGGTCGCGCCCGGCCGCCACCGCGAAGTCGGCCGGGTCCCACGGCTGGTCCGCGCCGGTGCGCCAGCGGGCCTCCGCGTGGTCTCTCAACCTGGCACCCTCGGCAAGCCGCTCGGGGTCGACCTCCCGCTCGGGGAACCGGCGCAGGTACTCCGCCTCCAGCTCCGCCATGCGCTGGTCGTGGTGGGCCAGGGCATGGTCGGAGCCGTGCCGCAGCGTGGCGTGCCGGGTCCGGTGCACCGATGCGAGCTCCCGCAGCAGGTCCGCGTCGGCGAGCTCACGTGCGGGGATGCCCAGCCCCTCCCGGCCGGGGATGCCCGCCGCCGCTTCCGCCTCAGCCACGTCCTCCTGCTACCCCGGCCGGTTACCGGCCAACCGCGCCGGCACACCGGCCAGCGGCCGTCCGGCGGCGCCACACCGGGTGGCGGTGGCGCGTCACACCGGACAGAGGCCGCCCCGGCGGCGGCTCACCACCGTCCGAAGGTCAGCACCTGGCCGGTCGTGGAGAGTACGGGCCGCGCGCCCAGCGGCTCGGCCAGGGTCGCCGAGACCTCCTCCATGACCAGCATCTCGGCGCACATGGTGGCACCCGGCGCCCGCCGCGCCGTGCCGCCGACGACGACCAGGTCGTCGGCCTCGGACACCAGCGGCGCCGGGTCGACGTCACAGGCGCCGATCCCCAGCTGGTACACCAGCCGGTCCCCGTCGGCCTCCACGAGGTTGACGGCCTCGGCCAGCCCGTCGACGTGCCGGACGTCGACCGGATCGAGCAGCGGCACCCCGGTCACCGCCTGCGGCGCCACGGCCACCCGCGCCACCGGTGCGTCCAGCCCCGCCACCCGGAACAACCAGGCCGGCACGTCGGCCGGGCCGCGGCTGGTCCGCAGCGTCACGGTGCCCAGCTCGACCCCGATGACCGGCAGCACCGTGCACGACACCGGGCTGCTGACAGGATCGTCCGGCCCGGCGCCGCCCCGCTCGCCCGGCGGCCCGCCCGCGCCGCCGTCCGGGCCGGGGGTCGGTGCCGCACGCCCGGGGCAGTCCGGCTCGCCCCCGTACACCGCCTCCCACGCCGCGGCCGCCGACACCAGCGGCACCGGCAACGACCCGCCGGCGGCGAAGACGACCTGGCCGTCCGCGGGCGTCCGGTCCGGCAGGTCCAGGTCGGTCCGGAACCAGCCCGCGGAGATCGCCAGGGCGACCACGTCGCTCACCTGCCCGGCTGGCGGCACGGTCAGCGGCTCCAGCGGCACGAACCCCGAGGCCCAGGCGTCGGCGTGGCCGGAGGCCCGCCACGCCCGCGCGACCGCCTCGGCGCGTCGGGCGAACTCCTCCCGGACCTCGGACCGGTCCGGTGCCGCGCCACCCGTATCCGGCGGTGGGGCACAGGCGGCCAGCAGCAGCAGGATCAGACCGGCGGTGGCGTGGCGCGCAGACATGTGGGTTGGACGCCGTGAGGAGGACCCCGGCTCCCGCGTCCTCCGGACGCCCCGCCCGGGCCGGGCGGCACCGGTCCGGTGCCGTCAGCCGTCGTACAGCGCGCTGCCGCGCAGGTACTCCTCCCAGCTCAGGTTCCAGTCGGTCCAGCCGTCGCCGGGCGTGACGCTCCTCGTCGTGCCCTCCACGATCACCGGGTCGCCCCAGCGGTGGGTCAGGTTGAACAGCCACTCCGCGTTGTCCCGCGACATGTTGATGCAGCCGTGGGTGACGTTCTCCGTGCCCAGCTCGGCGCCGGAGCGCACGGTGGCGTGGATGAACTCGCCGCTGCGCGTGTACCGCATCGCGTACTCGATGTCGACCCGGTACCCCTCCTCCGGCCCCAGCTCGTCGAAGGTGTCGAACACCGTCTCCTGGAACTTCTCCATGATCACGTGGATGCCACTGGACGAGGGGTACTCGGCCCGGCCGAGACTGACCGGGATGGTACGGACGACCTCGCCCCCTTCCCGCACGGTCATCTGTTGGGTGGCCGCGTCCACGGTCATCGTGATCTCTTCGCCCACGGTGACGTTGACGTGCAGGTCGTTGCGCAGGTACCGGTCGTCGCCGACCGGCAGGCCGCCGGTGGTGAGGTCGTAGCTGATCCGGGTCCCCGGCTGCCAGAACTCCTCGGGCCGGTAGTGCACCTCCCAGCCGCTGCGCCAGTGCCAGGTGCCCTCCTGCGGCGGCTCGGTCCGCACGCGCATGCGTCGCTCCACCTCGGCGCGGTACTCCTCGGGGATCTCCTGCGGCTGGTCCGCGTCGTCCTTGAACTCGATCCGCAGCGGCATCGCCACCCCGACCTCGTCGTCGGAGGCCAGGTAGCTGAAGACCCGGATGGTGTTCGTCGTCGGCGGCTCGGCCATCGTCGTGAAGGTGCTGGCGGCGATCGCCGGCTCACCCGTGGCGGAGACCGCGGTCAGGGTGGCGACGTACGTGGTCCCCCACTCGAGCTGGGCCGCGGGCCGCCAGTGGGTGCCGTCGGGACCGAGCTCCCCGTCGATCTGGTTGCCGGCGAGGTCCTCCAGCGTGACCGTGGCCTCGACCGCGTTCTCGGTGGCGACCACGATCGGCGTGGACGTCGGCACATCGATCGCCTTGTCCGCCGGTTCCAGGATCGTGGCGGTCACCCGCGGCCCGTCCGGGCCGCCACCTCCGTCCCCGCCGCCACAACCGGCGAGCAGCAACGTGACGCCCACCACGACGGCCGGCGCCAGCCGGCGCCACCGGACCGACCGGGGAAGATGCGCGCGTACCATGGTCGCCTCCGTCTCGCCACCCTATGGTGCCCCAGACCGGCCACTCGGCGCCCGCCACCTGTGTGCGCTCGGTGCCCGTCACCCCGTGTGCTAAGGTTTTCTGCGGCTACGAGCGCCGCTAGCTCAATTGGCAGAGCAGCTGGCTCTTAACCAGCGGGTTCGGGGTTCGAGTCCCTGGCGGCGTACCTCCCACCCCGGCGGCGCGCACGGTCTGCGCGGCGCCGCGGTGTGTCAGCGGCGTCGCGGACGGTCGGTCGCCACGCTACGGTGAAGGCGTGACCGAGCTTCCGGCCCTTACCTGCCGCCAGCTCCGGTTCGCGTTCGGGGACACCGTCGCGGTCGACGGGGTCGACCTGACGGTGGTGCCGGGCGAGATCTTCGGTCTGCTGGGCCCCAACGGCGCCGGCAAGACCACCACCATCCGGGCGGTCAACACCCTGCTGCCGGTCCCGCCGGGGACGATCGAGGTGTTCGGGCACGATGTGGCCCGCCACCCGATGGCCGTCCGGCGCGCGATCGGGTACGTGCCCCAGCTGCTGTCCGCGGACGGGGCGCTGACGGCCGAGCAGAATGTCGCCCTGTTCGCGCGGCTGTACGACGTCCCCCGCCGCGAGCGGCGTGCCGCGGTCGCCGAGGCGCTGGCGGCGGTGGGTCTGGCGCAGGTGGCCGACCGGCCGGCCCGCACCTTCTCCGGCGGGATGATCCGGCGGCTGGAGCTGGCACAGGCGCTGGTGAGCGCCCCCCGGCTGCTCATTCTCGACGAGCCCACGATCGGGCTGGACCCGGTCGCGCGGGTGGCCGTGTGGGAGCGGATCCTCTCGGTGCGGGAGCGGACCGGCATGACCGTCCTCGTCACCACCCACTACATGGCGGAGGCTCAGCGGTGGTGCGACCGCGTGGCACTCATGCACCGTGGACGGCTGCGGGCCGTGGGCACACCGGCCCGGCTCATCGAACAGGTCGGCGGCGAGAGCCTGGACGACGTCTTCCGGGCCCACACCGGCGACGACCTGACCGACGGTCACGACGACGGTGGGGGAGGTATGCGCAGTGTCCGGGCAACTCGTCGCACCGCGTCCCGGCTCGGTTGACGGCGCCGCCCCGCCCGGGCCGCCGAAGCTGCGGATCCTGGTCTCGCGGGTGGTCGCGCTGTGCCTGGTGGAGCTGCAGAAGATCCGCCGGGACCGGCTGGAGCTGGCGATCCGGGCGGTGCAGCCGCTGCTGTGGCTGGGCATCTTCGGCGCCACCATCGGGCGGCTCCAGGGCCTGCCCACGGGCGGACTGCCGTACCTGGACTTCATCCTGCCGGGCGTCCTGACCCAGTCGTCGCTGTTCATCGCGATCCTGTACGGGATCCACATCATCTGGGACCGGGACGCGGGCGTGCTGGCCAAGCTGATGGTCACCCCGACGCCCCGGGTGGCCCTGGTGGCCGGCAAGGCGTTCGCGGCCGGGCTGCGGGGGCTGACCAACGCGACGGTGGTCCTCCTGCTCGCGGTGATCCTGGGCATCGGCGTGATCTGGAACCCGCTGCGGCTGCTGGGTGTGGGCGCCGTGGTGCTGCTGGGCGCCGCGGCGTTCTGCTGCCTGTCGATCCTCATCGCCGGTCTGGTGCGCACCCGGGAGCGGATGATGGGCATCGGCCAGCTCATCATCGTGCCGCTGTTCTTCGCCTCCAACGCGCTCTACCCGGTGGAGCTGATGCCGCCGTGGCTGCAGGCGGTCAGCACCGTCAACCCGCTGACCTACCAGGTGGACGCGTTGCGGGGCCTGCTGCTGGGCAGTCCGGCGAACTACCCGCTCGACGTCGCCGTGCTGGCAGGGGCCTGCGCCGTCATGATCGTGGCGGCTGCGACACTGTTACCCCGGCTGACCCGCTGAACCCCGACCCCCCAGGCTGAACCCCGATCCCCCAGGCGCAACCCCGACCCCCAGGAGGTGACGATGGCCGAGTCGGCCACCACGCAGCAGGAGAAGCCCTCCGCTCCCGACGCCGCCGCGACCCCACCGGATCTCCAGGACGAGCTCGTCGTCACCAGGCACACCGTCCACACCGCGGACGGCCGCGAGCTGCGGTACACCGCCACCAGCGGGCGGATGGTCCTGCGGCGCGAGGAGCACACCGACGAGGAGAAGTTCGACGGTTTCAAGCCCAAGGCGGAGGTGTTCCTCACCTCGTACACGCTGGACGACGCGTCGCCCCGCAACCGGCCGGTGACCTTCGCCTTCAACGGCGGCCCCGGCTCGTCCAGCGTGTGGCTCCACCTGGGACTGCTGGGACCCCGTCGGGTGCTCTCCGGCGACGTGGGTTCGCTCGTCCCGCCACCGTACGGCCTGGCCGACAACCCCCAGACCCTGCTGGCCGTCTCCGACCTGGTGTTCATCGACCCGGTCTCGACCGGCTTCTCCCGGCCGGCGAAGGGGGAGAAGCCCAAGGAGTTCCACGGGTTCGGCGGGGACCTGGAGTCGGTCGGCGAGGTCATCCGGCTGTGGACCAGCCGCCACGGGCGGTGGCTGTCGCCCAAGTACCTGTGCGGTGAGTCGTACGGCACGCTGCGGGCCGCCGGGCTGGCGCGGCACCTGCAGGAGAAGTACGGCATGAACGTCAACGGGCTCATGCTCATCTCCGCCGTGCTCGACTTCGGACTGCTGCGGACCGGCGGGCTCAACGACGCCCCGTACGTGATGTTCCTGCCGACCTACGCGGCGATCGCGCACTACCACGGACTGCACGGGGACCGGCCGCTACGCGACGTGCTGGACGACGCGGAGGCGTACGCGTCCCGGGAGTACCCGTGGGTGCTCTCGCGTGGCACCCGGCTGACCGCGGAGGAGCGGGCCGCGGCGGTGTCGAAGATCGCCTCCCTGACCGGGCTGTCCGAGGACTATGTGGACCGGGTCAACCTGCGCATCGAGCACATCCGGTTCTTCACCGAGCTGCTGCGACACCGCCGGCTGACCGTCGGCCGCCTGGACGGGCGGTTCACCGGCTGGGACAGCGACTACGGGCGGGAGCGGTGGTCCTCCGACCCGTCCATGGACGCGATCATGGGTCCGTACACGGCGGCGTTCAACCACTACGTCCGCCACGACCTGCAGTACGAGTCCGACCTGCCCTACGAGGTGCTGTCCCGGCGGGTCATCGAGAGCTGGTCGTTCAAGGAGTTCGAGGGCCAGCAGGTCAGCGTCGTCGACCGGCTGTCCGAGGCGATGCGGGCCAACCCGTTCCTGCGGGTGTACGTGGGGTGCGGGTACCACGACGGCGCCACGCCCTACTTCGCCGCCGAGCACACCATGGCCCACCTGGCGATCCCGGAGGAGCTGCGCGGCAACATCCGGTTCCGGTACTACCCGGCCGGCCACATGATGTACGTGCACGAGCCGAGCCGCATCGAACAGTCGGCGCACCTGGCGGAGTTCGTGACGCAGCAGCCCGGCTGACCCGTCGTGGGCCGGCCCCGCATCCGCGGGGCCGGCCCACGACGGCCGGTCCCCACCGGCCACGGGAGGGGCGGGTGACGCGACGGTGGACCGGCCGTCGCGGGTCGGGTAGAAAGTCACCATGCCCGCCGATCCGCACACCGCGGTGAAGCAGGAGCTGCTGGTGCGCTACCTGGACTACTGGGCGCCGACGGCGCTCGGCTCCGGACGGGCAGCCACCTACCTGGACCGCTCCACCTACGGCGCCGCGGCGGCGGTCCGGGTGTTCACCGAGTTCTCCGACCTGGTGACCGGCCGGGGGCTGGACGTGCTCGTGGACGGTCCGTTGCCGACGGACCCGGGCATCACCGGGCTGCGGATCTCGGCGGCGCCGGCCGATCCCGCCGTGGCGGCCGGACGCGGGTACGTGCTGGCGCACCTGACCGGTCCGGTCGACGAGGGGCTGAGGCGGGCGCTGGGCAACCTCCCCACCGGTGAGCTCCTCCTCGTCACCGACCCCGAGGACGGCGACCCCCGGGAGCCGCTGTACGCGGCGGGGTTCGCCTACGCGGTCGCCGTCGAGCTGGTCGACACCGGCGGCACCGCCCAGCTGCTGCGCTTCGCCACCTCCCGCACGCGCAGCCTGGAGCGGTTCAAGGACGAGTTGTGGGCGGTCGACGAGTTCGCCGGGGTCCGCTACCGCGACCCGACCGACCCGGACGGCGTCCTGCTGGACATCTCCGCCGAACCCCATCCCGGGCCGCTGCGCCACGCGCTGCTGGTCCACCTGGCCGCCGCGGGACCCTGCCGGGTGGTCGACCTGCGCACCCACGCGCTGACCCGGACCCTCTACCGCCCGGGCGACGTGGCCCGCGCCCTGGCGCCGCTGCTGACCCGGGGCGCGCTGGTCCGGGAGCCGCCGCACGGCCGCCTGACCGGCGCCACGCTCGTGCGCCTGGCCGGCGGCGCGCGACGGCCCCGTGGTCCGGCCGGGCGGTGACCGTCGCGGGCCGGTCGGCCGGTGACCCGGCACCGGGTCACCGGCCGACGCGAGCTCACCCCTTGACCGCGCCTCCGGTGATGCCCCGCACGAAGTAGCGCTGCAGCGCGATGAAGATCGCCACCGGTACCACCATCATGATGAACGCCGCGGCGGTCAGCAGGTGCCACTGTCCACCCAGGGAGTTGACCAGGTTGCTGACGAGCACGGTCAGGGGCAGGTTGCCCGGCACGGGCCCGATGAAGACCAGGGCGACCAGCAGGTCGTTCCAGACCCACAGGAACTGGAAGATCGCCATGGCGGCGATGACCGGGGCGCTCATCGGCAGCGCCAGGCGGAAGAACGACGTCGTCGGCGCCGCCCCGTCGATGGCCGCCGCCTCGAACACCTCCCGGGGCAGGCCACCCATGTAGTTGCGCAGCAGGTAGATGGCGAACGGGAGGCCGAAGCCGGTGTGCGCCAGCCACACCGACAGGAACGTGCCGGCGATGCCGAGGTCGGCGAACAGCCGCAGCAGCGGCACGAGCGTGACCTGCAACGGCACCACGAGCAGGCCCACCATCACCACGAAGATCACGTCCTTGCCGACGAACTGCATCCAGGCGAACGCGTACGCCGCGAAGGCGGCGACCGCCAGGACCAGCACGGTGGCGGGGATGGTGATGAACAGGCTGTTGAGGAACGCGGTGTCCAGGCCCTGCCGGGACAGCACCTCGCTGTAGTTGGAGAACGTGAACTCGTACGGCGGCGCGAGCGCCGTCCACCAGCCGGAGCTGGACACCGCGGCCGGCGGCCGGAACGAGTTGACGAACAGCCCCACCGCGGGCACCAGCCACACGATCATGATGACGGCGAGCGAGAGGTGCAGGACGATCCGTCCGGTGCGCGACCGGCGACCGGGGGTGCGTGCCGGCGGACGGGTCCGGGCGGGGGCGCCGGCCTCCAGGGTCGGCGCGTGCACCGGGGCGACGGTCATCGGATGGCCTCCTGTTCGCGGAACCGGCGGATGTTGAAGATCATGATCGGCACGATCGCGAGGAACAGGACCACCGCGATCGCGCTGGCCCGCCCGAAGTGCCGGAAGGTGAACATCTCCTTGTACATCCGGTTGGCCAGCACCTCGGAGTTGAAGTTGCCGTTGGTCATCACGTAGACGATGTCGAACGCCTTCAGCGCGATGATGATCACGGCGGTGCTGATGACCGCGATCGTGGGCAGGAGCAACGGGAAGGTCACCTTACGGAAGATCTGCCACTCCGTGGCGCCGTCGACCCGGGCCGCCTCCAACAGGTCGTTGCTGATCGACTTCAGCCCGGCGGACAGGATCACCATCGCGAACCCGACCTGCATCCACACCCCGACCACGATGAGCGCGAACGTGTTCAACGGCCACTCGCTGAAGAACGCCACCGGGTCGGCGCCGAAGCCGGTGATGATGGCGTTGAGCGTGCCGGACTCGGGCCGGAAGTCGTACATGAACCGCCAGATCACACCGGCGGCGACGAAGCTGATCGCCATCGGCAGGAAGATGACGGTCTTGACGACGGGCTCGTACCGCACCCGGTCCACCAGCACCGCCACGAGCAACCCGATGCCGACCGCGCCGAGGGTCAGAAAGACCAGCCACAGCAGGTTGTTGACGATGGCGCCGCGGACCGCGTGGTCGGTCCACATGTACTCGTAGTTGCTCCACCCCACGTAGTTCTCCGACAGACGGTCCATGAAGCTGCGCCGGATCGTGTCCAGGGTGGGGTAGATGAGGAACACGGCCAGGAAGGCGAGCGCCGGCGCGATCCACAGCAGTGGCCGGATCCGCGGCACGCGGCGCTGGGGTACGAGTCGCAGCACCAGCTCCACGAGGAAGATGTAGCCCACCAGCGAGGCCGGCACCCCGACCACCACGAAGAAGGCCGTGGTCAAACGATCGTCCATGCGATGTCCTCTCGGTCCCGTGGCCGAGGGGAGGGCGCCACCGCCGGCCGGTGGCCGGCCGGCGGCCGGCACCCTCCCCTCGGACCGCTGGCCTACGCCCCTTCCTCGTACGCGCTCGACCTGACCTCATCCAGCCGCGCCAGGATCTGGTCGAGCTGGTCCGGGTTCTGCGTGTAGTTGAGCACCTCCGTCCAGAAGGCGTTGTTCATCGCCTCCGGCATCAGGTCGGACGCGTCGAACCGGAAGACCGTCGCCTCGCCCAGCATCTGCGCCGAGCGCGCGGAGATGTCGTCCGGGTAGTTGTCCACCGTCGTGTTGCCGGACAGGGCGCCGCCGATGCCCACCCAGATCGACTGGGCCTCCGCGGTGACCAGGTAGCGCATCAGCTCGCGGGCCTCCGGCGTGTCGTGGAACATGCCGAACAGGTCGCCCGCGCCGGTCAGCGCGCCGGCGTACTGCGGGTTGATGTCGGGCATCCGGAAGAAGTCGTACTCGTCCGGAGTGGCCCCAGCCTCGTTCTCGAAGAACGCGGTGATGAACGAGGCCTGGTGGTGGAACAGGCACCCCGGCTCGTCGGCGAACATGGGGTTCGCGGCCGAGCCGAAGTTGGTGTTGAGCACGTAGTTGGTCCCGCCGTAGGTCCGGTCCTCGGCCACCACCCGGCCGTACGCCTCGAACGCCTGGCGGATCTCCGGCGACGTCCACGGCAGCTCCCCGGCGACCCAGGCGTCGTAGACGTCCGGGCCGGACTGGCGCAGGACGAAGTCCTCGATCCAGTCGGTGGCCGGCCAGCCGGAGGCGGCACCGGACTCCAGGCCGACGCACCACGGGCGCATGTCGCCGGTGGCCGTCTGGTCGGCGATCCGCTCCAGCTCGTCCCAGGTGGCCGGCACGTCCCCGGTGTAGACGTTGGGGTTGTACCAGATCAGACCCTTGACCGCGGCCTTGATGAACACCCCGACGACCTTGCCGTCGACCGTTCCGAGGTCCACGAACGCCGGCGAGGTCTCGGCTTTGTACTTGTCGATGTCGATAATGTCGTCCAGCGGCACCAGCGCGCCGGCCTCAGCGAACTCGCGCATCTGGCCGGGCCCGGGCAGCCCCGCCAGATCCGGCAGCACGCCGGAGGCGACGCCGGTGGTCAGCACCGCGTTGAGGTCCCGCGTGCCGGTGTACTCGACGGTGATCCCGGTCCTGTCCTCGAACGGCGCCACCATCTGGCGGAACGCCTCTTCCTCGTCGCCGCCCCAGGTGCCGATGACAGTGACCGTGCGGTCACCGGAGCCACCCTCCCCGTCGTCTCCGCACGCCGCGGCGCCCAGGGCGAGCGCCACGGCCCCGGCGGCCACCAGGCCGCGTGTGAATGGTCGGTGTGTCGCCATCATCACTGTGCCCCTTCCTAACCCGGTCGGCGGTGCACGAAGCCCGCCCCCTCGCCTCGATGCAATCGCCTCGGTTACAGGAAGTCCAGACCGTTGACGCAACTTTGTCGCTCGTGCGGCGGTAACGATTCCGTAAACCGACATGCATCTCCACGCCGGTCGCGGGGTGCGTCAGGGCCGGCGGTGGACCGGTACGGCGGCCCCGGTGACCGGTGCGGACTCGGCACCGGCCAGGAACCGCACGGTCCGCGCGACCTGCTCCGGCGGCGTCCACAATGATCGATCGGCATCCGGCTGGGCCCGCCGGTTGGCGGGAGTGTCGATCGTTCCGGGCAGGACGGTGTTGCAGCGCACGTTCGCGTCGGCGTACTCGACCGCCACCGCGCGGGCGAACGCCAGCACCGCCGCTTTGGCCGTGGCGTACGCGGCGGCGCCGCGGAACGGGTGGACCGCCGCCCGGGCCGAGACGCACACCACCGCGCCGCCGCCGGCCGCCACCAGGTGGGGCAGGCAGGCCGCGGTGACCAGCCAGGTCGGTCGGAGGTTGCGCCGCAGCATCTCCTCCAGGTCGGCCAGCGGTGTCTGGTGCACCGGAGGGCCGGCGGCGAAACCGCCCACGAGGTTGACGACCGCCCGAAGCGGCGCGTCCGGGGACGCGGCGGCGAGCTCGGCGGCGCGGGCGACGTCCCGCTCGTCGCTGACATCGGCCACCACGGTCTCCACCGCGGCGGGCGGCAGGCGGGTGCCGCCGGGGCGGACCGGCGCCACCACGCGCCACCCGTCGGCGAGGAAGGCGTCGGTCACCGCCGTCCCGAGCCCGCCGGTGGCCCCGGTCACGAGTACGGTCTGGGTCGGCATGCCCGTACGGTAGTCGGTGCCGCCGGGCAGCGGCCCCAGCCCGGGTCAGCGGTGGGTGAACCGGCCGGCGCGTCGCTTCGTGCTCAAGAGTGACCGGGATCGCACTCCACCGGTGGTCCCGGTCACTGCGCTACGTAGGGACGCATGCTGCAATGAATCGGGCGAATGGGGGCAACGCCCTGCGGCATCCAGCCAATTTCCAGTTGGCCGTGCCAATCTTGCCGCCAACTTGCGTGTAGGTCGCGGGCAACGAGGAATCACGCTAGCGCGTCAGCTGTTGTGTAGGGCAGCACCGGTGCACGCACCAGACCACGGGGGAGGAGATCAGGCATGGAGACGATGACGATGCGTACCGACGAGGTCGCCGAAGAGCGCGACCTGGTCGGCGTCTACCTGCACGAGATCTCCCGGACCCCGCTGCTGGACGCCGCCCGGGAGGTCGAGCTGTCCAAGGCGATCGAGGCCGGCCTCTACGCCGCCCACCTGCTGGCCGAGGGCCGGATCCCCGAGGGCGCCACCCGGGAGGAGCTCGAACAGCTCGTGATCGAGGGCGAGCGGGCCAAGGACCTGTTCATCCGGGCCAACCTGCGGCTGGTGGTCTCCATCGCCCGCCGGTACGTCCGGTCGGGGATGCCGATGCTCGACCTCATCCAGGAGGGGAACACCGGTCTGGTCCGGGCGGTGGAGAAGTTCGACTACGAGCGCGGCTACAAGTTCTCCACCTACGCCACCTGGTGGATCCGGCAGGCGATCTCGCGCGCCATCGCCCAGCAGGAGCGCACGGTACGGCTGCCGGTGCACCTGGTCGAGGACGTCAACCGGATGCGCAACGTCATCCGCCAGCTGACCCGGGAGATGGGCACCGACCCGCAGCCGGAGCAGGTCGCCGACGCCCTGGGCGTGAGCGTCGAGCGGGTCAACGAGCTGATCCGGTGGTCGCAGGACACGGTGTCGCTGGACACCCCGGTCGGGGACGACGGTGACACCAACCTGGGCGACCTGGTCGCGGACTCCGACGAGCCGTCGCCGGAGGACGTGGTCATGTCGGGGATGGAGCGGCAGCGCATCGAGAGCCTGCTCAGCCACCTCGACGACCGCTCCGCCGGGATCATGCGTGCCCGCTACGGCCTGGAGGACGGCCGGGAGCACTCGCTCACCGAGGTGGCGTCGCGGTTCTCCCTGTCCCGGGAGCGGATCCGGCAGCTGGAGATCCAGGCGCTGGGCCGCCTGCGGGAGCTGGCCCGCGCGGAAGGGCTGCAGGCCGTCTGACCCCGGTCCGGTGGCCGGCGACCGTCGCGGAGCTCGAGGCCGAGCAGCGGCGGCTCGCCGGCCTGACGCCGCCGGCATGGCGGTCACCGGAGCGCCCACTGGTCGCGGGGTGCTTCGCCTGCCTGCCCCGTGGGACCACCGGAGCGGGTCGGGCGGGCGAGCCGGTGTGGGCGGCCACGGCCCTGGTCGAGGCCCGCAGGTGTGTGGGCCGGTCCACCGCCACCGGGCTCACCGCCGGCCCGTACCGGCCGGGCCTGCTGGCGTTGCGGGTGGGGCCGGCGCTGGCGGCCGCGGTGGTGGCCCTGCCGCGGCGGCCCGACGTCCTGCTGGTGGACGCCACCGCGCGGGACCATCCGCGGCGGGCGGGGCTGGCCTGGCACCTCAGGGCCGTGCTCGACCTGCCGACGGTGGGGGTGACCCACCGTCCGCTGCGCGCATCCGGGGCGTGGCCGGGTGACGAGCGGGGTGAGGTCGCCCCGCTGCTGGCCGACGGCGAGCTGGTCGGGTACTGGGTACGGACCCGGGCCGGCCGCCGCCCTCTGGCGGTGCACGCCGGGTGGCGGACCGACCCGGACACTGCGGTGCAGGTGGTGATGGCGGTCGCGCACCACCGCACCCCGGCACCACTGCGGGAGGCCCGTCGGCTGGCGCGGCGCCTGCGCGCCGGCGCGGCGTGACCGCGGCGGCGACGACCGGGTGCGGCGTGAGGCCTGGCCGCGGCCGCGGACGTCGTCAGGCGGACCGCTCCCGCCACCGGCGCAGCTCCCGCCGCGCCAGCGAGGCCTTGTGCACCTCGTCGGGCCCGTCGGCGAACCGCAGCGACCGCGCGGCCGCCCACAGTGCCGCCAGCGGCCAGTCCTGGCTGAGCCCGGCCGCGCCGTAGGTCTGGATCGCCTTGTCGAGGACCCACTCCACCGTCCTCGGCGCGGCGATCTTGATGGCCTGAATGTCCCGGTGCGCCGCCCGGTTGCCGTGCGTGTCGATCAGCCACGCGGTCCGCAACACCAGCAGCCGCAGCTGCTCGATGCGCACGCGGGACTCGGCGATCCAGTCCTGCACCACGCCCTGGTCGGCCAGCGGCCGACCGAACGCCACCCGCTCGACCGCCCGGGCGCACATGAGGTCCAACGCGCGTTCGGCCATGCCGATCAGCCGCATGCAGTGGTGGATCCGGCCCGGGCCCAGGCGGGCCTGCGCGATGGCGAACCCGTCGCCCTCCTCGCCGATCAGGTTCGACGCCGGCACCCGTACGTCGACGAAGTCCACCTCCGCATGGCCGCCGTGGGTGTGGTCGGTGAAGCCCATCACGTTGAGGTTGCGCCGCACGGTCACGCCGGGGGTGTCCCGCGGCACGAGGATCATGGAGTGCTGGCGGTGGCGGTCGCCGGTCGGGTCGGTCCGGCCCATGACGATGAAGATCGCGCAGCGGCTGCTCATGGCTCCCGAGGACCACCACTTGCGGCCGTTGATGACGTACGTGTCCCCGTCCCGCTCGATCCGGGTGGCGATGTTGGTGGCGTCGGAGGAGGCGACCGCGGGTTCGGTCATGCAGAACGCCGAGCGGATCCGCGCCTCCAGCAGCGGCTCCAGCCACCGCCGGCGCTGCTCCTCGGTGCCGAACATCGCCAGCACCTCCATGTTGCCGGTGTCGGGGGCGGCGCAGTTGAGGGCCGCGGGCGCGATCGCCGGACTGCGTCCGGTGATCTCCGCCAGGGGCGCGTACTGCAGGTTGGTCAGCGTCCCGCCCGCCTCCCGCGGTAGGAACAGGTTCCACAGGCCGCGCCGGCGTGCCTCGCGCTGCAGGTCCTCCAGGATCGGTGGTGGGTCCCACCCGCTGGTGGCGGCCTGCTCGGCGAAGACCGGCTCGGCGGGGTAGATGTGGCTGTCCATGAACGACAGGAGCTGCTCGCGCAGGTGCTCGGTCTGCGGGTCGTGCGCGAACTCCATGGTCGGCCCCTTTCTAGGTCCTACGGTGCGGGTGGGCAAGCGCCTCCAGCCCGCGTTCGACCAGCGGAGGCACCATCGCCCCGATCTGGTCGAACCCGTCGCCGACGGTCTTGCCGAGCTGGTAGCGGTAGTGGATGCCTTCCAGGATCACGGCGAGCTTGAAGCAGGCGAGAGCCACGTACCAGGGCAGGGCCGACAGGTCCGCGCCGGTCCGGGCGGCGTACCACTCGACCAGGGTGGCGCCGGGCGGGAACCCGTAGTCGGCCCCCACGCCGGTGACCACCGGGTTGTCGTCGGCCAGCCGGTCCCAGTAGACCAGCAGCAGGCCGAGGTCGGTCAGTGGGTCCCCCAGAGTGGACATCTCCCAGTCCAGCACCGCCACCACGGAGGTGCCGCGGGTCAGCAGGTTGTCCAGCCGGAAGTCGCCGTGCACGATCGCCGGTGGGCCGCTTTTCGGGACCGTGCCGGCCAGGGTGTCGGCCAGCCGCTCGATTCCCGGTAGCGGCCGGCTGCGGGAGGCGGCCAGCTGGGTGCTCCAGCGCCGCACCTGCCGGGCGAGGAACCCGTCCGGGCGACCGAAGTCACCCAGGCCGACCGCCTCCGGGTCCACCTGGTGCAGGTCGGCGAGGGTGTCGACGAGCGCCCGCGACAGCCGCCAGCGGTCCGCTTCGGACAGCGCGGCGGTCTGCTCCCGGGTGCGGTAGACCGTGCCGTGGACCCGTTCCATGAGGTAGAAGGGGGCGCCGAGCACGTCCGGGTCGGTGCACAGCAGCACCGTCGCCGGCACCGGGACGTCGGTGTCGGCGAGGGCGGTCATCACCCGGTGCTCCCGGGCCACGTCGTGCGCGGTGGCCAACACGTGGCCCAGCGGCGGTCGCCGCAGCACCCACTCGGCGCGCCCGTCGGTCACCACGTACGTCAGGTTGGAGCGGCCGCCCGTAGCCAGCTCGGCCCACAGCCGCCCACCGACCAGCCCGGGGTGCTCCCGGGTGAGGTAGGCGTGCAGCCGGTCCAGGTCGAGGCCGGGGAGGTGCACGCGTCGAACCTACCTTCCACCGGGCCGACCGCGGCCTGGCGTGACCGCGACGTGCGACGGGGGCGACCGGCCGCGGGACGGCTTGTCCGCTGCGTGGCCAGAGCTTAACCCCGCGGCCCCTTGAACCGGCGTGACGTGGCCCACTAAACTACCGCTGTTAGTTTACTGGATCACACCCGCCGGCACCCTCTTCGCTCGGGAGCGCCCGATGTTGCAGGTGCACAACCTGGAGGTCGTCTACGACGACGTCATGCTGGTGCTGCGGGGAGTGAGCCTGGCGGTCCCGCCCGGTGAGATCGTCGCCCTGCTGGGTGCCAACGGTGCCGGCAAGACCACCCTGCTGCGGGCGGTCACCGGGCTCCTCGACGTCCACGACGGGAAGATCACCCGCGGCACGGTGACCCTTGACGGCGAGCCCATCAGCCACCTGCGTGCGGCTCAGCGCGTGCGGCGCGGCATCGCGCAGGTCATGGAGGGCCGGCGGATCTTCGCCGAGCTGACCGTGGAGGAGAACCTGCGACTGGGAGCGCACACCCAGCCCCGCCAGCTGCGGCAGCGGATCGAACGGGTGCTGGAGCTGTTCCCGGTGCTGGCCGACCGGCGGGCCGACACCGCCGGCTACCTGTCCGGCGGGGAGCAGCAGATGCTCGCGATGGGGCGGGCGCTCATGGCCGAGCCCAGGTACCTGCTGCTCGACGAGCCGAGCCTGGGGCTGGCGCCGCGCCTGGTCGAGCAGGTCCGCGATCTCGTCGTGCAGATCAACAAGTCCGGCACCGGGGTGCTGCTGGTCGAGCAGAACGCCACCATGGCGTTGTCCATCGCCTCGCACGGGTACGTGCTCGAGACCGGGAAGGTGGTGCTGGACAAGCCCGCCGACGAGCTGCTCGCCGACGAGGACATCCGGGAGTTCTACCTGGGACTGCACGCCGGCGGCGACCAGGGTCGCAAGTCGTTCCGGGACGTCAAGCACTACAAGCGGCGGAAGCGGTGGCTGTCATGACCGGCACCGGTGGCGAGATCCTGCGGTTCTCCGACGTCAAGCTGTCCTTCGACGGGATCCGCGCCATCGACGGGGTCAGCTTCACGGTCGGCCGCAGCGAGCTGTTCGCCATCATCGGCCCGAACGGCGCCGGCAAGACCTCCATCTTCAACGTGCTCTCCGGCGTCTACCGGCCCCAGCAGGGCGAGGTCGTCTTCGACGGCGTGCCGCTGCTGGGTCGCAGCCCGCACCAGATCGCCCGGCTCGGCATCGCCCGGACCTTCCAGAACGTCGAGCTGTTCGCCAACCTCACCGTCCTGGACAACCTCATGCTGGGCCGCCACCACCACATCCGGTACGGGACCCTGTCGGCGGTGCTGTGGGTCGGCCGGGCGCGCCAGCAGGAGGTGGCCCACCGGGAGAAGGTCGAGGAGATCATCGACTTCCTGGAGCTGGAGCGGTGGCGCGGCCTGCCGGTGGGGCTGCTGCCGTACGGGGTGCAGAAGCGGGTCGAGCTCGGGCGGGCGCTGGCGATGGAGCCGAAGCTGCTCCTGCTGGACGAGCCCGTCGGCGGCATGAACGTCGAGGAGACCGAGGACATGGCCAGGTACATCCTGGACATCCGCGACGACCTCGACATTCCGATCATCCTGGTCGAGCACGACATGGGCCTGGTCATGGACCTCGCCGACCGGGTGCTCGTGGTCGACTTCGGGCGCCCGGTCGCCACCGGCGTCCCCAAAGAGATCCAGAACCACCCGGACGTGATCCGGGCCTATCTGGGGGAGGTGCAGTCGGCATGACCGTCACCACCGCTCCGGCCACCACCACCGCGGCGGGGCACCGGCCGCCCGCGGTCACCACGCTGGCCACCCTGGTCCGCGACCGTGCCGCCCGCGAACCGGACCTCGTCGCGATGCGGCACAAGGATCTCGGCATCTGGCAGGAGGTGACCTGGCGGCGCTACTGGGACACGGTCCAGACCGTGGCCCACGCCCTGCTGGACCTGGGGGTGCAGCCCGGTGACCGGATCGCCATCCACTCCGAGAACCGCCCCGAGTGGCTCTACACCGACATCGCGGCGGTCGCGGTGCGTGCCTGCTCGGTCGGGCTGTACCCGACCAACCCACCCGCCGAGGTCGCCTACCTGCTCAGCCACTCGGGGGCGAAGGTACTCGTGGCCGAGGACCAGGAACAGGTGGACAAGGCGTTGGCGGTCGCCGACCAGTGCCCGGACCTCGCCCACATCGTCTACATCGACCCCCGTGGCATCCGCGGCCGGTACTCCCATCCGCTGCTGATGAGCTGGGACGAGCTGATGGCGCGCGGCGCCGCCCACCGCGCCGCCCACCCGGACGCGCTGGTGACCCGCATGGCCGGGGCGCTGCCCGAGGACGTCGCGACCATCATCTACACCTCGGGCACCACCGGACCGCCCAAGGGCGCGATGCTGACGGTGGCGAACATCGAGTTCGCGATCCGCACCCACGCCAGCGGGTCCGGGTTCGCCAAGCCGCCGCCGGGGCCGTACGACATGCTGCTGTCCTACCTGCCGCTGTGCCACGTGGTGGAGCGGACGTTCACCACCTGGTTCAACGCCGGCTCCGGTACCCAGGTCAACTTCGCCGAGTCGATCGACACCGTGCAGGCCAACCTGGCGGAGGTCCAGCCCACGATCCTGTTCTCGGTGCCGCGGATCTGGGAGAAGATGCTCGCCACCGTCCAGATCAAGCTGGGCACCGCCAGCCTGCTCAAGCGGACGGTGGCCCGGTTCTGGCTGCGGGTGGCCGACCGGATCGGCGACACGCTGGTCCGCACCGGCGGCCGGCACACCGTCGGTACACGTCTGCTGTACGCGGCGGGGTGGGTGTGCTTCTTCCGGGCGCTGCGCACCCGGCTCGGCCTCCGGCGGGTCCGGGCGGCGGTGTCCGGTGCCGCGCCGATCGCTCCCGAGGTGCTCAAGTTCTTCATGGGCATCGGAGTGCCCATGTTCGAGGCGTACGGGATGACGGAGAACGCCGCGATCAGCACCTCCAACCGTCCCGGCCGCATCAAGCTCGGGACCGTGGGCGAGCCGCTGGGCGAGGCGGAGATCCGCATCGACGACAGCGGCGAGATCCTGGTGAGGCACCCGGCGGTGTTCGCCGGCTACTTCCGCGACCCGGAGGCGACCGCCCAGACCATGACCGCCGACGGCTGGCTGCGCACCGGCGACATCGGAGAGTGGGTGGACGGCACCCACATCAAGATCACCGATCGGGCGAAGGACATCATCATCACCGCGGGCGGCAAGAACATCGCCCCCTCGGAGATCGAGAACGCGCTGAAGGCCTCCCCGTACATCAAGGAGGCCATCGTCATCGGCGACCGGCGCCCGTACCTCACCGCGCTGATCGGCATCGAGTTCGACACGGTGGCCGAGTGGGCGCAGCGGCGGAAGATCGACTTCACCACCTACCGGGACCTGTCGGAGAAGCCTGAGGTCATCGCGCTCGTCCAGGGCGTGGTTAGCGAGGTGAACACCCGGTTCGCCACCGTGGAGCAGATCAAGAAGTTCCGCATGCTGCCCAAGGAGCTCGACCACGAGGACGGTGAGCTGACCGCCACCCAGAAGGTCAAGCGGGCGGCGATCGAGGAGCGCTTCGCCGACCTGGTCGAGGACCTCTACGCCACGAAGGCGGCGCGATGATCCACCTGCTGGAGGCGGTCGCGGACGGGCTCGGCCGCGGCAGTGTGTACGCGCTCATCGGCCTCGGATTCGTGATCATTTTCAAGGCCAGCGGCGTCATCAGCTTTGCGCAGCCGGGCTTCATGATCGCCGGCGTGGTGCTCGTCAGCTACCTGGTCGACGTGCCGTGGCTGGGTTTCTGGGGGGCGCTGGTGGTCGGTACCGTCCTCATCGGCCTGTTCGCGCTCGGGGTGGAGCGGGCGGTCATCCGGCCGATGATCGGGCGGCCGGTGTTCACCATCGCCATCATCACGATCGGCCTGGACATCGCCATCCGGACCGTCGCCCACGCCTGGCTCGGCTTCAACCCGCGACAGGTCGACGACCCCTGGGGTCTGCGCACGTTCGAGCTGGGACCGGTCACCGTCCAGCAGCGGCACGCCGCCGCGGTCGTGACGGCCGCGATCGCCGTGGCGGTGCTGTTCGCGTTCTTCCGGTTCACCCGGATGGGACTGGCGATGCGGGCGGTGGCGGAGGACCAGGAGGCGGCGCTGGCCCAGGGCGCCAGCGTCGGCACGGTGTTCGCGCTGTCCTGGGCGCTGGCGGGAGCGCTGGCCGCGGTCGCGGGCGTGTTCGCGGCCGCCGGGCTCAACGTGGACAACACCTTCTGGCCCATCGCCCTGTACGCGCTGCCGGTCATCATCCTGGGCGGCCTGGACTCGCTGGAGGGTGCGGTGGGGGCCGGCCTGGTCATCGGCGTGCTGCAGTCGCTGGCCGCCAACTACCCCGACGCCCTCTCCTGGCTGGGGCGCAACCCGTCGATCATCGTGCCGTGGCTGGTCATGGTGCTGGTGCTCATCCTGCGGCCGTACGGCATGTTCGGTACCCGCGAGGTGGAGAGGGTGTGAAGTGCTGACCCGTAACCCGGTCGCGAGCCGGCCCCTGCTGCACACCTCGTACCGCAGCGACATGGCGCTGTTCAACACCCGGGCGAAGCTGGTCGCGGTGCTCGTGATCCTGCTGGCCGGGGTCGCGCTGCCGCTGCTGCCACCGTCGATGCTGCCCGACGCGGTGCTCACCGAGCTGACCCGGGGCAGCGTGTACGCCATCGGCGCGATCGGACTGATGCTGCTGACCGGGTTCGCCGGACAGGTCTCGCTGGGACACGCGTTCTTCGCCGCGGTCGGGTTCTACACCGCGGCGGTGATCGCCGGCGACCCGGACGGCCGCACCCTCGGGTTCGGGATCACCGAGCTGGTGGTCTGGCTGCCGGCCGCGGGGCTGGCCGCCGCGGTCGTGGGCGTGGTGGTGGCGCCGCTGGCCACCCGGCTGCGCGGGCTGTACCTGGCGATCGTCACCCTCGGCCTGGTGGTGGTCGGCGAGCACCTGTTCGAGCAGTGGCAGTCGGTGACCGGCGGCCCCAGCAACGGCCGGCGGCCGCCGCCGGTGACCGTGCTCGGCTACCGGCTCGACGTCGACGGGCCGTTCTTCAACCGGCAGCAGCAGCTGTACTGGCTCATGCTCGCGCTGCTGGTGGTGTTCGCGCTCGCCGCCCGCAACCTCGCCCGCTCGGATGTCGGGCGGGCGTTCACGGCCGTGCGGGACCGCGACATCGCCGCCGGCGTGATCGGGGTCAACCTGGCGCGGCAGAAGACCGTCGCGTTCGCCATCTCGTCCTTCTACGCCGGCTGCTTCGGGGCGCTGTTCTACACGACCTTTCTCAACGTGAGGCCCGACCAGTTCAACCTGTTCCTGTCGGTGCTGTTCATCGTCATGGTCCTCATCGGGGGCGTCGGGACCATCTCCGGGGCGATCGCCGGCGCGTTCCTCATCGCGTTGCTGCCGCGGTTGGCGCGGTGGCTCGCCGAGCTGCTGCCGCTGGTGAGCACCCGGCCCACCGACATCCCCAACGACTCGCACCTGCAGCAGGTCCTGTACGGCCTGCTCATCATCGGGTTCCTCATCTTCGAGCCACGCGGGCTGTTCGGCATCTGGCACCGGATCCGCAGCTGGTGGAAGACGTACCCCTTCTCCTATTGATCTGGCTAGTCAGGAGGACGCAATGCGAAGAGTAGTATCCGCCGGCGTCGCCGCCGTGGCGGTGGTGCTGGCGCTGGCCGCGTGCCGGGCCGGCGACGACGGCGGTGGCGGCGACGGCGACGGTGACGGTGACATCAGGTTCGACGTCGGCGTGACCCTGGAGCCGTGCGAGAACGCCGTCAACGAGGACAACGGCTGCATCTACCTGGGCATCCTCACCGACCTCACCGGGCCGTTCGCCGGGTTCGGTGGGCCGTTGAGCGCCGCGCAGGAGGCGTTCTGGCAGCGGGTCAACGAGATGGGCGGCATCCGCGCCGAGGGCGTGGACCAGGCCTTCGACGTGGACGTGGTCACCTACAACGAGAACACCGGCTACGACGCGACCGAGCACAGCCGGCTGTACGAGGAGATGAAGCCGAACATCCTCGCGCTGGCGCAGACCCTGGGCTCGCCCACCACCGAGGCGATCCTGCCCGACCTGGACGCCAGTGACATCCTCGCGGTCCCAGCGGCGTACACCTCCTCGTACAACTTCGAGGAGGTCATCCTCGAGTCGCCGGCGAACTACTGCGTCGAGGCGATGAACGGGGTCGACTACGCGGTCGAGACCTACGGCGTGGAGAGCGTGATGTCGATCTACTTCCCGGGCGACTACGGCGAGGACGCCGCCGGTGGCGTCATGCGCGCCTCGGAGGCCAACGGACTGGAGTTCACCGCCGTGCCGACCGCACCGGGCGGGGGCGACCAGCAGGCCGAGGCGATCGGCCGCATCCTGAGCGAGCAGCCGGACCTGGTCTTCCTCACCGTCGGGCCGGTCGAGGCGGCGACGATCGTCGGCGGTGCGGCCGCGCAGGGCTACACCGGCCGGTTCATCGGTAGCAACCCGACCTACAACCAGGCCCTGCTGGAAAGCGACGCCGGTCAGGCGATCCAGGCCCTCTACCAGGTGTCGACCCCGTTCCCGAACTGGGCCACCGACAGCCCGGGCCACCGGGCGCTGCGGGAGGCGGTGGGTACGCCGTCCGACCTCAACGACGGCTACACCATCGGCTGGATCTGGCAGTACCCCTTGAAGGCGGCGCTCGAGGCGGCGCTGGCCAACGGTGACCTCACCCGGGCCGGGGTGCGGGCGGCGGCGGCGTCGCTGACCTCGGTGGACTACGAGGGCATGCTGCCCGAGGGTGCCGGGAACTACGCCGGTGGCCCGGAGGCGCAGCTGCGGCAGACGCTCATCGCCAACCCGGACCCGGACGCGCCGACCGGGGTCTCGGAGGCGCGGGGCTTCTTCGTGGGCCCGACC
>DATGOE010000112.1:0-7016 GCA_035306365.1 Natronosporangium sp. | reverse complement strand
CTCCGGCCGACCGGGGAAGCTCGCCTGCACCCCGGTCAGGCCCAGCGCCCGCAGCCCCAGCCCGGTGCCGAGCATGCTGCCGATGGCGTCACCGTCGGGGTTGACGTGGCAGACCAGCAGCACCGACGCGTCGGGCGACAGCTCGCGCACAGCCGCCACCGCTGCGGACCACTCCTGCGGTGACAGCCGAGCGCTCACGTCTCCTCCTCGGTGGGCTGCCGCTCCGGCCCGTGCCGGTACGGGTCCGGGTCGCCGGCGTAGCGGGCATCGGCCGCGCGTCGCTGGATCTCGGCGTCCGCGTGGCGGGCCGCGTCCAGCAGCTCGTCGATGTGCTTGGCCCGCTCGGGCACCTCGTCCAGCACGAACGTCAGGGTGGGCGTGTGGCGCAGCCCGAGCGCCCGGCCGACGGTGCTGCGCAGCAGGCCGCTGGCGCTGGCGAGCGCCGCCGCGGTGTCCGCCTTCGCGGCCGCGTCGCCGAGCACGGTGTAGTACACCGTCGCGTCCCGCAGGTCCGGCGTGATCTTGGCATCCGTGATCGTGATCATGCCCAGCCGGGGATCCTTGATCCGGGTACGGATGGCCGATGCCACCAGCTCGCGCACCCGTTCGGCGTGCCGCCGCACCCGGTACGAGCCAGTCATGTCACCACCTCCGCGGGCCACACCCGACCCTACCGCCGGCACCCGGCGCGGCGGGCCGCCGGCCCGGACGTCAGTCGTCGTCGTCGTGGTAGATCCGACGGCGCACCGACAGCAGCTCCACCTCCGGCCGGGAGCTGACCACCCGCTCGCAGGTGTCGAGGACCTCCCGCACGTGGGTGGCGTCCGCCGCCACGGCGGCCACCCCGATCTCGGTGCGCCCGTAGCGGTCCAGCGCCCCCACCTCCGCGGTCGCCACCTCGTAGCGACGCAGCGCGGCCACGACCGGACGCACATACCTGCGCTTCGCTTTCAGGGAACGGGAGTCCTCGGGAAGCAGCAGATCGAACACGGCGGTACCGGTGTACACGGGCCGCAGCGTACCTCCACCTCACGGCTTGCGGGCCACCAGGACGTCCCGTGTGATCGACTGGTCGACCCAGTGGGAGAGGTCCCCGTATCCCGGCCCCTCCACCACCTCCAGCCCGTGGCGCGTGACCAGCTCGGCGACCTCGTCGCGGGCCACGACGTGGGTGTTGAACGCCAGCCCGGCCGCCCCGCCGCGGCGCAGCAGCCGGACCCAGCCCGGCACGGCCTCCTCGAGCAGCTCGCGCGGGTGGCGGGAGGGCGAGCCGGACGGTGTGGTCCGGCTGCCGTGCGCAACCCCGTACGGCGTGTCGGTCACGATCACGTCGCAGCAGCCCGCCCGCAGCAGGTCGCCCGCGAGCCGCGTGTCCGCGTGCAGCACCGTGACGGTCTGCACGTCCCCGGCGCGGTACGCCTCCTTGGTGGGAGCCAGGGTGGCGGTCATCCGCCGTGCCACCCGCTTGCGCTGCCGGCGCACCGGTTCGAGCCGCACCGTGTGCTTGAGCCGCTTGCGCCGCAGGTACGTGCGCAGGAACGCCCCGTACGACTCGAAGTGCCCGGTGTCCAGCTCCACACCGATCGCGTCGTACCCGTACCTCAGCGCCTGGTTGAGCGTGGTGCCGCGGCCACACAGCGGGTCCAGCACCACGAGCCGGCGCTGGAGCATCCCGTCCGCCCGGTCGCTGGCCAACACGGTCACGTTGAGCAGCAGCCGGGTGAACTGCTCGTTGGTCTTGCCCGCGTACTTCGGAATGGTGACGAGGTCGTCGTCGTAGTACGCCAGCGGGTTGAGCTCCACCGGCCGCAGCAGCGGCCACGGCCCGCCGTCCGGGTCGTGGCCGGCCTCCTCGAACAGCGCGTACGCCCCGGAGAGGTTGGACAGGTACGCCACGTCCCGCCCGGTCAGCGGCTCACGCGCCGCGAAGCCGAGGTAGTCGACCCCGGCGATGGTGCGTGGCTTGGCGTCCTCGACCGGGGTCCGCAGTGCCCGGTGGGCGAACACGGCCAGCTCAGCCACGGCTAGCCGGGGCGCCTGGTCGGCGTACACCCGGTTCGCCGAGGGCGACAGCAGCAACGCGTACCGCATGGTTCAGGTCCGGGTGAGTGGATGGGTCAGGTGCGAGTGGGTGCCGGTGCGGGGTGCCCGCACCCCGCACCGGCACCCGGCCGCCTCACTCGCGCGCCTTCTCGCGCAGCTCGAAGGTCTCGACCACGTCGCCGACCTTGATGTCGTTGAAGCCCCCGAGCGTCAGGCCGCACTCGAAGCCTTCCCGCACCTCGGACACGTCGTCCTTCTCGCGCCGCAACGAGGCGATGGTCAGGTTGTCGGCGACCACCGTTCCGTCGCGGACCAGGCGGGCGCGGGCGTTGCGTCGGATCGTGCCCGAGCGCACCACGCACCCGGCGATGGTGCCGAACCGGCTCGACCGGAAGATCGCGCGGACCTCGGCGGTGCCCAGCTCGACCTCCTCGTACACCGGCTTGAGCAGGCCCTTGAGTGCCGCCTCGACCTCCTCGATGGCCTGGTAGATGACGGTGTAGTACCGGATGTCCACGCCCTCGCGCTCGGCCAGCTGGCGCACCGACGCCGAGGCGGCGCGCACGTTGAAGCCGATGATGATGGCGTCGGACGCGCTGGCGAGCATGACGTTGCTCTCGGTGATCGCACCGACACCGCGGTCGATCACCTTGAGCTGGACCTCCTCCGGGATGTCCAGCTTGAACAGCGCGTCCTCCAGCGCCTCGACCGAGCCCGAGACGTCGCCCTTGAGGATGAGGTTGAGCGAGGTCTTCTCGCCCTCCTTGATCTGCTCCAGGACGCTCTCGAGGGTGGCGCGGCTGCGGGTCGTGGCCATCTGGGCGGCACGCCGCCGCGCCTGCCGCTGCTCGGCGATCTGCCGCACCGTGCGGTCGTCGCCGGCCGCGAGGACCGTGTCGCCCGCGCTGGGCACCGCGGTCAGGCCGAGCACCTGCACCGGCCGCGACGGTCCGGCCTCCTCCACCGGAAGGCCGTTCTCGTCCAGCATCGCCCGGACCCGGCCGTGCGCACCGCCGACCACGATCGAGTCGCCCGTGCGCAGGGTGCCCTTCTGCACCAGCACGGTGGCGACCGCACCCCGGCCGCGGTCCAGGTGGGCCTCGATCGCCACCCCCTGAGCCGGGCCGTCGACCGGCGCCTTGAGCTCCAGGGCGGCGTCCGCGGTCAGCAGCACGGCCTCCAGCAGCTTGTCGATGCCGATGCCGGGCTTGGCGGCCACGTCCACGAACATGGTGTCGCCGCCGTACTCCTCGGCCACCAGGCCGTACTCGGTCAGCTGCTGGCGGACCTTGGCCGGGTTCGCCTCCGGCTTGTCGATCTTGTTGACCGCGACCACGATCGGCACGTCCGCCGCCTTGGCGTGGTTGAGCGCCTCCACGGTCTGGGGCATCACGCCGTCGTCGGCCGCGACCACCAGGATCACGATGTCGGTGACCTGCGCACCCCGGGCGCGCATGGCGGTGAACGCCTCGTGACCGGGGGTGTCGATGAAGGTGATCGCCCGGTCGACACCCTCGTGCTCGACGTGCACCTGGTAGGCACCGATGTGCTGGGTGATCCCGCCGGCCTCGCCCTCGACCACGTTGGTGCGCCGGATGGCGTCCAGCAGCTTGGTCTTACCGTGGTCGACGTGACCCATGACGGTCACCACGGGCGGCCGGGTGACCAGCCGATCCTCCGGCACCGCCGCATCCAGGTCGATGTTGAACTGCGCCAGCAGCTCCCGGTCCTCGTCCTCGGGGCTGACGATCTGCACGTCGTAGCCGAGGTGCTCGCCCAGCAGCTGGAGCGTCTCGTCGGAGCACGACTGCGTGGCCGTCACCATCTCGCCGAGGCTGAACAGCTCCTGCACCAGCGAGGCCGGGTTGGCGTCGATCTTGTCCGCGAAGTCGGACAGGGACGCGCCCCGGGGCAGCCGGACCGTCTGGCCGTGGCCGCGGGGGGCACCCGAGCCCATGGTGGGCGCGGCGAGGTTGTCGAACTCCTGGCGCCGCTGCTTGCGGGACTTGCGACCCCGGGCCGGCTTGCCGCCCGGACGGCCGAACGCGCCGGCCGCACCGCCGCCGCGTCCGCGCCCGCCGGGCCGACCGATCCCCGGCGGCGGTGCGCCCCGGTACGGCAGCGTGGCCGCACCGCCGCCGCGCGGACCGCCGCCGCGGCCGCCGACGCCGCCACGGGTGGGTCGGCCGGTCGCACGGCCGCCCGGTGCCGGTCCCGGCCGCGTGGGTCGCTGGGCGGGCATGGAGGCAGGGGACGGACGCGGTGGCATCGACGCCGGGCTCGGCCGCGGCGGCATCGACGCGGGGGTCGGCCGGATCGTGGACGGGGTGATGCCGTACGGGTTGTTGGCGCTGCTGCGGACCGTGGGCCGCGGGGCGCCCCCGTCGGAGTCGGTGGGCTGCTCCCGACGCTGCTGAGCCTCGCGGGCGGCGCGCACCGCCGCCTCCTGCTCAGCCTTGAGCGCGGCCGCGCGGGCCTCGGCGGCCGCGACCTCGATGTCGTGAGCGCTGGCCGGCCTGAGAGCACCGGAGGGCGGGGTGGGCACCGGACCCTTACGGGCCGCCTTGGCAGCCTTCGTCGGCGTCGGCGTCCCGGCCGCCTCCGCCGGTGCCTTGGCAGCCGACGCTGCGGTGCTCTCCGCCTGGGCGGCGAGCACCGACGCCATCTCCTCCTTGAGCCGCCTGGCGACGGGTGCCTCGACCGTGCTCGAGGCGGACTTGACGAACTCGCCCATCTCCTTCAACTTGGCGAGCACGGTCTTGCTGGGGACGCCCAGTTCCTTCGCCAGCTCGTGTACGCGGGCCTTACCTGCCACTGCACTCCTCATCCGAGGTCGGGCGGGCAGACCCGCGCCGACCTCACTCGTCGGTCTGAAGCCTGATCATGTCAGCGACTTCATCGTGTCGTCATGTCGGTCGTCCTTGCTGGTCGAGGCCGATCAGTTCGGCCACCGCTCCGTCGTCCACGACGCCGGAGACACGCAACGCCCGCCCGTAGGCGCGACGCCGCCGTGCCAACGCCAGGCACCCCGGATCGGGATGCAGGTGCGCGCCGCGCCCGGGAGCCCTACGGCGTGGATCGGGAACCAGCCGCACCCGACCCCCGTCCGGCTCGGCCGTGTCCCTCACCGCGACGAACCGTAGCAGCTCTGACGCGGGTGCGCGCCTCCGGCAGCCCAGACACGTCCGCACCGGGGCGCGGGAACGCGCCGCAGCTGCCGGCTGTGCGTGGTGTGGCACGGCCAAGTGTAGCGCGACGCGCCCGACCTGCGAAGCCGCCTCATACCCCGGTCGGGTGCGCCCCTACTCGGCGGGTTGTCCGGCTCCCGGCTGCTCGGCCGCCACCGGCTGCTCGGGCTCGGCGTCGGATCGGATGTCGATCCGCCAGCCGGTCAGCCGCGCGGCCAGCCGGGCGTTCTGTCCCTCCCGCCCGATCGCCAGTGACAACTGGTAGTCGGGGACCGTCACCCGGGCCGAGCGGGTCTGCGGGTCGACCACCTCGACCCGCAGGGCCTTGGCCGGTGACAGGGCGTTGCCGACGAACCGGGCCGGGTCGTCCGACCAGTCGATGATGTCGATCTTCTCGCCCCGCAGCTCGCTCATGACGGCCCGCACCCGCTGCCCCATCGGCCCGATGCAGGCGCCCTTGGCGTTGAGGTTGGGTACGGTGGCGCGGACGGCGATCTTGGTGCGGTGACCGGCCTCGCGGGCAATCGCGGCGATCTCCACGCTGCCGTCGGCGATCTCCGGCACCTCCAGCGCGAACAGCTTCTTCACCAGGGTGGGGTGCGAGCGGGACAGGGTCACCTGGGGGCCGCGGAAGCCCCGGGAGACGTGGACCACCACGCACCGGATCCGCTGGCCGTGCTCGTACACCTCGCCGGGCACCTGTTCGGCCGGGGGCAGGACGCCCTCGAGCTTGCCCAGGTCCACCGTGACGATGCCGCGTTCGGCCAGCGCCCCGTGCGCCTGCACCACACCGGTGACGAGGTCACCCTCCCGGCCGGAGTACTCGCCGTAGTAGGCCTCGTCGGTGGCCTCCCGCAGGCGCTGCAGGATCACCTGCTTGGCGGTCATGGCGGCGATCCGGCCGAAGTCGTGCGGGGTGTCGTCGAACTCCCGCACCACCGTGCCGTCCTCGTCCAGCTCCTGCGCGTACACCGAGGCCTTGCCGGTGGTGCGGTCGATCTCCACGCGCGCGTGCGGCTTCGCACCCTCGGTGTGCCGGTACGCGGTGAGCAGCGCGGACTCGATCGCGGCCAGGATGGTCTCGAACGGGATCTCACGTTCGCGTTCGAGGGCACGCAGCGCCGCGAGGTCGATGTTCACCGCGACTCACCCTCTTCCTCGCCGCCGGGCACCTCGTCCAGCCGTCGCAGCTCCACCTGCACCCGGCCGGCGCCCAGAGCGCTCAGCGGCAGCCGGCGGGGCTCGCCGTCGACCTCGAGCGTGACCTCGGACCCGTCCGCGGCCACGACCCGCCCGGTCAGGGTCCGCTCGCCGTCGGCCTCCCGCACCGGTACGGTCACCAGCCGCCCGACGTTGCGCCGCCAGTGCCGGGGCTCGGTCAGCGGCCGGTCCGTGCCGGGCGAGCTCACCTCCAGCACGTACTCACCGGGGAACAGCGTCTGCCCGGCGGCCTCCGCCTCATCCAGCGCGGTCGACACCGAGCGGGACACGGCCGCCGCCGAGTCCAGGTCGACCCCGCGGTCGCCGTCGATGACCAGGCGGACCACGTGACGGCGACCGACCCGCTTGACGGTCACCTTCTCCAGGTCGAACCCGGCGTCCCGGACCACCGGTGCGACCAGCGCACTGACCCGCGCAGCCTGGGCGCGGGCACCGGCGCCGCGTCCCTGCGGTGACATCGCGCTCCACCCCCTCGGCTGCTGCTCACCCGCTACGTTAGCCCGCCGCGGCGTGGGACCGGCAGGCTGCGCTGAGCGTAACCCGGACCCCGGGGTCCCCAGCCCT
>DATGOE010000111.1:0-3381 GCA_035306365.1 Natronosporangium sp. | reverse complement strand
CACTGCCACTCGCACCATGTTGACGAGCCGTCCTACCCGGCGTACATCGCGTGCGCCGAGTGCGGCCACGTCTACCGCAGCGCCGCCGAGCTGCGCCGCGCGTACCGGCGGTTGTGGGACCCGCTCGGCCGGCGCCGCTGGCGTGCCCGGCTGTCCGACCTGTGGGGCTGGCTGCGGTCCCGCGTCGCTCGCGCCCGCGACATCGACATCTGCCTGGAGTGCCTCCATGACCTCTGACCTGCCCCGCGTCGTCGGGCTGGACATCAGCCTCACCGGCACCGGCATCGCCACCCCGACCACAGCCGACACCATCACCCCCGGTGGCCGGCGGGGCATCGAGCGGATCCAGTACATCCGCGACTGCATCCTCGGTGACCTGCTCGACCACGAGCCCGACCTCGTGGTCATCGAGGGCCCGTCCTACGGCAGCCAGGGCGGGCAAGCCCACGACCGAGCCGGCCTGTGGTGGGCGGTGCGCCTGCTGTGCGTGGAGGCATACCCGGTACCGGTGGCCGTGGTGCCGCCAGCCACCCTCAAGCGCTACGCCACCGGCCGCGGCAACGCGGACAAGGCGGCGATGGCCGTCGCCGCCTACAAGAGGCTGGGCCGTGAGCTGGCCGACGACAACCGGGTGGACGCCCTGTGGCTGCGTGCCGCCGGCATGGACCACCTCGGTCACCCGCTCGCCCCGATGCCCGCAACCCACCGCGCCGCCCTCGACCGGGTGGCGTGGCCCGACGTCCCGGAGAGCCCGGCGGGCGGTGCTGCCTCAGGCCGCCGCCCGCCGCGGCGGGACGACTACAGGGAGGTGGGCCGATGAGCGATTGGCGAGCTAAGGCGGCATGCCGGGACCACGATCCAGAGAACTGGTTCCCCATCGGCACGTCCGGTCCGGCCCTGGCGCAGACCGCCCGGGCCAAGGCCATCTGCCGGCGCTGCCCGGTCACCAGGGACTGCCTGGCCGTCGCACTCGACCGCGGCGAGTACGGCATCTGGGGCGGCCTCACCGAGGACGAGCGCAGGAGCCTCGTCCGGCACATGGCCCGGCGGGGGTCGGCATGAGCCACGTGTACCGCGCCATCTGGCCGATCACCGACGCCGACCGGCCGATCTCCGTGCTGATCACGGAGGCGTCCGCCGCGCTGGACGTGATGGCCCGCCACGACGGCGCCCGCCTCGTCGGCGAGCCGACGTGGACGGTGGCGGGCGAGCGACTGGTGTGCGAGGCGCCGGCTGAGCCGCTGGAGGAGGACCCGGTGGTCGACCGGGAGCGGCGGGACGCCGAGATCTCCCGGCTGTCCGGTCTGGGCTGGTCGTCGCGGCAGATCGCCGCGGTGCTGGGGGTCGCCCCCTCGACGGTCCAGCGGGCGCTCCGATCGGCGAGGTCGGCGACATGACCAGGCGCTGGCGCTGGCAGTGCGGGATCTGCTCGGCGTGGGGCTACGTCGGCGAGCCGGTCGACGGCCAGCCGAGCCCGGAGCAGACCGCCGCGGCGCACGAGCAGGCATATCGAGCCGTGATGGCCCACCACGCGGCACGGCATCGAGGCAAGGGGGAGGAGCCGGCGTGACCTGGGGGGACGATGTGGACGCTCGGAGCGTCCTCAACCCCCTCCGGAGAGGGGGTGCCTGGTGAGCCGCGAGCTACGCCCTGTCAGCCGCTTCGAGTGGGAACAGATCATCCTCCGCGCCCGCCTGTCCGGCCTCATCACGGGCAACGCCCGCGGCACCCGTGGCGGCGTCAGTGGCGCCACCTTCAAGGCGGTCGCGCTCGTCTGGGCATCCCACGCGGACCCTGACGGCGGCAACATCTACCCCGGCGACGCCACCCTCGCCGTCGAGGCCGAGGTCAGCCTCAAGGTCGCGCGGGCCGTGAAGCGGAAGCTGGTCGAGCTGGGTCTGACCGAGCGCGTGAAGGCCGGCGCGCGGCGCCAGCACCGGGGCGACGAGTACCGACTGACCCTCCCGACCGACCTGCTGGAGGTCGTCGACGTGCTCAGTCCGGCCGCCGTCCGGGTGGCCGCGATCGACATGTACGAGAGGTCGCGCGGCAAGCGTGGGGGGTCCTCCGGAACCCCCACGCAGTCCGCCGTGGGGGGTCCGCCGGACCCGGTACAGATTGCCGTGCAGGGTCCGGCGGACCCCGTACGGGACGATGAACTCGAAGGCCGTGGGGGGTCCTCCGGAACCCCGGATTCCGGTTGTGGGGGGTCCTCCGGAACCTCCGTGGGGGGTCCTCCGGACCGCTATACCAACCAGACCAGCCACCTACTGACCATCCCAGACGGTGGAGATGTCCGTACGGCAGTAACAGGTCCGCGCGCACGCGAGGCCGAGGACGCCGATTCGACCCCAGACGAGACAGACGACACCCCGGCCGCCCGCCCGGGCCGCGGCGGCTGCCCGACCCACGGCCGCGCCTTCGCCGCCGGCGTCCGCCCCGACGGACAGCCCGCCTGCCCGCTCTGCCGGGCCACCGGTCGGCGACCGCCCGCAGGCGACTCGCGACCCGGCCTCGCCCCCGTGATCCCGATCCGCAGCGCATGACCCGACACGACCCCGGAGACCACCCGATGTCCACTGACCCGACGCCCGACCACGACTCCGAGGTCTGGCAGACCGCCGCCGGATGGATCCACGGCTGCCGTACCCGCCTCGACCGCAGCATCCACGCCACCGAGGCCGAGGCGGCCGACCGGCAGCGCGACCACCTCCGGCAGCCGGTGCCGTGGTGGGTCCACCGGATCGGCGCCGCCCCGACGACCGCGACCCTGCCGGCCGGCGACGAGCGGGACGCCCGGCCGAGGCGGTGGACCCCGCCGGAGAGCCAGACCGACCCGGAGGTGATCGTCGTGGCACTGGACCCGGCCGCCAAACGAGGCCGAGATCGAGGAGGACCGATGAGCCCCGACGCCGCCGCCTGGGTGCGCGACCACGTGCTCACCCCCACCTACCGGGCCAACACGGTCGACCCGGCCCGCTGCCCCTGCCAGTGGGGGCCGTCTGGGCACTGCCTGGCGGGACGGCACGACCGCTGCCCCCGCACCCAGGGCTGGGAGCGACACGGCCAGCCGTCCCCGGACACGTGGATCACCGACGCGCAGGGCATGGTCGCCCACGCCCCCGGCGTCACCGCCGCCGTGTGGCGGGCCGGCACCCCCTGCCGGTGGCTGTGCCCGTGCACCTGCCACGCCACCGTGGCCGCCCTGTTCCCGCTGCCACCCCAGCCCCCAACCCGCGTGGGCGTGGAGCTGCCGATCGCGGCGACCGACCGGCTCCGCCGTGGCGAACCCCAGCAGCCGACCCTGCCCGGCCTGCCCTGACCACAGACCCGGCCCGCCCCGAGGAGACCACCGATGACCACCACCTGCATCACCTGCGA
>DATGOE010000110.1:0-13047 GCA_035306365.1 Natronosporangium sp. | reverse complement strand
CCGGTGCTCGCGGGCGCGGAGACCCCGCAGGTGGCCGCGGTCCGGGCCGCCGGCGCCGACGTGCGCGTCCTGACCGCCGACGAGGACGCTGTGTCCGCGCTGCTCGCGGCCGCGGCCGAACACGAGCGGGTGGTCTGGCTGGCAGGTCCGGGTGGCGACGAGGACCTGGCGCGGCGGCTCGGGCAGCGCCTGGTGCGCGAGCCGGGCCTGGCCGAGCTGGAGGTGGTGTACGGGTCGTGGGACCCGCCCGGTGCCCGGCTGCTGGACGCGGTGGCCGTGGTCGACCGGCTGCGCTCGCCCGGCGGCGACCCGTGGAAGCGGGCGCAGACCCATCAGTCGCTGGCGCGGTACCTGCTGGAGGAGGCGTACGAGGCGTACGACGCCATCGAGGCGCACGACCTGGCCGCCCTCCGGGAGGAGATCGGTGACGTGCTGTTCCAGGTGCTGCTGCACTCCCGGCTCGCCGAGGAGCAGCCGGAGGGGCGGCGCTGGTCGATCGACGACGTGGCCGGCGACTTCGTCGAGAAGATGATCCGCCGCAACCCGCACGTGTTCGCCGGGGTCCAGGTGGCCGGGGTGGAGGAGGTCGTCGACAACTGGGAGCGGATCAAGCGGACCGAGAAGGCGCGCGCGTCGGCGCTGGACGGGATCGCGCGGTCCCAGCCGGCGCTGTCGCTGGCGACCAAGATCGTCTCGCGGGCGCGGCGGGCCGGCATCGACGTCCCGCCGCCGGCCGCCCCGGAGTCCGTCGACCCCGCCGACGCGACCGCGCTGGGGCGGGCCCTGCTCGGCCTCGCCGCCGCCGCGTACGAGGCCGGGGTGGACCCGGAGGCGGCGCTGCGCCGCGCCGCGCTCGCCTACGCGGACGAGCTGCGCGCCGCCGAGCACCCACCCGACTGACCCGCCCTCCTCCCCTCCCCGCCGACCGACGCTCCCTCCGCGCCGATCTTGGACTTCGGGTGGCGAACATGTCCCTCGTGCCCGACTTATCCGCCACCCCAACCCCAAGATCGCGGAGGTGGGGGGCCGAGGTGCGGGCGCGGGCGGGGCCGGCGCCAGGGCAGCGCGACGAGGAAGCCGAAGACGAACCCGACCACGTGGGCGAGGTAGGCGACGGTCCCGTCGGTGGCGCCGTAGCCGATCGAGTAGAGGTACTGCAGCACGAACCACGAGCCCAGCACCAGCCAGGCCGGCAGGCGCAGCGGCAGGAACAGGCACACCGGCACCAGGCTCCACACCCGGGCGTGCGGGTACAGGGCCAGGTACGCGCCGAGCACCCCGGAGACGGCGCCGGAGGCGCCCACCATCGGCGTGACCGTGTCCGGGAAACCCAGCGCGAACCCGTAGCTGGCCACATACCCGGCGCCCAGGTAGAACGCGAGGAACCCGACGTGGCCGAACCGGTCCTCCACGTTGTTGCCGAACACGTACAGGAACAGCAGGTTCCCCAACAGGTGGAGCCACCCGGCGTGCAGGAACATGGCCGACAGCACCGACCACACCGGGGTCTTCTCGTAGGCCGGGGGTCCGAGCAGGCACGCGCCCCCCACCGCCTCGCCGGTCGGCACCCGGGGCAGCTGCGCGTTGGTGACCAGCTCCGCCGGCACCGCGCCGTACTGGTAGAAGAACGCCTCCGCCTGGCACAGGTCGGCGACCGCCACCGTGCCCAGCCCCACCGCGGTCACCGCCGGCGTGAGCAGGAACACCACGACGTTGGCGGCGATGAGCAGCCGGGTCACCCACGGGGTACGCCGGGCGGGGTTGACGTCGTGGAAGGGGATCACCACGTGACCAAGCCTCTCGTACCAGTGCACGGCGCGCACACCGGGAGATCCCCCGACCCCCGGTGCGGCCCGACCGGCCCGCGGTAGGCTCGCGGGCGACCGATCACGGCAGGCGTGGGAACGGAGCGACTCGTGGCCACGATCGAGGGCATCATCGCCAGGGAGATCCTCGACTCGCGGGGAAACCCGACGGTGGAGGTCGAGGTGGCGCTCGACGACGGGTCGGTCGGCCGGGCGGCCGTGCCGTCCGGCGCGTCCACCGGCGCGTTCGAGGCGGTCGAGCTGCGTGACGGCGACACCTCCCGCTACCGGGGCAGGGGCGTGACCCGGGCGGTCGACCACGTGGGCGAGCGGATCTTCGAGGAGCTGGTCGGGTACGACGCCACCGAGCAGCGGCTCATCGACCAGGTCATGATCGACCTCGACGGCACGCCGGACAAGTCGGAGCTGGGCGCCAACGCCATCCTGGCGGTGTCGCTGGCGGTGGCGAAGGCCGCGGCCAGCTCCAGCGGGTTGAGCCTGTTCCGCTACCTGGGCGGCCCGAACGCCCACCTGCTGCCGGTGCCGATGTTCAACATCCTCAACGGCGGCGCGCACGCTGACTCCAACGTGGACATCCAGGAGTTCATGATCGCGCCGGTGGGCGCGGCGACGTTCCGGGACGCGCTGCGGGCGGGCGCGGAGGTGTACCACGCCCTCAAGGGCGTGCTGCGGCAGCGGAACCTGTCCACCGGCCTCGGCGACGAGGGCGGCTTCGCCCCCGACCTGCCGGCCAACGACGCCGCGCTGGAGCTCATCGCCGCCGCGGTCCGCGACGCCGGGTACACGCTCGGGACGGACATCGTGCTCGCGCTGGACGTGGCCGCGACGGAGCTGTACCGCGACGGGGCGTACGTGTTCGAGGGGCAGCCGCGCAGTGCCGAGCAGATGACCGCCTACTACGCCAAGCTGCTGGACGAGTATCCGGTCGTGTCCCTGGAGGACCCGCTGGCGGAGGAGGACTGGGACGGCTGGCAGCGGCTCACCGCCGAGCTGGGGGACCGCGTGCAGATCGTCGGTGACGACCTGTTCGTCACCAACCCGGAGCGGATCCGGCGGGGCATCGACGAGCGGGCCGCCAACGCCGTCCTGGTGAAGGTGAACCAGATCGGTTCCCTGACCGAGACCCTCGACGCCGTGGACCTGGCCCACCGGGCCGGGATGCGGTGCATGATGAGCCACCGCTCCGGCGAGACCGAGGACACCACCATCGCGGACCTCGCGGTGGCGACCGGGTGCGGCCAGATCAAGGCCGGCGCGCCGGCGCGGTCGGAGCGGGTCGCCAAGTACAACCAGCTCCTGCGGATCGAGGAGGAGCTCGACGACGCGGCCCGGTACGCCGGCCGCGGCGCGTTCCCGCGGTATCGTGAGGCCTGATCCGCGGCCGCCGACCCGATCCGCGGCTGGACCGGGCGGCGGCGGTCCGGACCAGGCGGAGGCGGCATGGGGGAGTGGAGCAACCGGCCCGGTGGTACGCGCGGGCGCACCCGACCCGGCGCACGGGGCGCCGCGGCGCGGCCCGGTGCGCCCGACGGTGCCCGGCCAGCGGCCCGGCGGTCCACCGCGGGCCGGCGGGCCGGCGTCACCCGTACCTCGGCACCCCGGCCGGCGGGTCGGGCGACCGGCCGAGCGGCGATCCTCACCGTCGTGCTGGTGGCGCTGGCGTTGAGCTACGTCATCCCGCTGCGCACCTACCTGGCACAACAGGCGGAGATCTCCCAGCTGCGCGTGGCCCAGGAGCAGCAGCGCGCGCACATCGCCGCGCTGGAGGAGGAGGCGGCACGCTGGGCCGACGACAACTACATCCGGATCCAGGCCCGCAAGCGGCGGCACATGGTCGAGCCCGGGCAGGTCCCGCTCATCACGATCTGGGAGACCGAGCCGGCGCCGGATGAGGGGGTCGAGCGGAGCGAGCCGACGCCGCCCGAGCGCGCATGGTGGGAGCTGCTGTGGTCCAGCGTGCAGGAGGCGGACCGGGACGGCGGGCGCCCGAGCTCGCAGGCACCGTGACCGGACCGGGGACCGCGGCCGGACCCGGGGCCGGTGGGCGACCGGACCACCCGGAAGCCGGGGGTCCGGTGCGGGAACCGGTGACCCCGGCCGAACTGGCCGTCGTGGCGGCCCAGCTCGGGCGGCGACCCCGCGGGACCCGCGCGGTCGCCCACCGGTGCCCGTGCGGCCTGCCCGACGTCGTCGAGACCTCCCCCCGCCTGCCCGACGGGACGCCGTTCCCCACGCTGTACTACCTGACGTGCCCGCGGGCCGTCGCCGCCTGCGGCCGGCTCGAGGCGGCCGGGACGATGCGGGAGATGAACCGGCGGCTGGCCGAGGACCCGGACCTCGCCGCCCGGTACCGGGCCGCCCACCACGACTACCTCGCCCGCAGGGAGGCCATCGAGGTCGTCCCCGAGATCGCCGGGGTCTCCGCCGGGGGGATGCCGGGCCGGGTGAAGTGCCTGCACGCGTTGCTGGCGCACTCCCTCGCGGTGGGCCCCGGCGTCAACCCGTTCGGGGACGAGACCCGCGAGCTGGTCGGCCGGTGGTGGACGGACGGCCCCTGCGTGAGGCCGCCCGACGAGGCGGGCGCCGCGGCGTCGGCGTAGCCTGGCCGGCGTGGAGGTGACGGTCCGGCGTGCCCGCACCGCCGACGTCCCGGCGATCCGGCGGCTGGTCGACACGTACCGCGTGGACGGCCGGCTGCTCGACAAGGCCACGGTGACGCTGTACGAGGACGTGCCGGAGTTCCGCGTGGCCGAGGTGGACGGCGAGGTGGTCGGGTGCGGCGCCCTGCACGTCATGTGGGAGGACCTGGCCGAGATCCGTACCCTCGCGGTGGACCCGGACCGGCGCGGCCACGGCATCGGCGGGCGGATCGTGACCGAGCTGCTCGCCGACGCCCGGTACCTGGGCGTCCGGCGCGTCTTCGTGCTCACCTTCGAGACGGAGTTCTTCCGGCGGTTCGGGTTCACCGAGATCGACGGTGCCCCGGTGCCGCCGGCCGTCTACGAGCAGCTGCTGCGCTCGTACGACGAGGGGGTCGCCGAGTTCCTGGACCTGGACCGGGTCAAGCCCAACATCCTCGGCAACAGCCGGATGCTGTTGCACCTCACCGACGACGTTCCGGGGAGCGCTCCCAGCCGATAGGTGGGGGTGGCGTCGGCCGTACCGGTGTGGCGCGGGGCGGCTCCCCTGTCGTACCGTGGCTTGCCTTCTCCCCTCAACGGAAGGATGCACATGACAGAGCAACCCGGGACGTCGCCTGCCCAGCCCGAAGGCGCGACCCCAGGTGTGCCCGCGCCGCCCGAGCAGCCGAAGTCGCGGGGCGCGGGCAAGCAGCTCCTGTACTCGCTCCTCGGTATCGCGGTGGTCGTGGCGATCGGCTTTGTGGTACGGGTCATCATCGCCGAGGCAACCGGGGACCTGAGCACCGCGGGCGTCGGTGACTGCATCGACAACAAGGAGGACATCAACGACGTCCGGGTCGTTGGCTGCGACTCCGAGGAGGCCTTCTGGGAGGTCGTATCCGTCCAAAAGGACGTCACCAAGGACGACTTCGACACCGTCGCGTTCGAGGAGCTGTGCCCGACCGTGACGGATGAGGAAGCCAGCGCCATCTGGTACGGCGAGGAGCGGGTCACCGGCTTCGGGAAGGGTGACGTCTACTGCGTCGTACCCCTCTCGAGCTCCTCCTGACGTTTCGAGTTCCTCCTGACGTCCGTCTGCTGGCCGGCGGTGGTACCGCCGGCCAGCAGACCACGCGGCGCCGAACCGGGCTGACCGGCCGCCCCGCCACGCCGGATCCGCCGTGGATCCGACGGCGTGCGCGTCACCGCACCGGTACCGCCGCGGGCCGCCCAGCCCACCCGGGGCGGTCCCCCGCGACCGCCGGCCGGTGCCGACAGGCCGCTAGGGTGGCGACGTGACCCGGGTGGCGGCGATCGACTGCGGTACCAACTCGGTGCGGTTGCTCGTGGCGGATCTGCCCGAAACCGGTGGCGACCTGGTCGAGCTGACCCGCCGGATGGAGATCGTGCGCCTGGGCGAGGGCGTTGACCGTACCGGTCGGCTCTCGACCGCGGCGATCGCGCGTACCCGGTCGGTGCTCGCCGGGTACGCCGAGGAGATCCGGCGGTGGGGCGCCCGCCGCGTGCGCATGGTCGCCACCTCGGCGACCCGGGACGCGGCCAACGCGGCGGAGTTCACGGCCGCGGTGCACCAGACCTTGGGCGTCACCCCGGAGGTGATCTCCGGCGAGGAGGAGGCGCGGCTGTCGTTCACCGGGGCGGTCCGGGGGCTGCCCTCGTCGATGCGCCCGCCGTACCTGGTCGTCGACATCGGTGGCGGCTCGACCGAGTTCGTGACCGGCTTTGACTCGGTCCTGCGGGCGTGCTCGGAGGACATCGGGTGCGTCCGCATCACCGAGCGCCACCTGCGGGGCGACCCGCCGGTGGCCTCCGAGGTGGCGGCCGCCGAGGCGGAGGTGACCGCCGCGGTCGACCGCGCCCTCGCCGCGGTGGACGCCCCCCGCCCGGCCACGCTCGTGGGGCTGGCGGGCTCGGTGACCACGGTGACGGCGATCGCCCTGGACCTGCCGACCTACCTGCCCGACCGCATCCACCACGCGCGGATCGGGTACGACCGGGTGGCGGAGGTCACCTCCCGGCTGCTGGCGATGACCCACGCACAGCGGCGCGCCCTGCCGGTGATGCACCCGGGCCGGGCCGACGTCATCGGCGCCGGCGCGCTGATCCTGCGGGTGGTCATGGAGCGGGTCGGCGCCGGCAGTGTCGTGGCCAGCGAGCACGACATCCTGGACGGCATCGCCTGGTCGCTGGCCTGACGTCGCGGCCGTACCTGGGGTATCTGCCGTACCACCTCGCCCGCCTGCCCCACGCCCGGGTGGCGGCCGGTTGAGCGGGCGCCGTAAGGTGTCGACAGCCGGCCGGTCACCGGTCGGGCCGGCACGGAAGACCCCGACCGGCGGGCGCACCGGCGCGCCCCCTGCCGGTCGGTCGGCAAGGTCGCCGCTGGTCTCGCGGGGCGCGCGGGCGCCCCGGATACGAGGAAGGGATGCGATGGCTCACGACGCCGCCTCCGGGCGCGCCGGTGCGGCCCGCTCGACGGTTGCCGGGCACCGTCCCCACTCGCGGCGGACGGGGCGCGGTTGAGCGGCCCGCCGGTCCCCCGCAGCCGACGCGGGGTCCTCGCCTCCGCGAGCGCGGCTGCGGACCTCCCGACGCTGGAGGAGTCGATCAGCCACTGCCGGGCGTGCCCGAGGCTGGTCGCCTGGCGGGAGGATGTCGCGGCCACCCGGCGCGCCGCGTACGCCGACCAGGTCTACTGGGGCCGTCCGGTGCCCGGCTTCGGCCCCACCGACGCCCGGATCGGGCTGCTGGGGCTCGCCCCGGCCGCGCACGGTGGCAACCGGACCGGCCGGATCTTCACCGGCGACCGGTCCGGTGACGTGCTGTTCGCCGCCCTGTACCGGGCGGGCCTCGCCAACCAGCCGGTCAGCACCGGTCGCGACGACGGGCTGGAGCTGTACCACACCCGGGTGTTCTCCGCGGTCCGCTGCGCGCCACCCGCGAACAAGCCCACGCCGCAGGAGCGCGACAACTGCGCGCCCTGGCTGCACCGGGAGGTGGCGTTGCTGCGGCCGAGCCTGCGGGTGGTCGTGGCGCTCGGGCAGTTCGCGTGGAACTCCTGGTGGCCGACGCTGACCGCGGTGTACGGGTTGCCGGCCCCCACCCCGCGGCCGCGGTTCGGTCACGGCGAGCTGTGGTTCGCCGGCGGGGCGCCGCGGCTGCTCGGCTGCTACCACGTCAGCCAGCAGAACACGTTCACCGGCCGGCTCACCGACGCCATGCTGGACGAGGTGCTCGCCCGCGCCCGCCAGCTGGCCGGCCTCGGGTGACGCGGTCCGCGGGCGCGGTCCGCATCGTGTCCGGCACCACCCCGCCCGTCCTGGCGACGGCCTGCGGCGCGCGACAGGATGGGCACGTGAGACCGCAGCGGGTGCTCATCGTCGGCGCCGGCCACGTCGGCCTGTACGTCGCGCTCCGCCTGTCCCGCCGGTTGCGACGGGGGGAGGCGGAGGTGACGGTCGTCGACGCCCAGCCGACGATGACCTACCAACCGTTCCTGCCGGAGGCGGCGGCCGGCAGCGTCGAACCGCGCCACGCGGTCGTGCCGCTGCGGCGGGCGCTGCGCCGTTGCCGGGTCCTCACCGGGCGGATCACCGCCATCGACCACGCGCGGCGGACCGCCACCTTCCAGCCGGTGGTCGGGCCGGCGCGGGAGCTCGGGTACGACCACGTGGTGGTGGCTCCGGGCAGCGTCGCCCGTACCCTGCCCATCCCCGGCCTGCGGGAGCACGCGGTCGGGTTCAAGACCATGGGCGAGGCGATCTGGCTGCGCAACCGGGTGCTGGAACGGCTGGACATCGCCGCGGCCACCGACGACCCGCGGGTGCGCAGGCGGGCGCTGACGTTCCTGTTCGTGGGCGCCGGGTACGCGGGCGTGGAGGCGCTCGGCGAGATGGAGGACATGGCCCGCGCCGCCCTGCGCTACTACCCGGAGCTGAACGACCGGGACATGCGGTGGGTGCTGGTGGAGGCGACCCAACGGGTGCTCCCGGAGATGGGCCCGGACATGGGCGCGTACACGCTGTCGCAGCTGCGGTCCCGGGGGATGGACATCCGGCTGGGCACCCGGCTGGAGTCGTGCGTGGACGGTGTGGTCGAGCTGTCCGACGGCGACCGCTTCGAGGCCGACACGATCGTGTGGACCGCGGGTGTGCGGCCCCACCCGCTGGTGGAGGCCACCGACCTGCCGCGCGACGAGCGTGGCCGGATCACCTGCCTGCCCACCCTCCAGGTCGCCGACGGCGACCGCGTGGTGCCCGGTGCCTGGAGCGCCGGCGACTGCGCCGCGGTCCCCGACCTCGCCGCCACCGAGCCCGGCGCGACCTGCCCGCCCAACGCCCAGCACGCGGTGCGCCAGGCGGTCCGCCTGGCCGACAACCTCCTGGCGGTGATGCGCGGCCGGCAGCCCCGGCCGTACCGCCACCGGCACGCCGGCACCGTCGCCAGCCTCGGGCTGCACCAGGGCGTGGCCAAGGTGTACGGGGTCCGCGTCCGCGGCTGGCTGGCCTGGTTCCTGCACCGCACCTACCACATGTCCCGGATCCCGTCGCTGGACCGGAAGGTCCGCGTGGTGGCGGACTGGACCCTGGCGCTGTTCCTGCGCCGGGAGGTCGTCTCACTGGGGGAGCTGCACCGTCCCCGCAGCCGGTTCACCGGGGTCACGCCGGCGCACCCGGCCGCGGCTCCCGGCGACCGCGGGCAGGGGCCGGACGCTCGCGTGGCGGGATCGGGCGCCCACGTGGGGAGGTCGGGCACCCGCGCTGCCGCCCGGGTCGACTGACCCCGGCTACGGCCGCCACACCCAGACGTCGGCGATCCGCTCCCCGGGGCCCAGCAGGTGACCGAGGACCTCCCGCAGCTGGTTCTCGTGTTGCTGGCCGGTGCCGAGCACGACGCACTGTGCCCGCCAGTGCGCCAGGTCGCGCTGCGCCTGGCGGCGGTGCTCCTCGGTCAGCGGTGGCATCCGCCCGGTCTCGGCCACCTCGGTCAGTAGCTGCGAGGTGGGGAGCTTGTAGGTGCCGAGGGCGGCGCGGCCACGGGCGCCGTACGGGCCGATGAAGAAGCCCTCCGGCAGCGCGAAGTGGGCGTGGGCGGCGGCCGCCCACCGCATCGCCTCCGGGGAGCGGGGGGTCGGCGGCGGCACGGGAACGAGAACGCCGCCCGGCTCGACGCACTGCCGCCAGTGCCCCTCGCTGACGAACTGCGGCACGGGTGGGCGCGGTTCGGTCGGTAGCGGGGTGGGAACCAGCGGCAGCAGCGCCAGCGCCACCGCGACCGGCGGCACGACCCGCATCCGCCCGGACAGCCGCCGGGCCCGGTGCAGCGCCAGCGCCAGGACGATCGCGATCAGCGGCACCAGCGCCATCGCGTACCGCTGGGGCAGCGCACCGTCGATGACCGGGACGTCCACCAGCAGCTGGTAGGGCAGGCTCAGCCCCGGCCGCTGGCCGTTGAGCACCAGCTCGGGGCCGAGCGCCAGGACGCCCATGATCACGCCGGTCACCGCCATCGCGAGCACCGCCGGGCTCCGGCGCAGCCACACCACGCCGGCGGTCGCGACCAGCAGCAGCGGCCAGCCCAGGAAGGCGTTGTACTCCGCCGGGCCGGTCGCGAGCCGGGCCGCCTCCGGCGAGCCGGCGACGCTCAGCGGCGAGAACGTGACGAAGCTGGCGAGGTCGGCCGAGTAGTAGTGCGGCGGGAACGGACCGTTGGGCACGCTGCCCGGCCCGCGGAACTGGACCCACAGCGGGTAGGCGAGGACGGCCGAGGCGACGGCGACCGCGACCGCGCCCCCGGTGAGGAACAGCGGCGCCACCCGGCGTGCCCACTCCCTGCGCAGGGCGGCGTAGGCGCCGGCGAACAGCAGCAGGCTCAGGGCGGTCAGGTAGAGCACCTCCTCGCCGAGGAACACCTGCGCCACGACCAGCCCGGCCAGCCACAGGCCGGAGGTCACCGCGCGGCGCCGGTCGCCCGCCTCGGCGGCGCGGGCCATCCGCACCACGCTCCAGACGATGGCCGGCACGAGCCACTGGGCGGTCATGTGCCAGTGGCTGTTGGAGTGCGAGACCATGGCCGGCGCGAAACCGCAGAAGGCGCCGCCGACCGCGGCGGCCGGCCGGTCCAGCCGGAACGTGCGCGACAGCAGCAGGTACCACGCGGCAGCGGTGGCGGCCAGGTTACCGGTGGTCAGAACCGCGAAGGAGACCGGCGCACCCAGCGTCAGGGTGACCGGTGCCATGAGCGCACCCAGCGTCAGCGAGGCGGCGTTGGCCAGCAGGTTGACCCCGTCCGGCGCGTTGAGCCGGTCGCTGACCAGGCCGTGCTCGAACGTGAGCACCCGGGTGTCCGCGGCGAGGAACCACTCGATGAGGATCTGGTCCTCGGGGTTGAGCGACAGGGTGCGGTGGGCCGGGTCCGGCCACAGGCCCTTGAGCAACCAGACCGCGCCGACCGTGTACAGCAGCACGACGCCGAGGTCGAGGGCGAGCGGGCGGCGGAGGATCTCCGCCAGTCGGTAGGCAGTGGCGCCCGCCGCTCCGGTGCGGTCCGGGGTGGTGGTCGTTCCCATCGGCACAGACCTTAGCCGTACGGCTGGCGGCGGGGGACCGGTCGCTGATCCTCACCGGCCTGGTCGCTGATCCTCACCGGCCCGGTATGCAGCGGATGGGATGATGCCGGGGCCCGTCGGGGCCGGTTACCGTGGCAGGAAGCCTGCCCGGGTGGTGGAACGGCAGACACGGCTGCCTTAAAAGCGGCTGCCGAGAGGCGTGCGGGTTCGACTCCCGCCCCGGGCACGCGGTGCTCGGCACCAAGATCACGGGGGAGACGCTCGCGGCTCGCCGCGCCAACCGCCGTGGCGTCCCCCACGGTCCCGCGGCGATGGCGCCGGGCGCGGCGGGTCGACGGCCTCGTCCGGCCTGCCGCCGCCCGTACCGCCGGGTACGATCAATGCCGGCCTGGGGGCCCGCAGCGGCCGGTACGCCCCGCTGCTCGACCGGGGGCCGGCGCGGCCGTACCTCGGCGCCGCGAGGAGACGCTTCCGTGCGCGCCGTGGGACGCTGTCGGGATGGTGCGGTTTGGCTCAGTCGTGATGAAGGTGGGTGACATCGGTCGGGCGGCCGAGTTCTGGAGCCGGGCGCTCGGATACGCCCCTTCGCCCGGCAACCCGGCATTCCTGCGACCCGAGGGCGGTGAGGGTCCAGGCCTGCACCTGGACGAGGACGACCGGATGCACCTTGACCTCTGGGTGGAGAGCGCGGAAGAACAGCAGGCCGAGGTCGACCGGCTCATCTCGCTCGGTGCCACGCCGGTGGACTGGGAGTACCCGGACAACGCGGACTTCGTGGTCCTCGCCGACCCCGAGGGCAACCTGTTCTGCGTCGTCAACACCGGGAACCGAGCTGTCGCCTCCCGAGGATCCTCGTCCGGCGGCGGCTCGCCGCAGCGCGACCGGTGACGAGGTGACCGACGGGGACGGTGAGGTGGACCGGCCCTGTGGCGGTTCCGCTGTGGACGGCCCTGCGAGCCCACACGGTTCACGCCCGCCCGCCAGCGTGTCGCACGTGCGTGCACCGCTCCGGCTGAACGCGGTCGCACCAGCTCGCACGCGTCAGCCCTGTCTGGCATCGTGTCCACATGGTGGACTCCTGGAAGGACCCGGCGACGCCACCGCAGCTCGGCCCGAACCCGGGACTGGCGCGACCGTAGGAGTGGGCCGAGAGCGGACTGGGCGTCCTGTCTGTCCTGTTCACGCCTTGGCTGTTCGTGGTGAGGAACCGGCCGCAGGCACCCGATCGCGCGGTAACCACCCACATCACCGGGGCCGGTGCGAGAGGGGTCCTCATCCGCTACGCCACGCGGGAGTACGCCCTCATGGTGACGCTGGCGCTCGTCATCGCCGGAGGCGGTAGCGGACTGGCTCTCGGGACGGCGGTGTCCGCGCTGCTGACCGACGAGGGGCCGCCCGGAACTCGCCACCAGCTCCGGCGTCCGGCGGATCCGTTCCGGCGCTTTCACGTGAGACCGGGTCCGGACCCGACCCGGGCCGAGGACGCTCTCCCGGCGTCGCCGTCGATGCCACCCTCCGCGGCATGTTCGAGCCACCCCGGCGTCCCATCGACTCGCCCGGCGCGCCAGCCTGCCGCTCCGGTGCGGGGTGACCGGTCCGGTCCGGTGCCCGGAACCGGGGCATGACGGCGCTGGTGGACGGTGAGGTGACGCGATCCGGCCGGGCCGGCAGCGAACCGACCCCGGATCGCCGGCCCGTGGTCCACGCCGGCGCCCGGATCCCGTTACGCTGTGGAGGCAGTCGTGTCCTGATCCCATTGAAAGGCGTGTGACGTGAGGACATCAAACCCGGTGCTGACCCGGCTCAGCGCCCACGCCGCCGGGGGGACCGCGGCACCCGAGGCCGTCGGCTATCCCACCGAACCCGGGCTCGCGGGCGCCGCGCCGCCGGCCGTACGCGCGATGACCGTCGACGACGTGGTCGTACGTACCATCGGCCTGCTGTCCCTCGTGGTGCTCTCGGGCGCCGCGACCTGGGCGCTGATGCCGGTGGACAGCGGCCTGTGGTTCGT
>DATGOE010000109.1:0-4990 GCA_035306365.1 Natronosporangium sp. | reverse complement strand
CCCGCATTGTCAGCTTGGGAAGCTGATGTTCTGCCATTGAACTACACCCGCGGGCCGAGACCACTTTACCCGGCCGTCCCGCACGGTGCACGTCGGGCCAGGTGGGCGGTGCCGGGCGCGGTCGGCCGCCAGATCTCGTACGCGATCCCGGCTCGCCCCACCATGGCGACGTCGATACGCAGCTCGAAGATCCGCCAGTCCCGCCGCGGGGAGGCGCGGAAGCGGCGGGCGAGGCGATCCACCGTCGGCGGGTCAGTGACGGGCACGGCCGTGCCGGCCAGGTACGCCTCGTCGTCGCTGTCCTCGGCGGGGAAGGCGTGCAGCGCGTACCGACCGTCACGCTCCAGGTCCCGCCGCTTGGGCGACGGGATGACGAAGCAGAACATGCCGTCTTCGGTGATGACCGGTGCCACCGGGTGCACCCGGGGGCCGCCGTCGGCCCGGACCGTGGCCAGGTAGCCGAGGCCCTGCCCGTACTGCTCGAACAGGGCGCGCACCTGCCCCGCCAGGTCAGGAGCGGCGGCGGCGAACTCCGGCCAGGACACCACGGACAGAGTTTATCGTACGTGTGTTCGAGGGCGCTACCGGGCAAACCCGTTCGGTAGGCTGCCAGCGTGCTGCTCTCCGACCGCGATCTCGTCCGGGAGCTCGAGACCGGCAGCCTGCGGCTGGAACCGTTCGACGCCAGCCTGATCCAGCCGTCGAGCATCGACGTCCGGCTGGACCGGCTGTTCGGGATCTTCAACAACCACCTCTACACACACATCGACCCGGCCGTCCGCCAGGACGACCTGACGTCGGTGGTGGAGGTGGCCGAAGGGGAGCCGTTCGTCCTGCACCCCGGGGAGTTCGTTCTCGCCTCCACGCTGGAGGTGATCACGCTCAGCGACCGCATCGCCGCCCGGATCGAAGGCAAGAGCTCCCTCGGCCGGCTGGGGCTGCTGACGCACTCCACCGCGGGCTTCATCGACCCCGGCTTCTCCGGTCACGTGACCCTGGAGCTGTCCAACGTCTCGACCCTGCCCATCCGCCTGTGGCCGGGCATGAAGATCGGCCAGCTGTGCATCTTCCGGCTGTCGTCGCCGGCGCGGCACCCGTACGGGTCGGCCGTGTACGGGTCGCGCTACCAGGGGCAGCGGGGTCCCACGCCGAGCCGGTCCTGGCAGAACTGGCGGACCTGGCCGACACGGCCCTGACCGGCACACGCCGGCCGTTGTCGCGGCGCGCAAGCAAGAGCGCCCGTCGTGTGACGGGGAACACACGACGGGCGCTCCCTGTATCCCGCCCGGGGGGTCGGCGGGAGCCTCAGGGCCGGCCGTAGCTGTGGATCGGTCCGGGGCCGTCCATGCTGCGCATCTTCACCGGGACGCCCGGCTGGGGCGCGTCGACGATGTAGCCGCCACCGACGTAGATCGCCACGTGGCTCAGGTCGCCGTAGTAGAAGACCAGGTCGCCGGGGCGCAGCTCGCTCCGGTCGATGTACCTGGTGACGTTTCGTTGCTGGGCCGCGTTGTGCGGCAGGCTCACCCCGGCCTGCGCCCAGGCGGCCGAGGTCAGGCCGGAGCAGTCGTACGCGTTCGGGCCCGACGCCCCCCACGCGTACGGCTTGCCCACCTGCGCGCAGGCGAACGACGCGGCCTCGCTGCCGGCGTCGCCGTAGTACTCCGCGGGACACGCCGCCGGGCGCAGCTCACCCGTGCCGCCGGAGGTTCCGTACGCCTGGATCCGCAACGCCTGCAGGCGGTCGATCTCGGCGTCGATCTCCTCGGCCTTCTTCGCGAGCTCGGCCTCCATCGCGCTGAGCTCCTCGATCAAGGAGTCCAGCTCCGCCTTGCGCTCCTCGTACTTCTCCTTCGCCTTGACGACCTTCGAGATCTGTTGCTGCCGGAGCTTGGCGAACTGGTCCAGCACCGTCAGCTGCTCGGCGAAGGTGTACGGCGAGCCGCTGGTCAGCAGCGCGTTGAACGCCGACGTGTCACCGGTGGTGTACGCGTGGATGGCCAGGTCCGAGACCTCGGCGATGGCCTTGTCCACCTTGAGCTGCAGCGGCGCGATCTCTTCGGCCAGCTTCTTCGCCTGTGCCTTCTTCTCGGCCAGCTCCTCCCGGGTGGCGTTGTGCTGTTCGACGATGGGGGCGAGCTCGCGCCAGGCCCGGTCGATCTGCGCCTCGATCTCCTGGGGTGTCGGCTGGGCGTGGGCCGTGCTGGCGGCCAGGCCGCCGGCCAGGAGCGTCGCCACGGTGACGACGGGGATGAGAAGAGCGCGCGTGGTGCGACCGGACACCGGACCCGGATCCTGCGGACGCCGCCAGGGCGTCGACCGGCTCGGTCGGCGGTGGCGCGCCCGCCACGTATGACCGGCCACCAGGTGGTACCCCTTCTTCCCGACCGCCTACCGGGTTAGCTGACGGGTTCGGGCGGGAAGCTCGCCCTACCGCGGTGTGCGGACTCACCCCGGAATGTGGATCCCCGGCCCGCCGGACCCGCGGGACCGGCGGTTCGGCGGTGTCGACCGGGGCCTCCCCGTCTGGGAGACCTCCATCCGGCCAACGAGTGCAGAGCGTAGACGATGGTGTCGGAGGCGGTCAAGAGAGACGGGGTCGGCGGGATAGCGGCTGATTTGTCCTGGTTGGCCGTACACTCGCACCCTCGCACGCGGCCCGGGCTCACCGGGACCTGCATGCACCTGCATGCACCGGCGTGCACCGCGGTCGCCCGTCGACCGTCCACACGCCGCCGGAGGTCGGCCGGTGCCGACCGTGACGGAGCCACGGTGGGCGCCGCGGCGCGCCGGCGGCCGTCAGGCGCGGGTCGACCGCAGCAGCACGGTGGCCACGTCGACCACCTCGACCCCGCCGTCGCCGTCGGCACCGCCCGCGCCCTGCACCGCTGCCACCCCGTCGCTGAGCATGGTGGCGCAGAACGGGCAGCCGACCGCGATCGTACGGGCACCGGTGGCCACCGCCTCCTCCACCCGTTCGACGTTGATGCGCTTGCCGATCCGCTCCTCCATCCACATGCGCGCGCCGCCGGCGCCGCAGCAGAACGAGCGCTCCGCGTGCCGGGGCATCTCCACCGGGCCGCGACCGTCGGTGACCGAGGCGAGCAGCTCCCGGGGCGGGGTGAAGACCCGGTTGTGCCGGCCCAGGTAGCACGGGTCGTGCCAGGTCAGGTCGCCGTCGACCGGCCGGACCGGGACGAGGGCGCCGTCGGCCACCAGCTGGGCGAGCAGCTGGGTGTGGTGCACCACCCGGTAGTCGCCGCCGACCTGGCCGTACTCGTTGGCGAGGGTGTTGAAGCAGTGCGGGCAGGTGGCCACGATCTTGCGCTCGGTCGCTGGCCGCCCCTCGAACGCGGCGTCGAGGGTCTCGACGTTCTGCCGGGCGAGCATCTGGAACAGGAACTCGTTGCCCATCCGCCGGGCCGGGTCGCCGGTGCAGGTCTCCTGCTCGCCCAGGATGGCGAACCGCACCCCGGCCTGGTGGAGCAGGGTCGCCACCGCCTGGGCGGTCCGCCGGGCCCGGTCGTCGAAGGCACCCGCGCACCCGACCCAGAACAGGTACTCGAAGTCCACCCCGTCGGCGACCCGCGGGACCTCGAAGTCCAGCCCCTTGGTCCAGTCCTCCCGGGTGTTGGCCGGCGCGCCCCACGGGTTCCCCCGGTTCTCCAGGTTGCGCAGCATCGCGCCCGCCTCCGGCGGGAAGCTCGACTCGATGAGCACCTGGTGGCGCCGCATGTCCACGATGTGGTCGACGTGCTCGATGTCCACCGGGCACTGCTCCACGCACGCGCCGCAGGTGGTGCAGGACCACAGCACGTCCGGGTCGATGACCCCGCCGGCGGCCGCGTCGCCCACCAGGGGCCGCTCCGCCTCCGCCAGCGCGGCGGCGGGTACGCGGGCAAGCTGCTCGGGCGTGGCCTTCTCCTGCCCGTCCGGCGTCCGGCCCCCGCCGGCGAGCAGGTACGGCGCCTTGGCGTACGCGTGGTCACGCAGGCTGAGGATCAGCAGCTTCGGCGACAGCGGCTTGGCCGTGTTCCACGCCGGGCACTGGTCCTGGCAGCGCCCGCATTCGGTACAGGTGGTGAAGTCCAGCAGCCCCTTCCACGTGAACTGCTCCACAGTCGCGACGCCGAACCGGTCGGTCTCCGGGTCGGCCTGCTCGAAGTCGAGCACCTCGCCGCGGGAGGTCATCGGGGGCAGCGCGCCCAGCGCCGGCTGCCGGCCGCCGGAGCGCTTGAAGAAGATGTTGGGGAAGGCGGTGAAGCGGTGCCACGCCACACCCATGGTGATGTTGAGTGCGATGACGATCACCCACGCCATGGACACCGCGACCTTGAGCAGGGCGACCACGCTCACCGCGCTCGGGCTCGCCGGCAGCACCTCGCCCAGGGCGTGGCTGACCGGGGCCGCCCAGGTCGGATAGTGCAGCGTGCCCAGCGCGGCCTTGACGCCCCGGATGACCAGGCCGAGGGTGAGGACGGCCACGATCGTGTACTCGACGTAGTACGCCTGCCAGGCCGTGGAGCCGGCGAACCGGGACCGGGGGCGCCACCGGGGCAGGTAGCGCAGGCGGATCCCGATGAGCACCGCGATCCCCACCAGTCCGGCCACGCTCAACACCTCGGTGACCAGCCCGTACACCGTCCATCCGCCGATCAGCGGAAGGCTCGCGTCCGGGTCGACCACCTCCAGGTACGCGGTCAGGACGAGGGCGGACAACAGGATGAACCCGACCATCACGAACCAGTGGGCGGCCCCGACCAGCGACCACTTGAGCATCCGGGTGTGCCCGAGGGTCTCACGCAGCATCGTGGCGGTGCGGGCGAGCTTGCGGTCGAAACGGCTGCGGTCCGGCTCCCCGAGGCGGATCACCGCCACCATCCGGCGTACCGCGCGTACCGCCAGTACGGCGGCGATCACGGTGATCGCCGCCGCCAGAACGCTCGTGACGATCTGGACCGTCCCCATCACTCCCCCTCGCCGGCCGGCC
>DATGOE010000108.1:0-3509 GCA_035306365.1 Natronosporangium sp. | reverse complement strand
GCCGCCTGACCACTCCACGCGGCCGCCAGCTGATCCACCACCCCACGCAGCCTGCTCAGATCACCATCCACATCAGCACGCGTCGACCGCACATCATTCGCCGCCGCATGCAACGTAGCTTGATCAACCTCGAACGCCATGGTTCACCTCTCTTCTGTCCTCAGTCTCCTGTCTTTTCGCGCGGTGGACCCGGGGACCGACCGACCACAGCCACCCAGCCGGGTACCTATCGGACAAGCATCGCCCTCGATCGTAGCGGAGCGGTGCACGTTCCGCCGTACCGTTGCGGCCCGTCCGCCGCACCACCGGACCGGCGCGGTCACGTGGCCCGGCCGCTGCCCCGCTGCCGCATCACCAGAACCGTCACGGCGACGGCCGCGCCCGCCAACAGGACCACACCGGTGACCAGCATGAGCACTGCCGACAGATGCTCGCCATCCACACCGGACTCACGCCCGCCGGGTGCGGCGTCGCCCGCAGGAGGCGTCTGCGGCGGCTCCCCGTCCGGTGAGGTGGGCGCGAGCGCCGCCAACTCGTCGAACACGGGGTTGGGGGCGTCCGGCGGCACCCGCTCGGTCAGCGCGTGGTAGGGCCGCACGATCCCGTAGCCGGTGGCCTCGTCCCACCCGTCCGGAGCGTCCGCCGGCAGGTCGCGGGCGGTGGCGATGATGCGGCGGAGCACCTCGTCGGCCGAGGCGTCCGGGAAGTGGGAGCGCACCAGCGCGACCGCCCCCGAGACCAGGGCGGCCGCGTCGCTGGTGCCGTTGGCGTACCGCACCTGGCCCTCGATGCCGACGCTGGAGATGTACACCCCCGGTCCGGTGACGTCCACGTACTCGCTGCGGTGCGACCTCTCCCACGGCTCCAGCAAGGCGTCGGTGGCACCGACGGTCAGCACCCCCGGACACAGCCCCGGCATGTCGTGCGGTCCCCCGGCCGCGTTCCCGGAGGAGGCGACCAGGATCGCGTCCCGCTCCACGGCGTACCTGATCGCCTCGACCATCACCGGCAGGCAGACGTCCGCCCCGGCGGCGAAGGACATGTTGATGACGTCGGCACCGTTGTCCGCCGCCCACCGGATCGCCTCGGCTACCACCCCGCTGTCCAGCTCCGAGCTACCGGAGCGGTAGGCGTCGAGCACCGCGACGGGCAGGATCGCCGCTCCGGGCGCCACGCCACGCAGCCCGCTGCCGCTGCCGTTGCCGGCGATGAGCGAGGCCATGGCGGTGCCGTGCCCACCTCCGTCAACGTCATAGTCGGTGCGGCCGTCACCGCCACCGACGAAGTCCGCGCCCGGAAGGACGGCACCGGCGAGCTCCGGCACCGAGGCGTCCACGCCGGTGTCGAGCACCGCCACGGTGACCCCGGAGCCGTCGGCGATGGCCCACACCTCGTCCATCCGCCACTGCTCGTGCCACCACTGGCCCTCGGTCACCGACTGTGCCGCTGCGGCTGGTGCTGCGGGCGGCACCAGCGCGAGCAGCACCGCCAGCACGAGCGGCGTGGCGCGGCGACGCCTCACCCGATCACCGACGGCGGCGTACCGTCGTCGGTCCCCCATGGGTTCTCGTCCTCCACCAGCCAGGTGTCCCGTCCCGCACCGTCCTGACCGGTGCCGCGGGCACCGGCGCCCATCGGCACGACACCGCCGGCCATACCACCGCGACCGACCGCGCCCCCGGCACCGCCGACACCGCCGGGCCGGCCGGCGCCACCACGCCCGCTGCCGGCGCCTCCGGCCGCCCCACCGGCGCCCACCGGGGCTCCGATCATGCCCACGCCGGGTCGGCCCGCACCGGGTACGCCCCGCGATCCGGGGACACCGGGCCCGCCGCCGGCCCGACCGCCGGCCGCGCCCGCGGGGACGACCCCGCCCGGAGGTACGGCCGCACCGGCGGCGCCCGGGCCCGAGGGCAGGCCGCCGGCTCCCGCGCCGGGTGGGACGCCCGGCACGCCAGCGCCACCGATGCCGCCGGCGCCCGGCGCCGGCGGTGCCAGCGGCGTCGCTCCGGCCAGCCCACCGGTGGAACCGTCCCACTCGTACCCTTCCGGGACGCCGCCCTCGGCCGGGAACCCCCCGGTCGGCGGCACGCCCGGCACGCCGTCCGGTGCCGGCAGGTGGGCGCCTGCGCCGCCGATACCCGGCCCGCCGAACCCGCCGGTCCCGCCGCCGAACCCGCCGGGAGCGTAGCCACCCGGTGGTACCAGGTTCTCGTCGCTGACCTGCTTCAGCAACGGGAGCTCCACCGACACCCGTTCCGGCAGCAGCGGGTTGACCTCGCTGTACGCCTGGTTCAGCGCACTGAGGTGCCGCTGCGCGACCTCGTCCTTGCTCGGCCCGGTGTCGATGCCGACCGCCCCGAGGCCGGTGTCCACCCAGCTACCGACCGTGCCCGCCACGTTGCTCCCGATGGTGCCGCCGAGCTGACCGCCAGTCACCCGACCCACGATCTCGACCGTGCCGGGAGCGTCGGTGGAGAAGTTGTTGACCGCCTGCTCGATGACCTCGGCGGACTGGTTGGTGAAGGCGTGCATCTGGTACGAGCGGGTCGACAGGTGGCGGGCGGCCCGCTCGATGCGCTGCAGCGCCTCCTGGCACTGCACCGACTCCTCGGAGCTCCACGCCTCGGCGAGCCGGTGGGCGACCTCCCACACCCGGTCGGCCAGCGCTTGGAGCTTCTCCGCACCGTGCCGCCACGCGGACGCCGCGTCGAACATGCCCGCCAGGTTGGCACGCAGCCGTTGGATCTCCTGTTCGATGTACTCGTGACCGTACCGGCTCGTGTCACCGCAGAAGTTCAGCCGCGGGATGTCGGCCTCGAACCGCCACACCTGGTCGCCCATGCTCACGCCTCCCGTACCTGGGTCGGTGGGCCGTCCGTGGGCGCGCCGGGCTGGCCGAGCAACGTGCTCTGGCGGCTGAACCCGCTCGCGCCGAACTCGTCGGCTCTCTCGGTGTCGCCGGCGGCCGAGTACAGCAGGCCGACCGCGTTGGCCAGCTGCATCACCAGCTGCCCGTAGGCCTCCATGATGGCCGCCTGCCCCGCGCGGTAGCCCTCCGTCACCGCGCCGGCGACATCCCACGAGCCGAACGAGCCGCTCGCCGTGGGCGGCGCCGTGGCGCTGCCGAGCTGGGTCAGGGACCCCGAGGACTCGCCGCGCAGCGACTCCAGCTCACGGGCGAGCGTGTCGGCCGCCGCCCGCACCACCTCCGGGTCCATTCGCATCTCACCGGGGCGGACGCTCAGCCCTGGCCAGGACCGTCCGCCACCACCGGGATCTACCGCCACGCTCGTCCTCCCCGTCCACGTCGGTCACGACCACCAGGACCGGCCGGCGGGCCAGCGCGGCCCGCCGGCCGCTCGGGCGTCAGCCGCCCCAGGCGCGGGCGTTGGCCTGCTCAGTGGCCAGATAGTTCTCCCGGGCCACACCGACCGCCACACCGATCTCGTGCAACACCCGGTTGATCCCATCCATCGCCGCATCCCACTGCGCACGATGATGCTCAT
>DATGOE010000107.1:0-5059 GCA_035306365.1 Natronosporangium sp. | reverse complement strand
TCGCCGGGGAGGAGCCGACCCCGCTCTACCCGGCGTCGCAGGAGTTCGGCGCTCCGCTGTGGACGCTGGGCGCGGCTACCTGGGGCTGGCTGCCCGACCGCCGGATCGCCTGCCTGCACGGGGTCGGGGACCTGCGACTGGGCATCCTCGATCCCGCCACCGGCGAGCTGTCCGAGGTGGAGCTGCCTTACACCGGGTTCACCCCCTCGCTGGCGGTGGCCGGGTCCCGGGTGGCGGTGATCGGCTACTCCCCCGCCCGCCCCACCGCGGTGGTGGCGGTGGATCTGCCGGACGCGGCCGTGCAGGTGGTACGCCCGGCGGTGGACAAGGCCGCGCTGCCGGACGCGGCCTACCTGCCGACCGCGGAACAGGTCGTCCTGCGCGGTCCGGAGGGCCGGGAGGTGCACGCCAACCTCTACCGTCCCCGCAACCCCGAGCACGTGGGTCCGACCGGTTCCCGGCCGCCCTACGTGGTCTTTGTCCACGGTGGCCCGACCGGCTTCGCCCCGGCCGCGCTCGATCTCGGCAAGGCCTACCTGACCAGCCGCGGGCTCGGAGTGCTGGACGTCAACTACGGCGGCTCCACCGGCTATGGCCGCGCCTACCGGGAGCGGTTGACCGGCCAGTGGGGCGTGGTGGATGTGGCGGACGCGGCCGCCGCGGCGAGGGCCCTGGTGGAGCGCGGCCTGGCCGACCCGGCCCGGCTGGCGATCCGCGGGGGTAGCGCCGGCGGGTGGACCGTGCTCTGCGCGGTGACCACCACCGACGTGTTCGCCGCCGGCACCTCCCTGTACGGGGTGGCGGACGTGCGGCGCCTGGCGGAGACCACGCACGACTTCGAGTCGCGCTATGTGGAGAAGCTGGTCGGTCAAGAGATCCTGGCGCACGACACCCGCTCCCCGGTGCACCACGCCGACCGCGCCCGGTGCCCGGTGCTGCTGCTACAGGGCTCGGACGACCCGATCGTGCCGCGGGAGCAGGCCGAGCGGTTCCGCGATGCGCTCGCCGCCAACGGCATCCCGCACGCGCTGGTGGTGTTCCCGGGCGAACAGCACGGCTTCCGCGGCGCGGCCGCGGTGATCGCGGCGGCCGAGGCGGAGCTGTCGTTCTACGGCCAGGTCATGGGCTTCACCCCGCCGGGCATACCCACGCTCGAGCTGTCCCGCTGACCCCGGCCCGCGGAGGCTCACGCACCCTCCGGGCGCTCCTCGCGCAGGGTGCGGTAGCGGGCCAGGCAGTCCTGGTACGACGGCAGCCGCGCCTCGGCCAGCGGCGGAGCGGCCGCGTCGCGGGGCGAGAGCACCGGCGCCGCGGCCGGCCACGCGATCTGCAGGTCCGGGTCGAGCGGGTGGACGCCGTGTTCCACGCTCGGGTTGTAGACGGTGGAGCACAGGTACACCACGGTGGCGTCGTCGGTCAGCGCGCAGAAGCCGTGCCCGAGCCCTTCGGCGAGGTAGACCGCCCGCCGGTCCACCTCGTCCAGGCGTACCGCCTCCCAGGTGCCGAAGCCGGGCGAGCCGCGGCGCAGGTCCACCACCACATCCAGCACCGCCCCGCGTACACAGGTGACGTACTTCGCCTGGCCGGGCGGGACGTCGGCGTAGTGGATGCCCCGCACCACCCCGCGGGCGGAGATGGAGAGATTCGCCTGGGCGAGGTCGAAGCGGTGGCCGAGCACCTCGGAGAGCCGGTCGTGCCGGTACCACTCCAGGAACCACCCGCGCGCGTCACCGTGCTGGCGTGGCGTGATTTCGAACGCGCCGTCGATCCCCAGCGGCCGGATCTTCATCGCGCCTCCTGTGGGCCAGCGGCCGGCTCGGGCCAGTCCAGCAGCCGCAGCAGGTAGTCGCCGTAGCCGCTGCGGCACAGCGGCGCCGCCAGCGCCCGCAGCGCCGCGTCGTCGATCAGCCCGGCGCGCCAGGCCGCCTCCTCCACACACCCGATCTTGAAGCCCTGCCGTTGCTCGATCACCCGCACGTACTCCGCGGCCGCCACCAGCGAGTCGAACGTGCCGGTGTCCAGCCAGGCGGTGCCCCGGTCCAGGACCTCCACCCGCAACCGGCCGCGGCGCAGGTACTCGTCGTTCACCGAGGTGATCTCCAGCTCACCGCGGGCGGAGGGTCGCAGCCCCGCCGCGATCTTCACCACCTCGGCGTCGTAGAAGTAGAGGCCGGGGACGGCGTAGCGGGACTTCGGCCGTGCCGGCTTCTCCTCGATGCTGCGCACCAGGCCGTCGGGGCCGAACTCCACCACCCCGTAGGCGCGGGGGTTCGCCACCGGGTACGCGAAGACCAGCCCACCGTCGACGTCGGTGTGCCGGCGCAGCTGCCGGCCCAACCCGGCGCCGTGGAAGATGTTGTCGCCGAGGATCAGCGCGACCGGGCCGCCGGCGAGGAACTCCTCGGCGATCAGAAACGCCTGGGCGATGCCCTCCGGGCGCGGTTGCACCGCGTACGCCAGCCGCAGCCCCCACTGGCCACCGTCGCCGAGCAGCCGGCGGAACTGGGGCTGGTCCTCAGGCGTGGTGATGACCAGGATGTCGGTCACTCCCGCCATGATCAAAGTGGATAGCGGGTAGTACACCATGGGCTTGTCAAAGACCGGCATGAGCTGTTTGGAGACCGCCTGGGTGATCGGCCACAGCCGCGATCCGGTCCCTCCGGCGAGTAGGACACCACGCACCAGCGCAGCGTAACTCCGTGCCGGGCGTAGGGTAGCGAACTGTCGGAGACCCGACCGTGGCAACGCCTCCCGGCCGGCTGCGGCGGCTGTCCGCAGCGCATAGACTGCGGCCTCGTGAGGATCCTGGTCACCGGCGGCGCCGGCTTCATCGGGTCGCACTACGTCCGGCGGGTGCTGACCGGCGCGTACCCGCAGACCGCCGGCGCTGAGGTGACCGTGCTGGACAAGCTCACCTACTCCGGCAACCCCGCGAACCTCGACCCGGTCGCCGGTTCGCCGCGGCTGCGGTTCGTGGTCGGTGACATCTGCGACCCGGCCGTGGTCGACCAGGTGATGGCGGGTCAGGACCTGGTGGTGCACTTCGCGGCCGAGTCGCACGTCGACCGCTCCATCCAGGGCGCGGCGCCGTTCGTCACCACCAACGTGGTCGGCACCCAGGTGCTGCTCGACGCCGCGCTGCGGCACCGGGTGGACCGGTTCGTGCACGTCTCCACCGACGAGGTCTACGGCTCGATCGAGACCGGCGCCTGGACCGAGGAGCAGCCGGTCGCCCCCCGCTCCCCGTACTCGGCCGCCAAGGCCGGTTCGGACCTGCTGGCGCTGGCCTACCACACCACCCACGGGCTACCGGTGGTCGTGACCCGGTGTTCGAACAACTATGGGCCGTACCAGTTCCCGGAGAAGATCATCCCGTTGTTCATCACCAACCTGCTGGACGGGCTGCCCGTGCCGCTCTACGGCGACGGCGGGAACGTGCGGGACTGGCTGCACGTGGACGACCACTGCACCGGGATCGCGCTGGTGGCCGCCGGCGGCCGGCCGGGCGAGGTCTACCACATCGGGGGCGGCACCGAGCTGACGAACCAGGAGCTGACCGCGCGGCTGCTGGCGGCCTGCGGGGCCGGCTGGGAGATGGTGGAGTACGTGGCCGATCGCAAGGGCCACGACCGGCGGTACGCGTTGGACACTCGCAAGATCTCGGACGAGCTCGGCTACGCCCCGCGGGTGGACTTCGCCACCGGGCTGGCCGAGACGGTGGCCTGGTACCGGGCGAACCGGGCATGGTGGGAGCCGCTGCGCGAGCGCGCGGCGCTACCGGAGCAACCGTCACCGCGCGAGCAGGCGGCGCCGGATGGCCCGGCGCGGGAGCCGGTGGCCTTGCCCGGGGCCGGGGCGGGCCACGTGCGGTGACCCGGTGGCTGGTGACCGGCGCCCACGGCATGCTCGGCCGCGACCTGGTCGCGGTGCTACGCGACTACGGTGACGTCACCGCCGCCGGCCGGTCGAGGTTGGACATCACCGATCCGGACCTGGTCGCCGCCGCGGTCCCCGGCCATGACGTGGTGGTCAACGCGGCCGGTTGGACCGATGTAGACGGTGCGGAGGCGGCCGAGGAGGCCGCGACCGCGGTGAACGGCCACGCGGTCGCGCACCTTGCCCGGGCCTGCGCCGCGGCCGGGGCGAAGCTGGTGCAGATCTCCACCGACTACGTGTTCTCCGGGGACGCCACCGAGCCCTACCCGGAGGATGCCGAGCCCGCCCCGATCAACGCCTACGGCCGCAGCAAGCTGGTCGGCGAACAGGCCGTGAAAAAGCTGCTGCCGGACTCCGGCTACATCGTGCGTACCGCCTGGTTGTACGCGCCGCACGGGCGCAACTTCGTCACCACCATGCTGCGGCTGGCCCGGGAGCGGGAGACCGTGGCGGTCGTCACCGACCAGCGTGGACAGCCGACCTGGACCCGGGAGCTGGCCCGGCAGGTGGCCGCGCTCGGCGAAGCGGCGCTGCGCGGGAGCGCGCCGCCCGGCATCTACCACGGCACGGCTACCGGCCAGACCACGTGGTACGGCCTGGCCCGGGCGGTGTTCACGGTGGCCGGCCTGGACCCCACCCGGGTGCGCGGGGTCACCAGCGAGGCCTACCGCCGCCCGGCGGCCCGGCCCGCCTACAGCGTGCTGCGCCACGACCGGTGGCGGCTCGCCGGCGTACCACTGCAGGCGATCTGGCGCGACCAGCTCATCGCGGCGTTGGCCGGTCCAGCCGGACCGTGAGCAGGTCGCCTGGCTGGCAGTCCAGTTCCCGGCACAGGGCGCTGAGCGTGGTGAACCGGATCGCCCGGGCCCGGCCGTTCTTGAGCACGGAGAGGTTGGCCAGGGTGATACCGACCCGCTCGGCCAGCTCGGTCAGGGTCATGCCCCGCCGGGCCAGCAACTCGTCCAGGTGCAGCTCGACCTGGTGCTCGGCGGGCGGCATCAGACCACCGCCTCCAGCTCCTCCCGCAAGGCGCAGCCGCGCCGGACCACCTCGGCGACGGCGAGCAGCCCGAAGCCGACCAGGAACCAGTACAGCGGCGGCCGGCCGGCGGCCGCGACGCCGT
>DATGOE010000106.1:0-4116 GCA_035306365.1 Natronosporangium sp. | reverse complement strand
TGTCACCCCGGCCGACCCGTTCGACCAGGGTTCCGGCCGGGCGGACCTGTCGGCGGCCGCCCGGGTCGGCCTGGTCATGCACGAGACCTACGAGAACTTCCTGGCGGCCAACCCGGCCACCGGTGGTGACCCGAAGACCCTCAACGTGCCGTCCATGGTCAACCGGGAGTGCGGCGACGTCTGCACCTTCACCCGTACCGTGCGCAGCGTGGCCGACGCCCCGGCCACCTACACCGTGGAGACCACGGCCGCCGACGGCATGACCGTGACGGTGAGCCCGTCGTCGTTCACCATCGCACCCGGCGGTACGCAGGAGATCGAGGTCACGGTGGACGTGTCCGGCGCGCCGAAGGGCGGCTTCGTCTTCGGCGACGTGCGGTTGGCCACCACCGCCGCGCACGCCAACGGGCTGCCGGTCGCCGCGGTCCACTACCCGGTCGCGGTACGCCCGGTGGCCACGGTCGCGTCGGTGGTCGTGGACCCGACCACGGTCGTCTCCGTCCAGGCGGCCGACCAGCAGGTGACCCGGGAGCTGGTGATCCGCAACGAGGGCGACGGCGGTCTCCAGTGGGAGGTGGCCGATGGCGCCCGGGACGTGGCGACCACGCTGAGCCACTCGCTCTCCGACACGATCGTCTTCGCCACCTCGATCGCGTGCTCGCTCGACGCGGGTTTCACCACCGTCGACAACTCGTACCTGCGCCGCTTCGACCTGGACGACTTCGGTATCGCCGGGGACCTGGAGGTGACCGAGGTGACGTTCGGGGTGGAGGAAGCCACCCCGCACACGCTGACGGTCAACCTGTACGTGATGACCGACCCGGACGGGCCGTTCGAGTACGGCAACTTCCAGCTCCTCGAGTCGGTCGAGCACGACCTTCCCGCGACCAACCTGTCGCTGGTGACGGTGCCGTTGACCGCGACCGTACCGGCCGGTGCCAGCCTGGTGCTGGAGGTCACCTCCCCGGACCTGGCCGGGGTCGGCAAGTTCTTCCTCGGCGCCAACGGTGCCGGCCAGACCGGGCCCTCCTACATCCGCACGGCACCCTGCGACGTCCCCGAGCCGACCGACGTGGCCGACATCGGGTTCCCGCTTGTGCACTGGGTCATGAGCGTGACCGGTCAGACCAGCAGGTCGTGCGTGGCGCCGGACGAGACCCCGTGGCTGTCGGTGGCGCCGCAGGCGGGCTCCGTCGCGCCGGGGCAGCAGCAGGCGGTCGAGGTCACGTTCGACTCGACCGGGCTGACCGTGGGTGAGGTCCTCTCGACAGACCTGTGCCTGGAGACCAACGACGAGCAGCGGCCGTTGGTCGTGGTGCCGCTCACCCTGTCGGTGGCGGACGTGCCGGTGATCACTGTGAACCCGGAGGCGCTGGAGGCCACCCAGGTCGCCGGCAGGGTCACCGCTCAGGTGCTGCAGATCGGCAACACCGGTACGAGCGGGCTGGAGTGGAGCATCTTCGAAGCCGACGCCGGAGCGTCGGCCGTGCCGTTCGGGTTGCAGCCGGAACGGTTCCGGCGGGGGCCGCTGTCCGGCCCGGGCGGCAACCGGGCGGCCACGGGCGCCCCCGGTGCGCCAGCGGGCGTGGCGGATGCCGCGCCGTCGCAAGTGCACGGGCGGCCGGCAGCCGTCCTGCCGTTCGGTGAGGTCATGCTGACCCCCGAGCTCTCGGAGACCTTCGACGACATCTCGCTGCTGCCCGCCCAGGGGTGGGCGATGATCAACAACAGCCAGCCGCTGGGACTCACCAACTGGTTCCAGGGCGACCCAGGCATCTTCCCGGCCCACGCGGGCGGGCAGAGCGCGTACATCGCCGCCAACTTCCAGAACGCCGCAGACACCGGTGTGATCAGCAACTGGCTGATCACACCGGAGCTGACGCTCCAGAACGGCGACACGCTGTCGTTCTGGACCCGGACGGTCGGCAGGCCCTTCCCCGACCGGCTGGAGGTGCGGATGAGCACCGCGGGCGCCAGCGTGGACGTCGGCGACTCCCCCGACAGCGTGGGTGACTTCACCGAGCTGCTGCTGTCCATCAACGAGGACCTGCAGGTCGGCGGCTACCCCACGAGCTGGACCAGGTTCGAGGTGACGATCAGCGGCCTCGACGGGCCGGTGGCCGGTCGGCTGGCGTTCCGGTACTTCGTGACCGACGCCGGTCCGCTCGGCGCCAACAGCGACTACATCGGCGTCGACACGGTGGAGTACGTCCAGGTCTGTGGCCAGGCCGACGTCCCGTGGCTGTCGGTGTCGCCGGCGGCCGGCACCACCGCTCCGGGCGGCAGCACGGACGCGACCGTGACCTTCGACTCGACCGGCCTGGCACCGGGCGAGTACCACGCCGAGCTGTGCATCGCCAGCAACGACCCGGCCACCCCGCGGGTGGTCGTGCCGGTGACGCTGACCGTGCTGGAGGGGGTCGCCTGCGACACCACCATCACCGGCCTGCACCTCGGCCCGCTGGTGGTGTCCGACGGCATCACCTGCCTGGCCGAGGGCGCCCGGGCGGTCGGTCCGGTCCGGGTGCAACCGGGCGCCGGGCTGGTCTCCGAGGGTGCGTCCGTGGCCGGACCGGTGTCGGCCACCGGCGCGACAGTGATGGAGCTGCGGGACACCGCGGTCATCGGTCCGGTGTCGGTGACCGGCACCACCGGCTCGCTGGTGCTCTCCGGCAACAGCGTGGTCGGACCGGTGAGCCTCACCGACAACACCACCGGGGACACCCCGATCGTGGTGGCGGGCAACACCATCGCGGGCCCGCTGTCGTGCTCCGGCAACCAGCCGCCGCCGGTCAACGACGGTACGCCCAACCAGGTGGGCGGCCCCACGAAGGGCCAGTGCGCGGGGTTGTGACGCCCCGGGCAACCGGCCCAGGTGGACGTGGTGGGGGCGAAGGACCTTCAGGTCCTTCGCCCCCACCACGTCCACGGTCATCGCCGCGCCCGGGCAGGTTCATCGCCGTACCAAACCCGGGCTCGTGGCCGTACCGGCGCAGGCACCGCGTCGCCGGCCGGCGTGCCCACTCGTGTCGGTACCGCCCGTCCACATTCTGGCGATCCGCATCCGGCCCGAAACTGTCCGCATTGGGCTGGATCTCGATGACTGTCCGGAACCCGACTGGGGTTTGTCCCGGTTGCTCATCTTGCCCACTGGGAGGGGTCCTCTATAGGTTGCCCCTAGTCACACCCAGGTGCACGGGGGCCCTGTCGATCCCACAGTGGGAGGAGTCGAGGTGGCACTACCTCGTGGAGGGACCCTACCGGGTTCACACAAACACCTGTTCAGACTGTCGACACTGGTCGCGACCACCGGTCTGGTGGTCGCGATGGCGCAACCCGTGGCGGCGCAGTCGCCGTCGTTGACTCCGGCTGCACCGGACATTCCGGACGGTGCTTCGCTGTCGGCGGCGAGCGCCGTGGCCGAGTCCCCGAGCGGCCTGTACGTTATCCGGCTTGAGGAGCCGTCGCTGGCCACGTACGCCGGTGGTGTCGCGGGTCTGGCGGCGACCAGTCCGCGGGTGACCGGTGCCGCCAAGCTGGACGTCACGACCGCTGCCAGCGGTGCGTACCTGGAGCACCTGGCCGACCGGCAGGCCGGTGTACGCGGGGCGATCGAGCGTGAGCTCGGGCGGTCGGTTGACGTGCGGTTCAGCTACCGCAACGTCATCAACGGCTTCGCGGTCCGGCTGAGCGCGGAGGAGGCGGCCCGGGTGACGTCGTTGCCGGGCGTGGCCGCCGTGGTGCCGGACGAGGTGCGTGAGCTGGCGACTGACGTCAGTCACGACCTGATCGGTTCGGCCAGCTTCTGGGATGGGGACACCGGCGCCGACCTGGCGACCCGGGGCGAGGGTGTCATCGTCGGCCTGCTCGACACGGGTATCAACCCGCACCATCCGTCGTTCGCGGCGACGGCCGGTGACGGGTACGTGCACACCAACCCGTTCGGGTCGGGCAACTTCCTCGGGGTCTGCGACCCGTCCCACCCCAACCACGAGCCGATCTGCAACGACAAGCTGATCGGCGCGTGGAACTTCCACCCGTCCTCGCCGAACGCGCAGGACGTGCAGGGGCACGGCAGCCACGTCGCCAGCACCATCGCCGGCAACATCCACGAGG
>DATGOE010000105.1:0-3008 GCA_035306365.1 Natronosporangium sp. | reverse complement strand
CGCCGCCGGCGTGGACAACGTCCGGGTGGTGGTCGGCGACGGCACCCTGGGCGTGAGCGACGGGGCGCCCTACGACGCGGTGCTGGTCTCGGCCGCGTTCCCGCGGGTGCCGTCCCCGCTGGTCGAGCAGCTGCGGGTGGGCGGGCGGCTGGTGCAGCCGGTCGGCCCGGGTGGGGAGGACGAGGTGGTCGCGTTCGAGCGGACCCCGGAGGGCCTGGTCGAACGGGAGCGCGTCGTGCCGGCCCGGTTCGTCCGCCTGCACGGACGGTACGGCTACCGGTGACCGGAGGACCGTGGACCCTGGCGGGCCGGGGCCGCCGGTCGAGAGGCTGGGGGCGATGACCGTGGAGCACCGTGCCCGGCACCAGGACCGCCCCGGCCCTGCCGGGGACGCGCCCTGGCACGCGCTGCCGGCCGAGGAGGTCGTCGCCCGGCTGGGCACCGGGGACCGAGGGCTCACCGCGGCCGAGGTCGCCGCCAGGCGGCAGCGGTACGGCCCCAACGTGCTGGAGGAGGAGCCGCCGCCCTCCGTCGTGGCGCTGCTGTTCCGGCAGTTGCGCAGCCCGTTGATCTACATCCTCCTCGCCGCCCTGGCGGTGACCCTGCTGCTGGGGGAGTTCCTCGACGCCTCGGTCATCGCCGTGGCGCTCAGCCTCAACACGGCGATCGGGTTCGCGCAGGAGCGCCGGGCCGAGCTGGCGGTGCGTGCCCTCGCTCAGATGGCGGTGTCGGTCGCCCGGGTGGTCCGCGACGGGCACGAGCGGGAGGTCGACAGCCGGGACCTCGTCCCCGGGGATCTGGTCCTGCTGGAGCCCGGGACCCGGATCCCCGCCGACCTCCGGCTCACCCGGGTGACCGGGCTGGAGGTGGACGAGTCGCTGCTGACCGGGGAGTCCCGGCCGGTGCGCAAGGCGGTCACCCCGGTGCCGGAGGACACCGAGCCGGCCGACCGGCGCGGTATGGCGTACACCGGCGCGGTGGTGACCAGCGGTCGGGGCCGCGGGGTGGCCGTGGCCACCGGAGCCGCCACCGAGCTGGGTGCGATCGCCGGCATGATCCGGCGCGAGCCGGTCAGCGTCACCCCGCTGCAGGCGCGGATGGCCCGGTTCGCCCGGCTCATCGGTCTGGCCGTGGCGGTCTCGGCCGCGACGGCGTTCGCCGTCGGGCTGGCGGTCGGGGAGCAGGCGCACCAGATGTTCCGCACCGCGGTGGCCCTGGCCGTGGCCGCCGTCCCGGAGGGACTGCCGGTCGTGGTCACCGTGGCGCTGGCGCTGGGCGTGCGCCGGATGGCGCGGCGCAACGCCATCGTGCGGCGCCTGAACGCGGTCGAGACCCTCGGGAGCACCACCGTCATCGGCTCCGACAAGACCGGCACGCTGACCGAGAACCGGATGCGGGTGCGGCAGCTGTGGGTGGGAGGACAGGTCCGTCCCGCCGACGGACCGGTCGAGGAGGGGTCGCCGGCGTACCAGGTGCTGCTGGCCGGGGTGCTCACCAACGAGGCGCAGGCCTACCTGACCAGCGACGGCATCCACGCCACCGGGGACCCGACCGACGTCGCCCTGCTCGTGGCCGCCATGGACGCCGGGCTCATCCCTGCCGAGCTGCGGGAGGAGCACGGGTTGTTCGCGGAGATCCCGTTTGAGCCGGAGCGCCGCTACTCCGCGGCGGTGTGGGAGGTCGACGGGGAGCACATGGTGTACGCCAAGGGCGGTCCGGAACGGATCATGGCCATGTGCGACCGGCAGCTGGCCGCCGACGGCACCGTCGTGCCGCTGGACCACGACCAGGTGGCGGCGGCCGCCAGCGAGCTCGCCGCCCAGGGGCTGCGGGTGCTCGCGACCGCGCACGGCCGCCTGCCGGAGCCGCCCGCCGACCCGGACGACGTCGCCGAGCCGGAGGGGCTGGTGCTGCTCGGCCTGGTGGGGATGATGGACCCGCCCCGGGAGGGTGTGGCCGAGGCGGTCGCGGCCTGCCAGCGGGCCGGCATCCGGGTCATCATGATCACCGGTGACCACGCGGCCACCGGCAGCGCCATCGCCGCCCGGCTGGGCATCGCCGAGCCCGGCGCCGAGGTGCTCACCGGTGCCGAGCTCGGCCGGATGGACGACGAACAGCTCGGTGAGCGGGTCGGCGACGTGGCCGTGTACGCGCGGGCGGCGCCCGAGCACAAGCTGCGGATCGTCGACGCCCTCAAGCGCCGCGGCGAGGTGGTGGCGGTGACCGGCGACGGCGTCAACGACGCCCCCGCGCTCAAGGCCGCCGCGATCGGGGTGGCGATGGGGCGCAGCGGGACGGACGTGGCCCGGGAGGCCGCGGACATCGTCCTCACCGACGACAACTTCGTCTCGATCGCCAGCGCGGTCGAGGAGGGCCGGGTCGCGTTCGACAACATCCGCAAGGCGGCCTTCTTCCTGATCTCGACCGGAGCGGCGACGGTGGTGGCGATCCTCGTCGCCATGCTCCTCGGCTGGCCGTTGCTCATGCTGCCCGCGCAGCTGCTGTGGCTCAACCTGGTCACCAACGGCCTGCAGGACCTGGCGATGGCCTTCGAGCCGGGCGAGAAGGACGTGCTGCGCCGCCGGCCCCGCCCACCGGGTGAGGGCATCCTGTCCCGGGTGCTGTGGTGGCGCACCGGCCTGGTGGGGCTGGTGATGGCCGCGGGGACGCTGCTCATGTTCTGGTGGGCGCGGTACGGCCAGGGCGCGTCGGTGGACCAGGCGCGGACCGTGGCGCTCACCACGATGGTCGTGTTCCAGGCCTTCCACCTGGGCAACGCCCGGGCGGAGCACGAGTCCACCTTCCGGATCAGCCCGCTGGCCAACCGCTTCCTGCTCCTCTCCTCGGTCGCCGCGTTGGCCGTCCACGTGGGCGCGCTGTACCTGCCACCCACGCAGTGGCTGTTGCGGGTCGAGCCGATCAGCGCGGACGCGTGGCTGCGCCTCGTCCCGGTGGCGCTGAGCATCGTGGTCGCGGTCGAGCTGGAGAAGCTCGTCCGCCGGGTCGTC
>DATGOE010000104.1:0-5905 GCA_035306365.1 Natronosporangium sp. | reverse complement strand
TAGCGCAGCGGCTGGCCGTCCTCGGTGTACTCCGCCTCGACGCCGGTCAGGGTCAGGCAGAAGTCCGGCAGGTCCGCCGGGTCCACCCGCTGCCCGAGCCGGTACTCCTCGTACTGCTGCAGGATGTTGCAGGACTCCCGGTCGGGGGCGGCGACCAGCGGCTTGTTGCCGTGCCAGCCGTACCAGGCCCCGAGGGCGACCCCGGCCAGCACCACCACCATGGCGATGTGCATGAGGAGGTTGCCGGTCTCCTTCAGGTAGCCCTTCTCCGCGCTGACGGTGGCGGTGCCGTCCGGGTGCTGCCGCACGACCGCCCGCCAGCGTCGCGACCGCAGGGCGGCCCGCAGGGCGGCGGCCACCTCGGCCGGCGGCGCGGCGGCGGGTCGGGGACCGGCGTGGTGGGGCAGCCGCGACAGGCGCCGCGGCGCGTCGACCGGGGCGCTGCTCACCGCCCGGACGTGGTCGACCAGGCGGGGAATGATGCAGCCGAGCAGGGACACGAACAGCAGCAGGTAGATGGCGGAGAACCAGGGCGACGCGTAGACGTCGAACCCGCCCAGCCGGTCCACCACCGGCGCCAGTCGCGGGTGGTCGCGGAACCAGGCGTCGACGTCCTGCGGGTTGATCCCCCGCTGGGGGAGGACGGAGCCGGGCACGGCCGCGAGCGCCAGCAGGAACAGCAGCACCAGCGCGGTGCGCATGCTGGTCAGCTGGCGCCACGAGTTGCGCAGCCGGGCCACCAGCCACACCACCACCGGTTCCGCGCGGCCGGCCATCAGATCCCCACGCTCCCGACGCCCACCTGGCCGCGCAGCCACAGCAGGAACCCGTCCCAGGCCCCGGTCAGCAACGCCAGACCGACCAGGATGAGCAACGCGGCACCGGCACGGGTCACCCACGCGCCGTGGCGGCGGATGGCGGCGAGCGCGCCGACGAGCCAGCGCAGCCCCAGCCCGAACGCCAGCAACGGCGCCCCGATGCCGGCGGTGTACGCGGCCGCGAGCACGGCGGCACGTGCGGGGTCGCCACCCAGCGCGCCCAGGGCGAGCACCGCCGCCAGGGTGGGCCCCACGCACGGGATCCACGACAGGGCGAACACCGCCCCGAAGACCGGTGCGCCCACCAGGCCGGCGGTGGGCAGCCAGCGCAGCCGGACCTCCCGGTGCAGGCACGGCACGAGCCCGAGCAGCGCCAGCCCGAAAACGATCATGAGGATGCCGCCGCCCGTCTCCAGCAGCCGCCGGTGCTCGGACAGGGCGCTGCCGGCGGCCGCGGCCAGCACGCCGGTGGTGACGAAGACCGCCCCGAACCCGGCCACGAACAGCAGGCCCCCGACCAGCACCCGGCCCCGGACCCGGGGTGCGGTGGCGACTCCGGTCGCGGTCGCCGCGGCCGGAGTCGCCGTACCGGCGGCGTCGCGGCCGCCCGGCGGCCGGACGGCGTCGAGGTCGGCTCCGGACAGGCCGGTCACGTAGGCGAGGTATCCGGGCACCAGTGGCAGCACGCACGGGGACAGGAAGCTCACCAGCCCGGCCAGCGCCGCCACCACCACCCCGACCAGCAGCGGGCCGGAGGTGACGAGCTCGGCGAACCGCTCACCCATCGGCCGGGTCCTCCGCCGCCAGCCGGGTCACGATCGCCTCCAGCTCCTCCCGCCCCACCGGGCGGTAGATCGCCGCCGCGATCCCGCCGTCCCGGTCGACGACGAGCGTACCGGGCAGGCCGACCGGCGCCGGAGGATCGGTGAACCCGCGCGCGTACCTGCTGCCCGGGTCGAAGATGCTCGGGTAGGTCACCCGGCCGGCGAGGAAGCTGGTGGCCTTGTCGCGCTGATCCTCCACGTTGATGCCGACGAAGCTGACCTGCTGGTCCCGGGTGGCCTGGTGGACCGCCTCCAGGTCGTCGGTCTCCGCCCGGCACGGCGGGCACCACGACGCCCACACGTTGATCACCAGCACGTCGCCGCGCAGGTCGGCGAGGTCCAGGTGGGAGCCGTCGAGGGTCTCCCCCGAGATCGGCGGCAGCGGCGGGCGCTGGCCGGCCGGGTACTCCCGGACGGTCGGGTCACCCGCGGGCGGCTCCTCGCGGTCGAGCACCGCGTACCCGATCACGGCGAGGATGAGCACCGCCACGGCGGCGGCGACCGCGGCCGCCGGTCGGTCCAGGCGGGCGCGGGTGGCGCCACGGGGGGTGGGGGGCCCGGACGTCATCACGCCCCCTTCGCCCGGTCCGCTCCGGGGGAGCGCGCGACCAGGTGGGCGGCGGGTTCGGCGTACCGGATCCCGGCCACCTCGTCCCCGTTGAACTCGATCGAGGTCAGGCTGGCCAGCGCACACTGCCGCCGGCGCGGGTCGTGCCACAGCCGCCGGCCCTCCAGGTGCCGCCGCAGCGTCCAGATCGGCAGCTGGTGGGACACGCACACCGCCTCGTGCCCGGCGGCGGCGTCCCGGGCGGCGAACACCGCCTCACGCATCCGGGCGGCGATGCGCGCGTACGGCTCCCCCCAGGACGGTGTGAACGGGTCGCGCAGCAGCCACCAGTTGCGCAGCCGGCGCAGCGCGCCGTCCCCCACCCCGAAGCGCGTGCCCTCGAACCGGTTCTCACCCTCGATGAGCCGCTCGTCGATGTGGACCGGCAGCCCGAACCGCCTGGCCAGCGGCTCGGCGGTCTCCCGGGCGCGCTCCATCGGGCTGGACACCAGGTGGACGATGTCGCGCCCGGACAGGGCCTCCGCCACGGTCTGGGCCATCTGCACGCCCAGCTCGGAGAGGTGGAAGTCCGGCAGGCGCCCGTACAGGATGCCGGCCGGGTTGTGCACCTCGCCGTGGCGTAGCAGGTGGACCACCGTACGCATCAGGTCTCCCCGGCGGCGGCGGAGGAGGCGGCGGCGGCCGCCGCGGCCGCGGCCGGCAGCGCGGCGGCGATCTGCTCCACCGCGGCGTCGTCCACCGCGGTGGAGACGAACCACGCCTCGTACGGGCTGGGCGGCAGGTGGACGCCGTGGGCGAGGGCGGTGTGGAAGAACGCGGCGAACGCGGCGGTGTCCTGGGTGCGCGCGCCGTCGTAGTCGCGCACGTCGACGTCGGTGAAGAAGATGGAGAACAGGGTGCCCGCCGTGGACACCCGGTGGGGGACGCCGGCAGCGGTCAGCGCGCGGGAGGCGAGCTCCTGGACCGTCGCCGCGGTGGCCTCCAGCCGCCGGTAGGCGGCCTCGTCGGCCAGCCGCAGCGTGGCCAGGCCGGCCGCGCACGCCAGCGGGTTACCCGACAGGGTGCCGGCCTGGTAGACCGGCCCGTCCGGGGCGAGCTGGTCCATGAGGTCGGCCCGGCCGCCGAACGCGGCGGCGGGCAGGCCACCGCCCATCACCTTGCCGAAGGTCCACAGGTCGGCGTCGACCGGGTCGAGCGCGTGCCAGCCGCCCGCCGAGGCGCGGAACCCGGTCATCACCTCGTCGACGATGAGCAGCGCCCCGTACTCGTGGGCGATGCGGGCCAGCGCCTGGTTGAAGCCGTCGCGGGGAGCGACCACCCCCATGTTGCCCGCCGCCGCCTCGGTGATCACCGCGGCGATCCGGTCACCGGCCGCGGCGAACGCCTTCTCCACGGCGGCCACGTCGTTGTACGGCAGCACGATCGTGTCGCCGGTGGCGGCCTCGGTGACGCCGGGCGAGTCCGGCAGGCCCAGCGTGGCCACGCCCGACCCGGCCGCGGCCAGCAGGGCGTCCACGTGGCCGTGGTAGCAGCCGGCGAACTTGACCACCTTCGGCCGGCCGGTCGCCGCCCGCGCCAGGCGCAGGGCCGACATGGTCGCCTCGGTGCCCGAGTTGACCAACCGGACCCGTTCGACCGGGGTTCGGGCCACGATCTCGGCGGCCAGGTCCACTTCGGCGGGCGTGGGGATGCCGAAGCTGGTGCCCCGGCCAGCGGCGGCGCTCACCGCCGCCACCACCTGCGGGTGGGCGTGGCCGTGCAACAGCGCCCCCCAGGAGCACACCAGGTCGACGTAGCGACGGCCGTCGACGTCGTACAGGTAGGGTCCCTCGCCGCGCACCATGAACCTCGGGGTGCCCCCGACGGCCCGGAACGCCCGCACGGGCGAGTTGACCCCGCCCGGGACGACCGCGCGGGCGCGCTCATACAGGGCGGTGGAGGCCGGTGCGTCGGCCGGGTAGGGGCTGGCCCCGTTGGTCCGCGGTCCCACGTCGGCCCATTCTGTCAGCGCCGTCGCCCGCCCGGCGCAGCGGGCCCGGCCAGGGACGCGATTCCCCCTCGGCCATACAATTCCGGCACGGTCGCGCTACCCTTGCCAGGTGGAGCGGCCAGAACTGACGATCTCGGTGCACCGGACCCCGGGCGAGGCCGTCGTGAGTCTCGCCGGTGAGATCGACATGCTGACGGCGACCCGGTTGTCGAACACGGTCAACGACATCCTCACCGACCCTCCGCCCCGGATCGTGCTCGACCTCGGCGGGGTCACCTTCTGCGACTCCCAGGGACTGGGCACGCTGGTGGTGCTCAGCCGCAAGGCGAGCACCGCGCAGAGCGTGCTGGTGCTCACCAACGTCGGCGACTTCCTGCTGCGGGTGCTCGACATCACCGGGCTGCGTTCCGCCCTGATGATCCGTAACGAGACCGCCCAGCACTGAGGCGGTGCGGCCGGCCGGTCACCGGCTGGCCTGTTCCAGCAGCTCGATGGCCCGACCCACGTCCCGTATCCCGTCGGATCCCCGCAGCGCGGTCAGGGCCTGCTCGATGAGCGCGGCCACCCGCTGCTCCCGCGCGGCGCGCTCCTGTTCGGCCGCTGCCCGTGCGGCCAGCTCGCGGTTCTTCTCCCACAGCTCCACGAAGACCGAGACCTTCGCCCGCAGGACCCACGGGTCGAACGGCTTGGTGAGGTAGTCCACGGCCCCGGCGGCGTAGCCGCGCAGGGCCAGCTGGGCGTCCCGGTCCGCGGCGGTGAGAAAGATGATCGGGATGTGGCGGGTCCGCTCCCGCGACTTGATGTGCTCGGCGGTCTCGAACCCGTCCATGTCGGGCATCTCCACGTCCAGCAGGATGACCGCGAAGTCGGCCAGCAGCAGCTGCTTGAGGGCGGCCTCGCCGCTGGTGACCGAGACCGTGGTCACCGGGAGCCCCTGCAGCAGCGCCTCCAGCGCGGTGAGATTCTCCCGGCGGTCGTCGACGAGCAGCGCCTTGGCCGAACCGGCGGGGTGGTGGGGGCCCGGCACCGCGCCGGTCACCGGTGGACCTCCCCGGCGGTGTCGGTCGCCGGTGGCTGGACCCACCTCGCCAGCAGGTCGAGCAGCTCGTCCAGGTCAACCGGCTTGGTGATGTAGTCGCTGCCCCCCGCCACCAGGGCGGACTCGCGGTCACCCGGCATGGCCTTCGCCGTGAGGAAGATGATCGGAAGCTCGGCGAACTGGTGGTCGCTGCGGATGCGCCGGGTGGTCTCGTAGCCGTCCTGGTCGGGCATCATCGCGTCCATGAGCACCACGTCGACCCCGGGATGCTCCGACAGCAGCCGCAGCCCGTCGGCCCCGTTGTCGGCGTAGAGCACGTTGATGCCGTGCAGCTCCAGCGCGCTGGTCAGGGCGAACACGTTACGCACGTCGTCGTCGATGATGAGCACGGTGGCGCCCTGCAGCCGGTCCACCGACGGGTTGCTGCGTACCCGGATCTGCTCCCGCTCGCCGAGCGCCCGCTCCCGGAGCACCGCCGGCTGGTCGGTGGTCCGCGCGACCGGGCCGCGCGGTGCCGGGATCACAGACTCCGGCACCAGGGTGTCGGGCAGGTAGAGCGTGAACGCCGAGCCGTGCCCGGGGCGTGAGGAGACGACGATCGTGCCACCGATGAGCCCGGCGAGATCCCGACTGATCGACAGGCCGAGGCCGGTGCCGCCGTACCGC
>DATGOE010000103.1:0-7611 GCA_035306365.1 Natronosporangium sp. | reverse complement strand
GGCTACGGGCGCTCGCCGAGGTCCGGGAGATCTGCGCCGCCCGGCCGGCGGGCGGCGGCTGGGAGCTGGCGGTGGTCCGGTACGGGCGGCTGGCCGGCGCCGGGTACGCCGCCCCGGGCGCGCCGCCGCGGGCGGTGCTGGCAGAGGTGCGGGCGGCCAGCGAGACGGTGCTGCCCGGTCCCGGGCCGCTGCCGGCCGCGACCGCGGAGGAGACCGGCCGGATCCTCGCCTGGCTGGAGCGGCCCGAGACCCGGTTGGTGGAGGTGTGCGGCACGTGGGCGTCGGGCGTGCGCGGCGCCGCCCGGTTCGCCGGGCTGCTCGACCTCATCGAGCAGGCCGGCGCCGCCCGGCCCGCCGACGACTGAGCCGGACAGGGGTGGGCCCACCCCGGCACGGCCGAGGTGGGCCCACCCTGGAGGAGACCACCTCACCGCAGACCGGGCGACCGAGGGTTGGGGAAGGTCAGGACGTTGGCGTCCTCGACGTTGCCGTTGACGTCGACGGCCCGGTACTCGATGGTGTGCGTGCCCGGACCGAACACCCTGAACGGTTCGGTGTACGGCGTCCAGGGTCCCTCGTCGAGGCGGTACTCGATCCGGTCCACCCCGGAGCCCCAACCGTCGTCGGCGCTCAGGGTGACCAGCGGGTTGGCCACCCACGGGAGCCACGGGGCCCGGTGGTGGCGCAGGGTGATGGTGCTCACCGGCGGGTCGACCTCGATGGCCTTCAGGGCGGCCTCCAGGTCGGGCAGCGGTCCGATGTGCTCGTGCGCGGTGGCCTCGCCCTGGGGTGTCCCGGTCGCCGTCAACACCTGCACGATCTCCTGGCTGCTCCACGGCTCGTGCCCGGTGGCCTTGAGGTAGGACTGGATCGCCACGACGGCGACGGTCACGATCGGACCGGCGCCGGACGTGCCGCCGAAGGACCGCGTGTAGCGGATGTTGAGATTGGCGGGATCGGTGCCGCCCTGGAGGTTGCCGTTACCGCCCGTGGTGGTGATGTTCTGTCCCCAGCCCTGCAGGTCGAACCGGGTGCCGTAGTTGGAGAAGTTGAGCCGGTCGTGGGTGGTGCTGCTCCCGGCGCCGACCAGGATCGACCCGGAGTGCTGCACGGCCGGGTCGAACCAGCGGATGCCGTTGCGGGTGTACATCGGGTCGTCGGTGTCGGTGTTGCCGTTGCCGCCGGTCGAGACCACGACGACACCCATCCCGGTCAGCACCTGGATCGCGTCGAATACCGCCGGGATCCACTCCAGCGGCGCGTACCGGCTGCCGCCGAGCGGGCTGGTGGTCTGCTGCTCCAGCAGCACCACGTCGCCGGGTTGCAGACCGCCGCTGGCGGCCAGGTACGCCAGCGCCGCTCCCGGGTTCCACCTGGTACGCCCGTTGGGCAGCTGCTCGGTCGGCGAGATGCCGAAGAACTCGGCCTCGGGCACCCCGCCGGTGATGCCGTACCCGTTGTCACGCGCACCCATGATGCCCAGCACGGCCGTGCCGTGCTCGTCGGCGAAACCGGTGTAGCGCGGGAACACCTCGCCACCCAGGTCGGTCGACCAGTCCCACTGCAGGTCCTCGTGGAACGGGTTCCAGTCGTACTCGAGGTCGACGACCTTGATGCCGGCACCGCGCAGCCGCGGGTCCAGGCGGCTGAAGTCGGCGTCGATACCCGTCGGCGCCGGGCGGAGGTAGCCCTGCATGTCGGTGAAGTCCGGTGTCGTCGAGGGCGGCGGGACCGGCTCGGGCACCGGGTAGACGTGCACGACCTCCGGCAGCGCCGACAGCTCCGCCTCCACCGCCTCGATGTCCACACCGGACGGCAGGGTGAGGCGGTACCACGACGCGAGGTCCGGCACGTCGGTGCCGGTGCGCTCCGCCACGTCCTCGGCGAGCTCGGTCAGCTCCGCCTGCGGGACGGCACTGACCATGGGCGAGAGGTCCACGACCTCCCCGTGCCGCTGGAGGGCACTCTCGACGCGCCGCAGGCTCTCACCGGCGGCGCTGCGCAGCGCCGCGTTGGCGCCACGGACCTCCATCGACTCGGCAAACTTGATCTCGAACGCGACCTCGGTGCCGATGGCGTCGGTACCGGTGACCGCGCGACCGTCGGGCAGCTGACCGGACAGCACCAGCTCGACGCTGTCCGGGCCGAGCCCGCCGTCGTCGATGAGCTCGGCCTTGTCGAAGTGCAGCACGAGGTCGCTACGGTCGTCACCGTTGACGTCCGTCACCGTCGCCAGGACGGTGCCGTCGGGTGACCTGGCCGGCGCCGCGCCGTCGGTGCCGGGCGTGCCGAGCCCGACACTGTCGAGGTCCAGCGTGGTGGTGTCGAGCGCCGGGGTGCTCAACAGGACCGCCGGCACCAGTCCGGTGCCCGCCAGGTTGATGTGGTCGGAGAGCCCGACCGAGAGATCCACCCGCGTCTCGCCGTCCGCGGACGCGGGTTGCGCGGCCATGAGGACGCCAGGCACGACGAGTGCACCGGCGACCACGGCGGCCGACAAGCGCCTGGCCATCGCGACGTCCTCCGTTCCGGATACAGCAGATCGGCGGTAGGGCGGCGCGGCGGCGCACCACTACCGCGGATACCGACTGTCCAGAGCGTATTCACGTATTCACAGCACACGCCATGTACAGCTGTCGCATCCTGACACTGGTGGATCGGACCAGTGTCGCACCGGGTCGGTGCCACCGTGGCGGGCGGATCGGCCCGGTGCCGCACCGGCCGGTGCCGCCGTGCGGGGCCGCCGCGGCACCGGGCCGGCACGAAAGACGGCACAAAGGATGGTGGGCCGACCGGTGGTCGGCCCACCATCTCCGTGTCGCGGGCTAGCGCGGTGCGCTACAGATCGGCGCAGTCACCGCTCTTGTCGCCGTTCACCGTGTTCGGCGCGCCGAAGTCCTTGACCGCGGCGCTGTTGCCGGTGCAGCTGAGGTCACCGGTGATCCGGCTGCCGACGAGGATCGGGCCGTACTCACCGGCCAGCCGGCTGAACCGCTCGTTGGCCGACACCTGGACGTTGTCCGACAGCGTGACGTCACCGTTGAACCTGCTCCCGGCGACCGTCACGTCCCGGGTCGTGCCGGTGATCAGGGTCGCGCCGTTCACCGTGCTGCCGAACAGCTGCACCGCCTCGGCGCCGACCGACACCAGCGTCCCGTTGATGGAGCTGTCGCGCACCACCAGGGACGCGCCGGGCAGCACGGTCACCCCGCCGTTCACCTGCGCGTCCTGCAGGCAGGTCACACCCTCGCGGGCGACCACGCGCACCTGCCGACCGGTCAGGGTCGTCGTGCACTCGGGCATGGACCCGGGCAGCACGGTCGCCCGGTACGCCTCGGCCTCGCCGATGTTGCCGGCCGGGTCGATCGCGCGGTGCTCGACCAGGTGCGTCCCGAAGCCCGGGATGAACCCGCCGGACGGGTGGTCGTCGGGCAGGGTCTGCTCGAACGCCGCCTTGGACAGGCCACCGGTGCCGAGGTTGCCGTACGTGAGCGCCTTGACGACCAGGCCGGAGTGGCGGAACCGGAACGGCGACTCGGGCATCGGCTCCTCGGGGAACCCGAAGTAGTTGTACCAGCCGTCCCGGTTCAACCGGAACTGCCCGACGACGTGCCGCTCGGTGTCGTAGCCGGTGCGGTCGTCCTGCGGCTCCAGCCACATGTCCCAACCGTCGAAGTACACCAGGTGCTCCAGGTCGCCCGACAACCGCGTCAGCGGCTCGGACAGGGTCCGCGGGGCGGTCGGCAGCGCGTTGTCGATGGTCCACTCGATCCGGTCGGACACGCTCGGGTCGGCCGGGTCGGTCACCGTCGCCGTCAGGCGGTGGGTGCCCGGCGGCAGGTCGAGCCTGCCCAGGTCGAGCGTGCGGAGGTTGTGCGGGTTGGGCACCTCCTCCCCGTTGAGCGACCAGGTCACGTCGAGGATCCGGTCGCTGGGGTGGTTGGTCTCGACGAAGACCACCTCGTCGCCGGCGACCGGCTGGGTGTTCGGCGTCGAGTTGGTGATCTCAGCGGCCGGCGGGGTCGGCGTGGCCAGGGTGTCGCCCACCGTCCACTGCCGGGTCTGCACGAACCGGGGCCCGTTGTAGCCGGAGTTCGTGGAGCTGTTCCCGGTCGACGGGTTGCGGACCCAGTCGATGCCGTCCGGTCCCACCGGGTCGCGCACCTCCACGTGGATCACCGTGCCGGGTTCCAGGTCCAGCGGTTCCAGGTCCAGGTGCGTGCTGTTGTGCGTCTCCAGCACGGTGCCGTTCGGGCCGCCCACGCGCCACGTGATCCGCATCTCGTGGAACCGCGGGTGTCCGGGCTCCACCCACAGGACACCGTCACGCGGCACCGTCCCCAGCGGCGTGTTCCGCACGGCCATCTGCCCGGCGTTGCGCATGCCGGTGATGCGCGCGACCATGTGCTCCCGGCCGATCTGGTCGAGGTCGAACCCGATCCACCGCATCATCGAGTGCTCACTGGGCCGGCGTACCCCGCACGGGAAGGAGTTGCCACCCTCGTGCAGGCCGATGCGGCCGCCCGAGAGGCTCTCCTCGCCGATCCACCGCCACCACTTGTGCTGGTCGGCGATCATCTGCTCCTCGCTGGTGTAGATGGTGTGGTGGAAGCTGCCGGGCTCGCCGCCGGAGTAGCACGCGCGGACCACATCACGGGACGAGTACGGGTACTCGTCGGCCAGGTTGCCCAGCGAGTGCCCGAGCTCGTGCAGCGAGATCAGCGGACCCTGCGGCGACCCGCCGGAGGTGGTCGCGTTGGTGCCGCCGATGCCCCCGTAGGTGAACGTGTTGAAGATGGCCAGCGTCTGGAGGTTCTGCGAGGTGCGCGGGATGCCCAGCACCGGCGCCACGTAGGTGTCGAGGATCCGGTCGTGCGCCTGCCGCCCGGTCTCGCAGGGGTTCACCCCGGGCGGGTAGTACTCGGCGTAGTCCTGGCAGTTCACCGGCGCGGGACCGTAGACCGTGCCGCGTGACAGCGGGTCGTTGCACCCGTTCTGGAAGATCATCCGTAGCGCGGTGTTCTTGGTGTTGATCGGCCCTTCGCGCTCGCCGGTGTCGCGGATCGTGCCGTCCGGGTGGCGGACCCGACCGTCCGGGTCGCACCGTACGCCGTAGTCGATGGAGGCGATCTCCACCGCGTAGACGTTGATGTAGTTGCGGTAGGTGCGGAACGGTTCGGTGGCCCACATGACGGCCAGGTTGCGGTCCACGTCCTCGAAGAAGAGGCTCTGCTGGTCCCACTGGTACCCGTCACCGAGGATGATCAGGTTGAGCCGCTCCGCCGGCGGGCCGGTGACCTGGATCGGATGGACCTTCGGTTCCGGGAGCGGCTTGGGGGCGTCTTGCGCCGACGCGGGGGACGCGGCGCTCAGGAGACTCGCGACCATACCCGCGGCCGCGAGAACTGCGACTCGTCGTCTCACGAACTCACCTCACCTTGGCTGGGAGCCGGCGTTCCCACGCTTCACCGCCGCCGGTCTGCTGGGACGGGCGCACCAACACCTGCGGTCCGTCGCGACGCCCGGCCCCGGGGCGGCGCGGCCGGGAGCCGACTCCTCCCGGCCGTCGGCTGGGTCGCGGTCGCGACACAGAGGCCACCACCTCCCGCCCCGGGTCCACAGTGCGGGCATACGGGTTGGTGTCGACCATAGCGGTGGGTGTGACAGCGGGCACGCGACAGCTGACGGAACTTACCTGGGGTGTGGACCGACCGGCGTCGCAACCGGCCGGTCAGGTGGCCCGCATCTGGTCAGGTGCCGGCACCGCGCCGGTCAGGTGGTCGGCGGTCCCCCGTCGACGCGGCGCGGCAACCGCAGCGGGTTACCGTCCCGCAACACCTCGGGCAGCAGCGCGTCCGGAACGTCCTGGTAGGCCACTGGGCGCAGGAACCTTCTGACCGCGGTCGCGCCGACCGAGGTGTGGATCGAGGCGGTCGTGGCCGGCCACGGTCCGCCGTGGTGCATCGCCCAGGTCACCGCCACCCCGGTCGGCCAGCCGTTCCAGATCAGCCGCCCCGCCCGCCGGCCGAGGACCTCCACCAGCCGGCGGGCGAGCTCCAGCTCGGAGTCCGGCTCGGCGTGGACGGTCGCGGTGAGGCTGCCCGGCAGTCGCGCCAGCGTGGCCTCCAGCTCCGCGACGTCGGCGTACTCCACCACCAGCGCGGCGGGTCCGAAGCACTCCTGGAGCAGCTCGTCCGCGTGCGCGGACAGGTCCGCCGCGCACACCCCGAGCAGCCGCACCGGTGCGCGATAGCCCGCCCCGTCCGGCGGCGCGGCGTCCACGAGCGTCCGCACCCCGGGCACCGCGGTCAGCCGCGCGAGCGTCTGCGCGTACGCGTCGCGCAGCCGCGCGTACAGCAGTGGACCGACTCGCACCCCGGCGACCTGCTCGGCCAGCACCGGCTCCAGCCCGTGGCCCGCCGGCAGGAACAGCAGCCCGGGCTTGGTGCAGAACTGCCCGGCGCCGAGCGTGAACGAGGCGACGAAGCCGGAGGCGATCCGGGGTCCCCGCGCCGCGACCGCGCCCGGGGTGACGACCGTGGGATTGAGCGAGCCCAGCTCGCCGTAGAAGGGGATCGGGTCGGGCCGGCCGCAGGCCAGGTCGAACAGGGCGCGCCCGGCCGCGGCCGACCCGGTGAACGCGACCGCGGCCACGGCCGGGTGGGTCACGAGCGCCCGGCCCGCGTCCAGGCCGTGCACCACCGCGAACGAGCCGGCGGGGGCGCCCGCCTCCCGCAGCGCGCCGGCGACGATCCGTCCGCACAGGTCGGACAGGCCCGGATGCGCCGGGTGCGCCTTGACGATGACCGGGCAGCCGGCAGCGAGCGCGCTGGCGGTGTCCCCACCGGGCACGGAGAAGGCGAGCGGGAAGTTGCTGGCGGCGAACACCGCCACCGGTCCCAGGGGGACCAGCATGCGCCGGACGTCCGGCCGGGGCGCCGGCAGCGCCCCCGGATCCGGTGGGTCGACCATCGCCTCAAGGAAGGAGCCGTCGCGCACCACCTCGGCGAACAGCTCCAGCTGTACGCGGGTACGGGTCAGCTCCGTACCCAGGCGCGAGGTGCCCAGCCCGGTCTCGGCGTCCGCCAGCGCGACGATGTCGTCCCGGGCCCTCTCCAGCGCCGCGGCGACGGCCGCCAGCATGCCGGCCCGTTCGGGCAGCGGCTGTGCGGCCAGCGCCGGGGCCGCCGACGCGGCCGCCCGGCACACCTCGTCCACCGCCGCCGCCGGGGTGTGAGGCACCGGGTCGCCCACCGGCTCACCGGTGTACGGGCTGATCGCCTGATCGTGGCTCACCGTGCTCCTCTCTCTCCTGCCGTGGGGTCGTGCCTCGCCGGTCGCCGGCGACCTCGGTCGAGGTCGTCCCGACCTCGACCGAGGTCGCCGTGACCATGAGACGAGCACACCACCGGCTGCAAACCACGACACGAGGAAACCACTAGATGAGGAAACCTTCGGGGAAGGGGTCGTCGGGGTCGAGCATGTACTGGGCCGTGCCGGTGATCCAGGCCCGGCCGGTCACGGTCGGCACCACCGCCGGCAGGTCGCCCACCGTCGTGGTCTCCACCAGCCGCCCCACGAACCGGGTCCCGATGACCGACTCGTGGACGT